>DATJNE010000117.1:0-24309 GCA_035508305.1 Acidobacteriaceae bacterium | reverse complement strand
CGCGACGGCGGCGGAGGAGAAGAAGCAGATGGACGCGCTGACCGACGCCGGGATGCTGACCCGGCTGGAAGACCGCGACATGCACGTGGACCGGTACTCGCTCAATGGGCTCGCCGGGCAGCGCTTTGCGCCGCGCTTCTGTTACGGGCATCGTGAGGTGACGGGCATCCAGAGCTTTACGCCGCCGGGGCCGAAGGACGGATTCACGGAGACGACCGTGACGTATGAATACGCGATGCGGGAAGTGCCGGTGTGGGCGAACACGGATCAGGTGAAGGCGGCGTTTCCGCAGCTGGGGAAATCGCTGGGGAACGCGCCGACGGACCGGATCACGCTGGCGACGGTGGGGGCGGGGTGGCAGGTACCGCGATAGCTCTGGATAGTGAGGGATCTGCGGAGAAGGTCGATGGTCGGGACGGGCAGATTTGAACTGCCGACCCCTCGCACCCCAAGCGAGTGCTCTACCAGGCTGAGCCACGTCCCGACAACAGCAAGGGTCCTGCTCAGTTTATCACTCAGCCTCGATGCGGAGACTTCGCACCGGGCCGGGCTCGCGCGGGGGAAAGGCCGCTCCGTGCTATAACGGCGCATGGCTCGCATGCGGATGTTTCTGCTCACTGTTGCCTTCCCCCTTGCCCTGATCGCCAGTTCAACCGGATTCGCTGCCGCGGCGCAGAATGCCGAGGCGAAAGCGCCGGCATCCATTGCAGAAAAAACGCGGTCGATGGAACACATGCCCGGCCTGCTGCCGCTGGACTGGGATGCGAGGACGGGCAAGCTCTACCTCGAAGTGCCGCTGGATGGCAACGCCGCGCACACGCGCTCGCAGGACCTGATCTGGACCAACTCGACGCCGTGGAGCATGGGCAGCAGCCAACTGGGCGGCTACGGGATGGATCGCGGGCAGATTGCGCCGGGGGCGATTGTCCACTTTGAGCGGACGGGGCCGAAGCTCCTGCTGGTGGAACCCAATCTGAAGTTCCGCAGTTCGTCGAGCGATGCGGCGGAAGAAGCGGCGGTAGAGGAGTCCTTTCCGATCTCGGTGGTGGCCGGATTCACGGTCGACGCGGAGAGTCCGGACGGGGCGGTGCTGGTGGATGCGACGCAGTTCTTCCTGAGCGACGTGCACCACATGGCCGAAGGGCTGGCGGAGGGGAAGCAGGGCGCGTATCGCGTGGATCCGGCGCGGTCGACATTCGTGCTGGAGCATACGAAGGCATTCCCGAAGAACACGGTGGTGGAAGCGGAGCTGACCTTTGTGCCGCGTGCGGAGGACACGCCGCCGATGGGCCGGATCCTGCGGGAGGTGGCGCCGGATCCGCGGGCGATCACGGTGCGTGAGAGGCAGAACTTTGTGGAGCTGCCGCCGCCGGGGTTTACGCCACGGAGGTTTTCGCCGCGGGCGGGATATTTCCTGATGACGTATCGGGATTACGATGCGCCGCTGAGCGCGCCGCTGGAGGAGCAGTTCATCCTGCGGCACCGGCTGATCAGGAAGGATCCGAACTGCACCCACGCTTGCGAGGCGGTAACGCCGATTCAGTATTACGTGGATCGGGGCGCGCCGGAGCCGCTGCGCAGCGCTCTGGTGGAAGGGGCGCGGTGGTGGGATCAGGCGTTTCAGGCGGCGGGATGGGCGCCGGGGACGTTTCGCGTCGACGTGCTGCCCGAGGGCGCCGATCCCATGGATGTGCGCTACAACATCATCCAGTGGGTGCATCGGTATACGCGCGGATGGAGCTATGGGGCGTCGATTGTCGATCCACGGACGGGGGAGATCATCAAGGGCAACGTGACGCTGGGGAGTTTGCGCGGGCGGCAGGATTATCTGATCGCGGAGGCGCTGCTGGCGCCGTATGAAAATGGCAAACCGGCGGGAGATGAGGCGCATGATGCGGCGCTGCAGATGGTGCTGCAGAGAATTCGCCAGTTGGGCGCGCACGAGACGGGGCACACGCTGGGCCTTGCGCACAACTTCGCCGCGAGCAGCTTTCCGCATCCGCCCGACGAGACGATGTCGGTGATGGATTATCCGCATCCATGGGTGACGCTGGGGGCGAATGGCGTGCCGGATCTGAGCCACGCCTATCCGGTGGGTATTGGCGTGTGGGACAAGGTGGCGATCGATTACGGGTATCGCGAGTTCGATCGCGACGGGAAACCGTATGAGGATGCGGCGGCGCTGGACAAGATTCTGAGCGACTCGGAAAAGACGGGGATGATCTACATCACCGATGAGGACGCGCGGCCGTTGGGCTCAGCGCATCCGCATGCGCACCTGTGGGACAACGGGACCGATCCGGCGGCGGAGCTGGACCGCATGCTGATGGTGCGGGCCGCGGCGATGAAGCGATTCGGCGTGGATGCGATCCACGAGGGAGAGCCGCTGGCGCAGCTGGAAGACACACTGGTGCCGCTGTATCTGTTTCATCGCTACCAGACCGAGGCGGCGGCGAAGGAGATCGGCGGGCTCGATTATCGCTACAACGTGCGCGGGGATGGTCAGATGCTGCCGGAGATTGTCGATCCGGCGGATCAGCGGCACGCGCTGGCCAGCGTGCTGAAGACGTTGTCGCCCGGGTTGTTGACGCTGCCGGAGCCTGTGCTGAAGCTGTTGCCGCCGCGCCCGCCGGGGCTGCCCCGGACCGAGGAGAGCTTTCCGTCGGACACAGGCGTGACGTTCGATCCCGTTGCTGCGGCGGATTCAGCGGCGGATCTGACGCTGGCGCTGGTGTTCAATCCGGAGCGGGCGAACCGGCTGGTGCAGTATCACGCGCAGGACAGTGCGGAGCCTTCGCTGGAGGATGTGATCCAGGCAACGGTGAAGGCGACGGGAAGCGCGGACACTGGCCAGGGGCTCGAAGGGGAAGTGAAGCGGGGAATTGACAGCCGCATTGTGGAGGCGCTGCTCGGGCTGGCGGCGAATCCGGAAGCATCGTCCGAAGTGCGAGGGACGGTGCGGGTGGAACTGCAGGCGCTGCGCGACGATTATGCGCGAGGCAGCTCCGGCCAGGAAGATGCGGCCTGGCGGGCGTACGAGGTGGCGCGAATCGACGAGTTCCTCAAAGATCCTGAAACGTTTGTGCCGGCGAAGCCGGTGACCGCGCCGCCGGGGATGCCGATCGGAGAAGACGAGTAAGGCTGGGGACGGGAGCCTGGCGTGCCTGAGTCAGCGCCCACGATCCCGCTGGGCTCCCGATTCGTCACGGCCGCAGACGCACACGGTCCGGGCTGTCAGCTTTCCAGTACCATTTCTGAAGGGAAACTCCTTGGGGAGGAATCGTGAAGCGTTCGTCTTTTTTGCGTCTGGCGTTGCCTGTCGTGCTGGCTGTTGTGGCTGCGCCCCTGCTGCGCGCGGCTGAGGAACCACCCACCCGGGCGACGCTGCCCAACGGCATGCGGGTGGTGATCATCCGCAATACGCTGGCGCCGGTGGTGACGGTGGAGGCCAACTTTATTGTCGGCGCCGACGAGACGCCGGAGGGGTTTCCGGGGATGGCGCATGCGCAGGAGCACATGGCATTCCGCGGGTGTAAGGGGATGACGGCGGATCAGACGGCAGCGATTTTTGCGCTGATGGGCGGCGACAACGACGCGGATACGCAGCAGAACATCACGCAGTATTTCGAGACGGTGCCGGCGGCCGATGTGGATGTGGCGCTGCTGGCGCAGGCAGCCTGTCTGCAGGGTATCGACGATTCCCAGGCGGAGTGGGATCAGGAGCGGGGCGCGATCGAGCAGGAGGTGGCGCGCGACCTCTCCAACCCAGCCTATAAGTTTGTCAGTCGGCTCAATGAGGATATGTTTGCAGGTACGCCCTATGCGCACGATGCGCTGGGCACGCGGCCGTCGTTCGACAAGACCACAGGCGCGATGCTGAAGGAGTTTGCAGACAAGTGGTACTCCCCGTCGAACATGATTCTGATGGTGGTGGGGGACGTGGACCCGGCGGCGACCCTGGAGAAAATTCGCAGCATTTACAGCGGCATTCCCAGCCACCCGGTGCCGGCGCACCCGGCCGTCCATCTGGAACCGGTAAAAGCCGAGACGTTCACGCTGGAGAGCAACCTGCCGTATGTGCTGGGGTTCATCGCATGGCGGCTGCCGGGGACGGACTCGCCGGATTACGCGGCGATGCAGATTCTCTCCGACGTGCTGGCCAGCCAGCGGGCGGATTTATACGGCATGGTGCCGGCTGGCAAGGCTCTGGCGGCGGAGTTCGGTCTGGCGGAGACGTACAGGAAGGCAAGCGTGGCTTTCGGGCTGGTAGCGCTGCCGGCGGGGCAGGACGCGAATCCGGCGATCGAGGAGATGCGGCAGATCGTCAACAAATATGCGCAGGACGGAGTGCCCGCCGATCTGGTGGACGCTTCGAAGCGCGCCGAGATTGCGCAGGCGGAGTTTCAGCGGAACTCGATTCCGGACCTTGCCTCGGTGTGGTCGGAGGCGCTGGCTTCCGAAGGGCGCACCTCGCCGGACGAAGACATCGATGCGATGAAGAAGGTGACGCTGGCGGACGTGAATCGGGTGGCGAAGGAGTATCTGCTGAACGCGCCCACCATCACGGCGACGCTGAAACCGGCGCCGAATGGCGAGCCGGTGGCGGAAAAAGGATTCGGCGGCGCGGAAAAAACCACGGCCGCTCCGACCAAGCCGGTGACGCTGCCCGACTGGGCGGAGAAAGAGCTGAGCAAGCTGCAGGTGCCGACGACGTTCATCCCGGTCTCCGACACGAAACTGCCGAACGGAATCCGGCTGATCGTGCGCACGGACACGACCAGCCCGACGGTCACGGTGATGGGTGCGGTGAAGCACAATGGCGATCTGCAGTCGCCGCCGGGGCAGGAAGGCGTCGGTGAGGTGCTGGACGACCTCTACTCCTACGGAACGACGACGCTGGATCGCCTGGCGTTCCAGAAGGCACTGGACGATATAGCAGCGACGGAGAGCGCAGGCTACGGCTTCTCGGTGAAGGTGCTGAAAGAGTACTTCTCGCGGGGCGTGCAGCTGCTGGCGGACAACGAACTGCATCCGGCGCTGCCGGAGCATGCATTCAGAATCACGCAGCAGCAGATCGCACAGTTTGTGGCCGGGAACCTGCAGAGCCCGGGGTACCGCACCTCGCGGGCTCTCGATGTGGCGCTGCTGCCGAAGGGCGACCCGGTGCTGCGCCAGACCACTCCGCAGACGGTGATGAAGGTGACGCTGGACGACGTAAAGGCCTATCACGCGGCGACGGTGCGGCCGGATCTGACGACGATTGTGGTGATCGGCGACGTGACGCCGGAGGAGGCGCGGACGGTCATCGAGAAGTGGTTCGGCGACTGGAGCGCGACGGGGCCGGCGCCGAATACGACGCTGCCGGCAATTCCGGTGAACAAGGCGTCGGCGGCGAACGTGCCGGATGCGCAGGCAGTGCAGGATTCGGTGACTCTGTCGGAGCAACTCGATCTCAACCGCTTCGATCCGGACTACTATCCTCTGGAGTTGGGGAATCACGTACTGGGGGGCGGGTTCTATGCCACGCGGCTTTACCACGACCTGCGCCAGGTAGCCGGCTATGTTTATAACGTTGACGTCAGCCTGGACACGTCGAAGACGCGTGCCAGTTACTCGGTCAATTATGGATGCGATCCGCCCAACGTTTCCAAAGCGCGGGCGCTGATCGTCCGCGACCTGGACCAGATGCGAACCCAGGATGTGTCCCCGGCGGAACTGCACCAGGCCAAGGCTTTGCTGCTGCGCTCCATTCCGCTGAGCGAATCGAGCGAGGATGCGGTGGCGGGCGGGCTGCTGGGGCGCGCGGAGATCGGGCTCCCGCTGGATGAGCCGATCCTGGCGGCGAAGAAGTACTACGCTCTAACCGCGGACGAGGTGAAGGCGGCTTTTGCGAAGCACATCCAGCCGGACAACCTGGTGCAGATTGTCCGGGGGCCGACTCCGCAATAGGGATGCGCCGTGCTGCGCGGCCGCAGCCGGCGCGACAACCGCAGCATGGGGGCCCGCATCCGAGCATCCACAGCGGACCGGCCCAGCTACGATTTTTCCTTGCCGCCAAAATGATGGCGGCGTAACTGGAACAGGATCAGTGCCAGCAGGAAGCTGCCGTAGGTTCGGTGATGGCAATAACGGCAGCGGACAGGATATTGCAGCACCGCCAGATGCTCCAGATCGCGGAAGCGAAGGCTGGAAAGACGGAATTCCGTCCCCTGGCAGTTGGAGCAAACCATCTCAGCACCACCATACGAGGGTCGCGGCACGAAATCCAGAGCCCTCCCACGGAAGGGTTAGAGTAACGGCCGGCCATCCGGGATACGGTAGCGGAAGGCGTACGAGGAGCAGCCATGGTCTGGGATGTGTCCTTCACCTGCGATATCTGCGGCAAAAAGAAAGGCGACTCCAACCACTGGTGGATGTTCGTGCTGGGCGACGTGCCCTGTTTCGACGAGGGACAGCCGAGCCAGCGGTTCACGCTGCTGCCCTGGAACTTCGCGGAGAGCCGGAACCCGGAGATGCGTCATCTGTGCGGGCAAGGCTGTGCGATGCAGGCTCTGGAACGGTTTATGACCAACCGGTCGATGGAGCGCGTGATCGCCGAAGTGGCATAGAGCGACTGGCGCGCGGTCTGCGGCGGCTGGGCGGTGTCTGTTCCCGATGAGAAATCGTTTTCCGAAGGAAGCATCCCTGCCGCGCTAAGTATTCTGGCCTTTGAGTTACAACAGAGTTATTAGGTCGGGATATCTTCAGGGAAAGGCTCGTTGCATGCCGGGCGCGCTCGTCGTAAGATGGGGCGGCGATGATCCGCAGGGTAATCCGGTTTCTGCGCAGCGTGGTCACGGGCTCACCCGACGAAGATGAAGAACCCTGCCCCTCACTGGTTCTGCTGCTGGAGGCACCCATCGACCTGACGCGCAGGGCGGCGCTGGAACTGGCGGAGCAGGTGTGGGGGGAACCGGAGGCCCAGGCGTCCATCGCTCGCGTGCAGCACCGAGGCAGATGGATGATCCGCGTTTCCGACGCGTTGTTCGGAGTGCGCGGCAGCGGCCATCCTTACCGGCGGCGCGGTCATGAGACCAACGAGGTGCGGCAGCGCGTGTGGGACCGGCACCGCGCGTGGCTGGAGGTGGAGTATCCGGACGGCCCGAAGGTGCCGGAGTCGGAATGGCCTTCCTGCTATAAGCTGCTCTTTCTCATGGCGAATCATCTGTGGGGAGAGCGCTGTCTGGGGCTCTATCTTCCGGTGCAGGGTGTGACCGTGCCGAACATGGGCGACCTGATCGCCAGCATCCGCTGGGCCGGCAACAACGGGACGCCGCTGCCCTTCCTGCATGAGCCGGTCGAGAAAGAGGCGTAATCAGCGCAGCAGGTCTTCCAGAGCGAGGCTCAGCTCAGTCTTCTCGTCGCGATATTTGGCAATCACCGGGGTATAGAGGCTGAGGCCCCAGTCTTTCGCGTGGCCCTTGCTCACGGCGCGCGCGCCAGGAACGACGACCGCTCCTTCGGGAATGAGGAGCGGCCGGTCTGCCGTGGCGCGGAGCACTTCGCCGCGCACCACATCGTAGACCGGCGTGCCCCGGGTGAGGATCACCCCAGCGGCCAGGACGGCTTTGCGGCGAACGATGCATCCTTCAAAGACGCCGCAGTTGCCACCAACGAGCACATCGTCTTCGAGAATGACGGGGTTGGCGTTGACGGGCTCCAGCACGCCGCCGACCTGGGCCGCGGCGCTGAGGTGGACGCGTTTGCCGATCTGCGCGCAGCTGCCGACCAGCGCGTGCGAGTCGATCATGGAGCCTTCGTCGACCCAGGCGCCGACATTGACGTAGCTGGGCGGCATCATCACCACGCCACGGGCCAGGTACGCGCCGGCGCGGACCGAGGAGCCGCCGGGGACCAGGCGGATGCCCTGGTCGGGATTCAGGCGGCGCGCGGGATACGTGTCCTTGTCGACGAAGGAGAGGCCGTAATCCAGGCTCCTGAGCTGGCCGATGCGAAAGCCGAGGAGGATGCCCTGTTTGACCCAGGCGTTGACACGCCAGCCGGTGGGCGACGCGGGATCGGGCTCGGCGGCGCGCACCACCCCGGCTTCGAGGGCGAGGCGCAGTGCAAGGAAGGCTTCCATCGCGGCGCGATCGCCGACCGCTGAGCCTCCGGCGGCGACATACGGTTCGATTCTGGCTTTCAGGGCTTCGCTCTGATCAGACATAGGCGCCTGTTCAGAATACCGGGAGGCTGCCCGAGCCCGCCTGGTGTCCCGGCCTAAGGCCGGTGGCTGCGGCCGCCCCAGAAGAGATCGTCGAGTGCGCGCGCGGTGATATGCGAATTGGTGGTGCCGTCGGGACGGCGTTCGATGATTTCCGTACAGGTGCGGGCACCGGAGGCATCCACGTCGTAGAGATACGAAGTCCTGCCGTCTTCTGAGGTCACGCGGAGATGGGTGCTGTCCATCCAGGCTTCCTTCGCCATGAGTCCCTCCGGCCCGCGGAGGCGGGTAGCTTCATTACATGAGCCGGTACTTGTGTAAATCAAGTGGATAACGGGGCATTCAATTCTCCGGAAGGAAATTCCGGGAACGAACGAGAGCCGCAAAGCTGCAACGCATTTTGTGCAGAACGTGCCGCGGATATTCTGTTCGCAGGCAATCTTTATGATTCCCCGCTCCTTGTCTCGACGAATTTCCGGCGAACTCGAAGTGATTGCGGCGATTCAGCGCAAGGCGCGACCCGAGCTCGCGTCGTCGCGCGCCGTGCGGACAGGGATTGGCGATGACTGCGCGATCCTGCGTCCGAAGGCGGGCTACGAGATTTGCGTGACGACGGACTTCACGCTCGAGGAGCGGCATTTCCGACGCGCGTGGCATCCGCCGGAGTCGGTGGGGCATCGGTGTCTGGCGCGAGGGCTGAGCGATCTGGCAGCGATGGGAGCGGAACCGCTGGCGGTCTTTCTCTCCCTGGCGGTTCCGGCGCGGCTGCCGTCCGCATGGGTCGACAGATTTCTGCACGGCTTCCTGGCGCTGGCGCGGAGGCACCGGGTAGCGCTGGCGGGCGGCGACACGGCAGAGTCGGCGGCTGTTGGGAAGACGCGCGACGGGTTGATCGCGGCCGACGTTGTGGCGATCGGCCAGGCGCCGCGCGGCAGGGCCGTGCTGCGTTCCGGGGCGCGGCCTGGAGACGCGATCTACGTGACGGGCGCGCTGGGCGGGGCCGCCGCGGAGTTCGCCCAACTTGCGAAGACTCCCCGGAGATTCGCAGGGTTGACGAAGGCCGAACCTGGGCATCCGCACTTGTATCCCGAGCCGCGGCTGGAAGCCGGGCTGCGACTGCGTGAGCTGGCGCACGCAATGATCGACGAGAGCGACGGATTGTCCACGGACCTGACGCATGTATGTGAGGAGTCAGATGTGGCCGCGGTGATCGAGGAGGCGTTGCTGCCGATCGATCCACGGGCAGCTCGAGCGCAGAATCCTCTGGAAGTCGCCCTTCATGGCGGCGAGGATTACGAGTTGCTGTTCACGGCGCCCGCCGCGGCACGGATTCCGCGACGGCTGGCCGGGACGCCGGTGCATCGGATCGGAAGCATGGTCCGGCGTGCCTCGGGCAAACCGCGGATTCTTCTGGAAGCCGTTGATGGAAAGAGAGTTGCCGTCCGCTCGGGCGGCTGGGAGCATTTCCGCTGAGGAAGCCGGGAGACGACGTTATCAACAAAGCTGCGGGTCGTGCTGGCAACGCCTGCCCCACCCACGCTGCATCGTAGAAAGCGATTACTTTGTCCGGCGAATCCTGGGCTTCCTGGCTTCATGGTTTGCCGGCCGATGACAGACGGACCGCAACGCCTGGTCCGCGACGGGCCCTGCTCGACCCAACTATCCTTTCGATCCGAGGAGGCCCCCGTGAAGGGGATTGGAGTACCCCGCGGCATTCTGATCGTCGACGACGATCCGGCAATCACCGAGTCGCTTTCCGCAGTGTTCGAGAGACACGGCTACGAAGTGCGGTGCGCTCACTCGGCAGAAACGGCGATCGAGATCATCGCGTGGTGGGAGCCCGACCTCGCCATCCTCGACGTGATGCTGCCCTGCATGAACGGCATTGACCTGGCGCTGGTTCTGAAGGCAAACCGGCCCGCCTGCCACCTCGTGCTGTTTTCCGGACACGCCGGCACCCAGGCGCTGATGGAGGAAGCGGCGAGGAAGGGCAGCATGTTTGAGATCCTGTCCAAGCCGGTGCACCCGCTGTTCATGCTGGATTTCGTGGCGAGCCTGTTTGCGGACGTGCCGAAGCGGGTGACGGGGACGTGAGCCTGGGAGAGCGGCGCGTTCCGCCCTTCGCGAAGTCAGAAAGCTGACGGCCCCGGCTTCCTGATCGGAAAACCGGGGCCACGATGAACAAGCAGACCTGTAAGCCGGATTCTGTCGAGGACGGCCATTCCTCTGGGCGACGCATTACTGCGGCGCTCGTGTGTAGCGACCTACCCGGAACTTTCATCCTGTTGCCAGGATGCCCCATTCGGGGCTGCCGCGCCGGGCCGGCGCGCGTTCGCATTGCTGCGGACTCGTTCCCTATTTGGTCTTGCTCCGTGTGGGGTTTACCATGCCTCCGCCGTTACCGCCGGAGCGGTGCGCTCTTACCGCACCTTTTCACCCTTACCCTCGATTCCCTTCGGGAATGGCTCTTGCGCGTCCTCCCTCGAAAACCGGGGCGGTATGTTTTCTGTGGCACTGGCCGTCCCGGAGCTTTCAGGCTCCGGTCCCGGATGTTATCCGGCACACTGCCCTGCGGAGTCCGGACTTTCCTCTGCGGGTTTGCCTGCGCTCCCCCTCAGCGGCCGTCCGGTCTGCCTGCTGCGTCTATTCTAGCGGGACTCGACGCGCCGCCCGAGGGATTCTGTGCGGATTCCGGCGCCGGCACCGCAGGGGTTACCGGCACAGGCTGGAGTGCGACCTGGCAAAGTTCTTCCGAGTAGCCGCTGCGCAGGAAGGCATGGCCGCAGAAACGATGTGTTTCGCGGTAGCCGTGCGCCTCGGCGTAGTCCACGATGTGGAAGGCATCGTTGAGGGGCACGCTGTTGAGCCGGACCGGGTCGGGTTTGATCCAGTCTTCGCTGATGTCGGCGTTGTTTTCGCTCCAGTTCCATCCGCCAAAGATGATGACGTCGGGATGGGTGGCGATGGCGAAAGGCGCGCGCGCATCGTTGCGCGGTTTCTGGCTCCAGATCCAGTAGGTCGCGGGCTGATTGAAGTAGAGCGGGCCGTGGAACCATGCGGTCACACCCACCGAGTGGTAGCCGAATCCCGCGATGCGCTTGCCGGCCTCATTGGCCCTGAGCCAGCGCGCCATGGCTTCATCGCCGGAGTACGGTTTGTGGATGTCGTCCCACAGCGAGTGCGCCGTCCACTGCACCTGATTGAGGCCGACCAGCACCAGCGCCGCGACGGTGATGCGCTTCACCCAGATTTCGTGCCGGCGTGCGCTGGTTTCCTCGGGCCAGGTGAGCCAGAGCGAGGCGATCAGACCTTCCCAGATCATGCCCGCATGGCGCGGCGCCAGATACATCCAGGTGAAGACCCCGATCATCAGCGCCCAGGGCATGAGACCGATCCAGCCGATCTGTCCGCGCGCGGGCCGGAAGACGAAAGCCTGGATGACGACCAGAGCGCAGGCAGCGAGCGCGAGGGAGCGGAAATTCGAGACGGGGAAAGTCAGGAGCCCCAGCGCGCGGGCGACCTTGTGCCAGAGCGCTTCGCGCCGTGTTTTCTGAAACGGGCGCTCGCCCCGCATGGGCAATTCACCGGGCAGGGGCCTGGCGCCCTCCAGTTTTTCCTGCCGCATCTCTGCCTTCGCGGTTTGACTGCCCAGGTCGGCCCAGAACCTTTGCGTGGACATCTGCAGGTTTTTGCCGGCGGGGAAGTCGACATCGCTGGGCGGAAAGACCGTGACCACGACGAAGATCCAGGAGCAGCACAGGATGGTAACGGGAATCCAGCGGCGCACCACGATGCCCGCGCGTGCTTTGCGGTGCAGCAAAGCCAGCGCCACCATGGCGAAGCCGATGGAGGCCACAAATCCGTGAACGGAGAGATTGGCCAGCAGAGAAAGAAGAACGGCGAGCCACACAAGCTGACCGCGGCGGGGCGGTGCATCGGCCGGGCTCATGCTGCGCAGAATCGCGGCTGCGGGGAAGGCGAGGACCGCGAAGAGGACGTAGCTGCGCGCGACCACCGCATCCTGATAGGCGAGCCAGAATCCGAGCGGGAGAAGGATTTTGAGGATGAGCGGAAACGGCGACCAGCGCAGGAGAACATAGACGCCCGCCAGGGCGATGAACCCGGCGGCCCAGCGCATGCCGGTGTAGCCGAGGTGAAGGCGCGCCAGGACCCAGAGAAGGGCGTGCCACAGGCCCGGGGAGCCTTCATAGCGGATAGCGTGCAGCATGAGGTGCCAGAAACCCGAATCGCGCGCCAGCAGCCAGGCCTGGGCCTCATCGGCCCAGGGCTCGTGGTATGCGATGCCGACGGCGACGAGCGCTGCGTATCCGGCGAGGACGGCCAGCTGAACCCATTGCCGGAACTGCGCGGCGCGCGTCTGGCGCTGTTCCTGCCGGCGCTCCTCTTCCTCGACAAGAAACGGCCGCGGGCGTTCCTTGTCGAGAACCGGAGCCTCCGGCCACGCCACACGACCGGCGCGCAGGGCCGTATTGCCACGGCTCGCAGGCATTATGACACCCACTTCAGCAGGCGGATGACACCCATGGGCGTGGCTTTGGAGTGCGCGGAGACCTCGGTCCGGCGATGGATCTCCTCGCGGCGCGTTTCGTAGTAGCGATAAGCCTGGACGAGCATTTCTTCGTTCGTAAGCGTGGGGCGCCAGCCGAGACGCTCCTGAATTTTTGTCGTGTCGAAGAGGAAGTCTTCGGCAATCATGCTGCAGTGATAGGGGCCGAGGGGTGAGACGCGGAGGCGGTGGGCGAGCCGCATCGCAGCCACGGTCGCGTGGCGTGGCAGACAACGAACCTTCGAAACGCTGCCGGCCGCATCGATGACGGCCTGATAGACGTCGCGCAGTGGCTTCACCCCGGTGGAGCCGACGTGATAAATCTCCGACTCGCCGGGCAGCAGAGCTGCCATGCAGGCGCGGACGAGGTCCTCGGCGTAAATGAACTGGTAGCGATTGCCGCCGTCACCGACGACCCAGACGGTCTTGCCCTCGTGGATGAATTCAAAGAGGATCGACAACAGGCCGAGCCGCCCGCGATCGATGATGGTGGGAGAACGGAGAATGACGACGTCGAGATATTTGGTGTAGCGGGCAAGGACCTCTTCGGCGGCGAGCTTGGAGCGGCCGTAGATTTCCGCGGGCGATGCCGGCTCGTCTTCGGCGATGGGATGACCCGGGTTGTGCCCCCACAGGCAGTTGGTCGAAATGAAGACCAGCTTCTGCACGCCGTAGTCGCGGCAGGCTTCGGCCAGCATGCGCGTTGCACCCACATTGGAGGCCCACAGGTCATGCTCGTCGAGCGAGAAGCCGTGCGCCAGGACCGCGGCGCAGTGGAAGACCGCATCGAAGCCGGCGCGCTCGAAAAGAGCGTTCATCAGCCAGGGATCGCGCAGATCGCCGGTAATTTTGGTGAGGCGCGGATGCCAGCTGGGATCGGGCACACGATCGACGCTGGTTACCTGGAAGTGTTGCTGCAGCAGGTGGCGCTTCAGGATTCCACCGAAGAATCCAGCGCCCCCCGTCACCAGTACATGGGGCATCAGGGAGGATCATCCTTAACGGAATTGGACTTGCCTCTTGCTGTGGCCCCGCCTGCTCATCCGCCCCTCAGACCGTGATCCCGTCGTGGCCGGGAGTGGTCGCAGACATTGCGGAACAAGGGACACCTGACAGGTTCAGATGAAGCCTGCCAATGGCGCGGATGCCTGTCGTAATGAGGGCGCAGGAGGCTTGTTCGGGTGCACGCGATGACTTCCGGGCCGATTCGGTTGGCTCGCATGCCGCTTTTTTAACGCTTCTTCGTCTTTTTCCGGGAGTAGTCGCCGCTCCTGCCGCCGGTTTTGCGCTCGAGGACGAGATCGCGAATTGCAATGCCTTTATCCAGGGCTTTGCACATGTCGTAGACGGTGAGCGCCGCGACAGCAGCTGCAGTCATGGCCTCCATCTCGACACCGGTCGCCGCCGTGGTGGCCGCCGTGGCGCGGATGGCGATGCCGCCGGGGACGACTTCGGTGCAGACATCGACAAAGCTGAGCGGCAGCGGGTGGCACATGGGGATCAGCTCGGCGGTGCGTTTGGCCGCCTGGATGCCTGCGACCCGCGCGATTTCGAGCGGATTGCCTTTGGGATTGCGGGGGAGCGCCGCCAGGGTTGCAGCGTTGAGCGCGACGAAGACGGAAGCTTCGGCTTCGCGGCGCGTCGCGGGCTTGGCGCTCACGTCGACCATCCGCGCCTGGCCGGCATCGTCGAAATGCGAGAGCTTGCTCATGCTCAGGAAAGGATACAGCCCTGCCCGCGTCGGCGGATCAGCCGGAGTGTGGATCGCGCCAGGGACAATGGCGACAACCCGATCCGCAGCAGGACCCGCGACGGAGGTGATAGGCCTCGGTGAAGACGACGTAGGGTCCTTCACGGTAGAAGTCTTCGCCCTCGACGAGAGGACGAGGTTCGGAAACCGCTTTGGATCCCTGCGCAGCAACGGATTCCTGGTCGTTTTCCTGGTCGTTCTCAGGCAAGGGCTCCGCCTTCCCGCAGCGCGGCATCGAAGGCGAATGCCTGGGGTGCGGGCATTTCGACAACGGCGGCTTCGGCTTCGCTGGGCGGCAACGGCAGCGTGACGGTGTTGCCTGCGATCGAAGCGGGGCGCTCACCCGGGATGACGATGCCGACCAGGTTCATCGGATCGGCTGCGGCAAGGGTAAGGGGCGGCATGTCGGCCAGGGTGCGTGTGCGCCCGGCGCGCAGAGCATCGGCGGCTTCCGGCAGAGCGAATTGTTCGCCGCCAAACCCGGACACGAAGCGTCCGCCGCGCACAATGCCGCGGGCTTCGAGACGGCGGAACATACCGGCGAGCTCGCGCCACGGAGGAACGGTGGTTTCGCGCGCGAGCACGTCGCGAAGAACGATGCCGTAACGGCGCAGGAGCATGCGGCAGGCGGATTCGATCTGCTGATCGCGGCGGGCGGCGGCTTGGGCCGCACCTTCGGCGTCGCGATGCTTCAGCTGGCCAGCGGGGACAGATTCTTCGGGATCGGCCAGCAGAGCCCATCGGCCGGAGGCGTGGCGCCCCCCGGCCTTTCCGGCACCACGTGCAGACAATGCTCGCTTGCGGCGCGGATCGATGAGGATGCGCAGGCTGTCGAAGCCGTCGGCATGAACGAGCCCCGCCGCGACCAGCTCCCAGAGCGCGCGATGCACCTCCTCGGCCGGCGCAGCGAGGATACGGATGAGGTCGGCAGAGAACATGGCGCCGCGCTCGGCCAGGAGAGAGCGAAGGTGATTGGCGAGATCGCTCAGGCAGGCGTTCAGATTGGCTTCGGGAATTTGCCGCTGCGAGAGGCACAAATCCATCCAGAGCGCTTCTTCGCGGACAAAAAACGTAACCGGCGCCATGCTGGTCGGAACGACGCGGCGAGGGCCGCCGCTGGTGGCGTCAGCGAAAGCGGGATGCGGCGAAAGACGGCCCCAGCCGACAGCGCCCGCGAGGCAGAGAGCGTCGAGCCAGCGTGGATCGTAGCCGGCGACGCGCTGGGGAAGAATGGCACGCTCCCATTCGGCCGCGGGCGCTTCGAATCCTTCGAGGCCGCGAAGCGCTTCAAGAAGCCCCTGCTCGCCGCCGAGCTGGCGCTGCTCGCCGAGATGCTGCCAGTCGAGCAGGAAACGCATGTAGACGGCGGGCGTCACCGGCTCGATCTGTTTGCGGAGCGTGGCCAGCGTACGGCGGTGAATGCGCTGCAGGACGCGGCGCTCGCACCATTCAATCTCAGTGTCAGGCACAGATGCGCAGCCGCGACTGCCTTCAAAGACGCCACGCAGGACGGTCCCGGTCGACTCGAGGTGCAGCATTTGCTGAAGAACGGCGACACCATCGAGGCCGAGACGTTCGCCCAGGGCAGCCGAAGTCACGGGGCCGGCCATTTGTAACCATCCCTGTAACGTTTTCCGCAAAATGTCGCTGTTCCCAGGGACTTCTCCGGGGGTTTTCAACATTTCCACAGAGAAATCCACATCCGGCCAGAGGGTCCTAACCCATTCAGAACGTTCGGCTGCGACAAAATACGCCAAGCCATGTCGCGTGGCCGTCAAAACGCGCCGGGAGCGCTCCAGTTGCGCCACGAAAACGTCCCAGTGCAGACAACCCGGGTGCCGGAGCGTCTCGACAGGCATGACCACGAGCGAACAGAGGAGATCATGCAGCTCATGTTCGTCGCGGATGTCCGGCCAGACCTCCTGGCGGATTTCGTCGATGGCGTCCTGCGAAAGCCGGCCGGCCTCACCCAGTTCGGCATCGGGCAGAACCCCCCGTAACTGGACCGCGCGGGCGCGGCGCTCTTCCAGTCCGGCGTCGTCCAGGAAGGCGTACGGTTTCGCGTTGATCAGCTCGTGAGAAAACGCCGAGGGTGTCGTGGTATCGACCGCGACACAGCGGATGCGGCCCTCGTGCATCGCTTCAATCACCGCTTTGAGGCCGTCGAGGTCCATTGCCTCCTGGAGGACATCGCGCATCACTTCCCTGACCAGCGGATGGTCGGGAATCTGAATGTCGCCCTCGATGTTCTCGAAGCACGCCGCCGCCTGGGGAAAAACGCTGGCCAGGAGATCGTCGCCGCGGATGCGCTGGATCTGCGGCGCGACTTTCCGGCCTTTTTGGAACCGTAGCAGTTGCAAACTGCGCGATGCGTCCCAGCGCCAGCGCGTTTTGAAGACCGGAGCCGCGATGGAGGCCTGCTCCAGTAGCTCGCCGACGGTGTGGGTGGTGAGGAAATGGAAGACGTCGCTGAGGGGGAAGCTGTGCTGCTCGGCAAGGCAGATGTTGATGCCGTTGTCGGTGGCCGCCGCCTGCAGCTCGAAATTGAAGCCCCGGCAGAAACGCTTGCGCAGGGCGAGACCCCAGGCTTTGTTGATACGGCCGCCGAAGGGCGCATGCAGGATGAGCTGCATGCCGCCGCCCTCGTCAAAAAAGCGTTCTGCAACGATGGTTGTTACAGATGGCACAACGCCGAGAACGGCGCGGCCCTGGGCGACGTAGGCGATCAGCTGTTCGGCGCCGGAATCACTCAGGCCGCAGTCCCTCTTAAGGAAGGCCGCCGCTTCGGCGACCTCGGGATTGGCCTGGCTGACGTAGCCGGGGAGCACGTTGCGGGTGCGCCGGTCGATTTCCTCGCGCAGATCGGCAACAAATTCCGAGAGCTCGCGCGTGCGCTGCGGCGCCTCGCCGAACCAGAAGGGCAGCGTGGGAGGGGCCCCCTGCGCATCCTCGACGAGGACCCGGCCGGCCGTCTCGATGCGCTGGATGCGCCAGCTGGTGTTGCCCAGCTGGATCACGTCGCCAGGAGACGAGTCGACGGCGAAGTGCTCGTCGAGCGTGGCAATTTGTACGCCTTCCGGTTGCAAAATCACGGGAAAGAGCGCGGCATCGGGGATGGCGCCCCCATTGGTGATGGCCGTGGTGCGCGCGCCGCGCCTCGCCTGCACACGACCCTGCACGCGGTCGCGCAAAAGGTAGGCGCCGTAGCGCCCGCGGCTGGATTCGATGCCCTCGGTCAGCAGGTGCAGCGCCGCGTCGAAATCCTTCCACGCGAGAGCGCGGTAGGGATGCGCGCGCCGGAAAACCTCGAAGAGCGCTGTCTCTTCCCAGGGCTCGGCGGCGCAGGAGGCGACAATCTGCTGCATGAGGACGTCGAAGGGCGCGGGAGGAATTTCGAGGCGATCGAGGGCGCCGGAGCGCATGGCGCGGATGAGAGCAGCCTGCTCCATGAGATCGTCGCGGGTGAGCGCAAAGAAGCGGCCTTTGGGGATCGCGCCGCGCCAGTGTCCGGCGCGGCCGACGCGCTGCATCGCGACGGAGATGGCGCGCGGCGACTGGATCTGGCAGACCAGATCGACGGTGCCGATGTCGATGCCGAGTTCAAGCGATGCCGTGGCGACGAGAACGCGAATCTGGCCGTGCTTGAGGCGATGTTCCGCACTCAGACGAAGTTTGCGCGAGAGGCTGCCATGGTGACAGGCGACATTCTCGACGCCGAGGCGTTCGCCCAGCTGGAAGGCAAGCCGCTCGGCCAGCGATCGCGTATTGACGAAGACCAGGGTGGAACGATGCTCGAGTGTCAGTTCGGCGATGCGCGTGTAGACGCTCTCCCAGATCGACATGGTCGCGACCGAGCCGAGTTCGTCGGTCGGGACTTCGATGGCGAGGTCCAGGGGACGGCGCTGGCCGGCCTGGACGATCTCAACGCCGTCGCCCCGCGAGCCGCCGAGGAACTGCGCGACCAGCTCGATGGGATTCTGCGTGGCGGAGAGGCCAATGCGTAACGGTGGCGGATACTGAAGCAGGCTCGCACCGACCATCAGCGCGTTTTCTCCGGTCACCAGCGCATCGAGGCGCTCCAGGCTGAGGGCGAGATGCGAACCGCGCTTGTCGTCGGCGATGGCATGGATCTCGTCGACGATGACGGTGTGGACGCGGCGCAGGTGTTCGCGGCTCCGCTGCGCGGTCAGCAGAATGTAGAGAGATTCCGGCGTTGTCACCAGGATGTGGGGCGGCGTTTTCAGCATCGAGCGGCGCTCCGCCGCGGGCGTGTCGCCGGTGCGCACCGCAGCGCGGACGGGCGGGCAGAGATAGCCGCGTTCGAGGGCAAGCTGCTGAATTTCCTGCAGAGGGATTTCGAGGTTCTTCTGGACGTCATTGGAGAGGGCCTTGAGCGGCGAGACGTAGACGATCTCCGTTTCACAGCCGAGGCGGCCCTCGAGTGCCTTGCGGACAAGCCCGTCGATGCAGATGAGAAACGCGGCGAGCGTTTTGCCGGAACCGGTAGGCGCGGAGATGAGCACCGGCTTGCCGGCGTTGATGACCGGCCAGCCAAGTTCCTGCGGCTCGGTGGGGGTGACGAAGCGGCGCACGAACCACTCCTGAACGAGGGGATGCGCCCACCGGAGAGAGGCGGGAACAGAGATATCCGAAGGGATTTCCGGGACTGGGGCCACCGGGGACAGCATCCGCTTATTCTACGCCGATCTTCGTTTCTTCTTCGCCCTGGCGCCGAGTCATTTTGCGATCCACAGAGGGGCCCGGTCCTCTGCCGGTACGGGGTTGGGAGGGGGCATCCGGAGCATGTATCCTCCACATACAGGCCACGGAGCATCCGATGAACCCGATCGCCGACGAGTGCATTGCCCTCATCGCCAAACAGAAAAGCATGGCGCCGGAGAAGATCCGTCTGGACAGCACCTTCGATGAGCTGGCGCTCGACTCACTCGACCGCGTGAGCCTCGCGTTCGACATCGAGGAAAAGTACGAGATCGAGATACCCGAGGACAAGCTGGGCCAGATCAAGACGGTCAGCGACATGGTGACCGGGATCGAAGAGGCCCTGCGGCAGAAGGGCGCAGCTTCCGCAGCGAACGCATGACGCGGGTGGTCATCACCGGTGTGGGCTGCATCACGCCCATCGGGCAGGATGTCGCCACTTTTGCCCAGAGTCTGTTCGCCGGGCGCAGCGGCATTGGCGAGATGGCGGACCGTCCGCCGGACCTGCGCTACTCCCAGGCAGCGACGGTGCAGGATTTCCGCCAGCAGGAATGGCTGACGGCGAACCAGCGCCAGATTGCGGAGCGCTCATCAGCCTTTGCCATTGCCGCGGCGCGCCAGGCAGTGCAGCAGTCGGGGATCGCGGGCGCATACCCCGGCGATGCGGTTGCGGTAATCCTGGGATGCTCGACCGGCGGGCGCAACACAGAAGAAACCGAATACGAGAAGCTCTATGCGCGCGGAGCGCGGGTTCATCCGCTGACCGTGCCGCGCGCCATGGCGAACGCCGGAACGAGCCTGGTGAGCATGGAGCACGGCATCACCGGTCCGGCATTTACGCTGACCACCGCATGCGCCTCCGGCGGCCACGCCATTGGGCTGGCCTTCCAGATGGTGCGGTCGGGAGCGATCCGGGCGGCGCTGACGGGTGCGCATGAAGCGCCGCTGACGCTGACCTTCCTGAAGGGATGGGATGGGCTGCACGTGGTTTCGCCAACGGCGTGCCGGCCGTTCGCTCTCGATCGGGACGGGATGACGCTGGGAGAGGGCGCGGCCATTTTTGCGATTGAGGCGCTGGATTCTGCACGCGCGCGGGGTGCGGTGATCCTCGGAGAGATCGTCGGATTCGGGATGTCGTCCGATGCGCACCATATCACCCAGCCGAATCCGGCGGGGCCGGCAGCCGCGATGCGCAAGGCGATCGAAGATGCCGGCGCGACACCGGACGAGGTGGACTACATCAACGCGCACGGAACAGGGACCGAGGCGAACGATCGCGTCGAAGCCCAGGCGATTCATCGCGTCTTCGGAGAGCGGGCGCGCACACTGGCGATCAGTTCGACCAAGGGCCTGCATGGGCATGCCATCGGCGCATCGGGCGCAATGGAACTGCTGGCGACGATGCTGGCATTCGACGAGGATCTTCTGCCGGCCAGTGCGGGACTGGCATCGAGCGGAGCGCAGGCCGATCCGGCGCTTCATTTGGATCACATTCTGTTACAGAATGAACCGGCCGTTCCGAGGCTGGCGCTGTCGAATTCGTTTGCGTTTGGCGGTCTGAACGCCGTGCTGGCACTGCGGCAGTATCAGGAATAACTCGGGCTGAATCCGGTTTCCCTTCACGTATACTGAATCCCCCACTTCATTGCCAGGAGCTTTCGTGCGAACGACCCTGATTGCCGTGCTGGCGTGTCTCTCGACGATCGCCGCAGCCCAGAACGTTCCCTCCTTCATCGGCTCCGAACTGCCTGGACTCGTCGACACCTACAAAGACATTCACGAGCACCCCGAGCTTTCGCACTTCGAAGCGCGCACGTCGCACATCCTGGCGGACGCCATGCGGACCGCGGGCTAATTTCATCCTGGGCGCGATGGATCCGGTAAAATTCGCGGCGGCGCGCGCGGCGGGTAAGAGCTGCCCGGGCCGCATACGAGCCGCTTCGAGCCGTTGCCGGAACCGACGCTGCGCACGGGCGTAACGGCAATGACGAGCGTGGCGATTTCGCTGTTGCAGTAGAGCCATCGTCTGGAGAACCCGATGAAGCTGGCGCAATCGTTCGCGGCCGAACTCGAAAAGAGCCCGGCAAAGGGCGGGTGGACCTACGTGATCTGGCCTGACTCCGTACGGTTCTTCGGTACCCGCGGGCTGGTGAAGGTTCGGGGCACCGTGGACGGCGTTCCCTTTCGCAGCTCGTTTATGGCGCTCGGGGACGGACGCCACAAATTGCCGGTGAAAGGCGACATCCTGAAGGCGATCGGCAAAAAGGCAGGCGATCGCGTCAAGGTTGCGCTGGAGGAACGCATCGAGAGCTGAGTCCGGCCGCAAAATCTCATTGCACCCTTCCTGGTGCAGGCCTATACTTCCTCATCCCTCGAAAACCTTCTCCACAATCAAGGAGGCTGTATGGGCAAGATCAACGTCGGCCGCTGGATTTTGGGTGGATTGCTCGCAGGCATCGTCGGAGACGCCGTGGAAAGTCTGGTGGAGGGCGTGTGGCTGGGACCGTACTGGAACTCCGCTATGAAGGCTCTGGGTAAGCCCGGCCTCACTACGGCGCAGATCGTCGAATTCAACCTGGTGGGGTTGGTGATTGGGTTGGCCGCGGTGTGGATTTACGCAGCGGTTCGCCCGCGGTTTGGAGCGGGTCCGAAAACGGCGGTGTACGCGGGACTGGTGGCCTGGGTTCTGGCTTCTCTCGTACCCAATACTTTTTTCATGGTGATTCCGTACCTTTACCCTCACCACCTGGCGCTGTACGCGACGATTGCAGACTTCTGCGCCTGCGTGTTCGGGACCGTGGCGGGAGCGGCTGTCTACCAGGAGGCGTAGAGGCGGCGCCGTTCTGACCACAAACGGAATACCGTGCAGGCCGGCCATGCGCCTGCACGGTTGTTCATTTTGCCCAAAGCGCCGGATCAGAGGTTTGCCTTCCGATTGCCGCTGATCAGGCGAACGATCCAGGTGAGGATGACCGCGCCGATCACGGCGATGACGATGCTCATGATCAGCCCGTGCTCGCCCACGCCGCCGAAGCCGAGATGCGCGGAGATGAACCCTCCGATGAGGGCGCCCACCAGTCCCACCACCATGTCCATCAGGAAGCCGAACCCGGACCCCTTCATGATCTTCCCGGTCAGCCACCCTGCAATCACGCCGATAATGATCCAGGCGATAATGCCGTGTCCCATCATGTTTAGTCTCCTTGCCGTATCGGTTTTTCGGGGGAATAGAACTGATAATCCTTTAGGAACGAAAGGTCAACAAAAAATAAACAGGGGGCGCGGCCGGGAACGAATGGCCCTGCGCTGTCGTCATTCATGATGTTTGCGCCGCGAGGGGGGTCCCCGCCCCGCGGCGCGGACTCCAGACGCAACATTCGAGGGCCGATCCGATGTTCAGAAGACTCTTCGTTCTTGCTTTGTTTCTCGCCGTTCCCGCCCTGCATGCCGCGCCGCCCGACGGCCCTGTCTCCTGGCAGGCAAAGGTCGCGCAGGCTCTGCCGCTGCTGGGCCACCGCAACTGGATCCTGATCGTCGACTCGGCCTATCCCCTGCAGAGTTCGCCGGGCGTCGAGACGATCGATACGCATGCGCCTCTGACCTTCGTCCTGCGTTTCGTCCTGAACGAGATCGACAACTCCGAACACCTGCGTCCGGACGTCCTGATGGATGCCGAGCTGCCCTACGTCTCCGATGAGGACGCGCCCGGGATTTCGCAGTACCGCTCCAACGTCGCCGATCTGCTGCGGGCCTGGCCGGTGCAGTCCCAGCCGCACGGGAAGCTGATCGCCACCGTGGACCAGGACAGCAGAACCTTTCAGGTGCTGGTCCTGAAGACCAGCTCGACGCTCCCCTATTCGTCGGTGTTCCTTCGCCTGAAGGCGAAGTACTGGAGCGATGAGGCGGAGGCGCGGATGCGGGCAAAGATGGGCGGGGCGCAGTGATCTACCGCAAACCCACCAGCCCGCGCACCGACTCGATAAGCTTCTGCGGGTCGTAGCCGACGCCGTCCTTAAAGACGGTATCGACTTTCTCGATGTCGGCGATGTGAGCTGCGGGGTTGCCGTCGACGACCACCAGGTCGGCATCTTTGCCGGCCGCGATGGTGCCGAAGTGCGCGTCCTCGCCGAGCCAGTGGGCGCCGTTCTCGGTGTAAATGTGGATGGCCTCTTCCGGCGTGAAGCCGGCCTCGACGAGAAGTTCGAGACTGCGCTGATCGCCGAAGCCGGGCAGTACGCCGCCGTAGCCGGTAGGATCGCAGCCGGCCATCAGGACGCCGCCCTGCTTCACGAAATCGCGCTCGAACTGCATCTCCATCTGCAGGAGGCGGGCCCAGATCACCTCGGAGGGCGCGCGCACAGCGCTGTCGGCGATCCGGTCGCGTGTGGTCATGAAGCTGCCCCAGGCGTCGGGCAGCAGCGACTCGCGCACCCGCATTTCCTCGCTGAGCGGCGGGCGATTCGGCGCGAAGCTCTCGAAGATGGCAAGCGTCGAAGTGACGGCGACGTGGTGGTCGATGAGGAAGTGGATGGTGCCCTGGATCTCGGGGCCCTCCACGTCCATCTTCGCCAGCTCGACCTGGGGCGGATGCTGGCCGGGGCAGACGCCTTCCTTCTTGCCGGAATAGAACTCCGTGTCGACGGCGAGGCCGTGCTCGAGGTTGTCGATGCCGAGCGACGCCGCCTCTTTGAATCCCACCGCGCAAAGATGGCCGGTG
This sequence comes from Acidobacteriaceae bacterium, assembly GCA_035508305.1. GTDB lineage: Bacteria > Acidobacteriota > Terriglobia > Terriglobales > Acidobacteriaceae > Palsa-343. The sequence goes on along the minus strand of DATJNE010000117.1, from coordinate 353 downwards.
ATTTTGAGTCCGTGGGCGTGGGCCGCGTCGATGGCGGCCTTCAGTTCTTCCGGCGTGATGTGCATGTAGGCCTTGAACGAGGTGATGCCTTCCTCGGCCCAGTAGTTCACGAGGCGCGCCGCGTCATCGGGGCCGGTGAGAGTGTGCAGCTGCGGACCGAGGGAGGGTGAACCCTCCAGGTACGGGCCGGTGAGGAAGAGCTTCGGGCAGGGGATCTGGCCGGCATCGATCATCTGCTTGACGGAAATATCGGTGTAGGGCTCGACGCTGCCCGCGGTGCGCGCGGCGGTGACGCCGCCGGCGAGATAGAGGCGCGGCGCGGAGTCGGCCATCTCACCATAGAGCGGCAACAG
>DATJNE010000116.1:0-17453 GCA_035508305.1 Acidobacteriaceae bacterium | reverse complement strand
CGCGCCCCGCACCACCAGATCCACCCGTCCGGCGCGTGCGCTTGCCCCGCGCAGCGTCTCCGTCACCCGCCGCACCCACGCTTCGTGCGCGGCGAACGACGCAAACATCGCCGCGTCCCGCGCGACCACATCGATCCAGCTCGCCTGCCCCGCCCCGCACTCTTCCCCTGCGCAGTCGAACTCCAGCGGATCGATCTCCTCGCCCGCCAGTTTCCACACCGCGCACTTGCTCGTGAAGACCCGCGAGTCCCTGCGGTTCAGTGCCGCCAGCGCCTCACTGAGCGCCGGCTCCGCAGCCGCTTCCGCGATCGATGCCACCCCACCCGCTTCGCGCTGCAAGTCGACGAATCCAGCCCACTCCACTTCGATCACCGGCAGCCCCGGGCCTGCCTCTGCTGCCCAGTCCGCCTCCACCCTAAGCCCCGTTCCCCACGCCGCTCTGCGTCAGATACCCCAGCAGCGTCTTCTCCGCCCAGCGCCCGTCGTATTCCCCGTGTGGCGCGGCCAGGAAAGCGCAGTGCCCGCCCCGCTCCGTTTCGATGTACGTCACCTGCGGGTTCCCCATCAGCGCTTCGCGCGTCGACGGCAGCATCCGGATAAACGGATCGTCCGTCGAGTGCACAATCAGGGTGGGCACGCGCAGCAAACCCGCATAATGCGAGCTCGCCACCGACTCGTAATAGTCGTCCGCATCGGCAAAGCCGCCGTACCGCGCAACGATATATTGATCGAAATCACGCATCGACCGGATGCGCCCCACCTGCGCGTCCCCGTAGATGCGAGGATAAAGCTCCATCCGGCGGCGCACCCGCGCCATCATCCCGCGCAGAAAGTGCCACTCGTACGCCCGATTCAGCGGCTCGTGCAAAGCCGCCGACGAAGGCGCCAGATCCATGAGAGGCGAGATGCCCACCACCGCCCTCACCTGCCGCGGCATGCGCGCCGCCGCTTCCCCCGCCCAGCGCAGCACGAGGTTGCCGCCCATCGAGTAACCCACCAGCGCCACGGCTTCCAGCTGCTGCTTGCGCACGATCGCGTCCACCACCCGCCCCACATCGCCCGAGCGCCCGGAGTGGTAGATTGTCGGCGACAAATGATCGGTGCCGCCGCAACTCCGCATATTCATGCGCACGACGTTCAACCCCGCCGCCAGCGCGCGCGCCGTGTTGCCCACAATGTACTGCGACTGCGACGAGCCCTCGAGCCCATGCACCAGCACCATCGTCCGCCGCTCGCGCCGCACTTCCTTCGCCTGCCAGTGGCAGTGGCACAACACCTGGCTCGGACCGTAACCCGCTACCGGCCCTTCCACTTCCACCAGCAGCGGCTCCGGCTCGGGAAGCGTCAGATCCCGGTGCAGAAAATTCCCCGCCACCGTCTGCACGTGCCCGTTGCGCATCCAGCGCCGCGGCACAAAGTCAGTAAGCCACGCTGCGGGATCGCCGATCTGCGCCGCGACCGCCGCCGTCACGCCGCGCTCCGCACCGCAGCCAGCACCCTGGCCGCCCACACCGCCCCCGTCGGCTCCTCTTCGTGCTTGAAATAAGCGAAAACATCGCCGCGCGCCGCGCGCTCCTGCAACCCGGCAGTGATCTCCGCCAGCTCCGCGTCGGTGTACTCGGTCTTTCTCCGCCGATAACAGCTGAAGTCTGCCGTGGCCACGTCCGGCGTCTCCAGATCGTCGCTCTCCGCCACACACAGTGCGGCATTGTGCCGCTCCAGCAGCTTGTAGATCGCCGCCTCGAACCACGAGACGTGCCGAAACTCAAACGCGATGCGGAATCCGCACGGCTTCGCATCGGCAAGGAACTGCGCCAGCTTTCCCTCATCGGCTTTGAAGTTCGGCGGCAGCTGGAAAAGCACCGGCCCCAGCCGCCCCGCCTCGGCAACCGGCGCAATCGCCCCGGCAAATGCCTCGAGCGTCGGCCCGCAATCCTGCAGCCGCTGGAAATGCGTGATGCGCTGCGGCGCCTTGAATGAGAACCGAAACTCCGCGCTCGTCTGCGCCAGCCACGCATCGATCGCCGTCCGCCGCGGAAAGCTGCGGAAGGTGTAGTTCACTTCGACGGAGTTCAGCTGTGTCGCGTAATACTCGAGGAACTTCTTCGCGGGCAGTTTCTCCGGATAAAACACCGGCTTCCAGGTCGGATACGCCCATCCCGAGCAGCCAACAAACACGCGGCCGCCGGCGCCCTTCCCTGCCTCGGTTGTCACGGAATTGCGCGGCGCGGCGCGCCGCCAGGACGCTGATGTGGGGCGGCTAGTGGGATTTGAACCCACGACACCCGGAGCCACAGTCCGGTGTTCTGCCACTGAACTATAGCCGCCATACCAATGCTGATTGTAGCATTGGCCCACAGCCGTTTCGCCGCTCCGCCGGCGTCGCCGCGCCCGATGCCCGAGCCCGCCCAGCCCGAACTTTTGCCGCCGGAGAATCCCGCCTCCGCCCGCCCCATCACGCTGCGCCAGCGCGCCCAGCACTGGTTTTCCGACGAGAACATCGACTTCTTCGCGCACCTCCTCGACGACTGGTTCCGCATCCCCTTTACGCCCTTCCGCATCGGTCTCGACGGCCTCATCGGCCTCATCCCCGGTCTCGGCGACATCCTCGCCGGCATCGCGTCCTTCGTGATCATCCTCGCTGCGTGGATTCGCGGCGTCCCCTGGGTCACCCTCGTGCGCATGACCGTCAACCTCGGCCTCGAGGTCGTCATCGGCACCATCCCCCTCTTCGGCGACATCTTCGACATTGCGTGGAAGGCCAACCGCCGCAACTACCAGCTCATGGTGCGCCACCTGCGCCAACCCCACCGGCACACCTGGAAAGACTATGCCTTCCTGCTGTCCCTCCTGGGCGCAGTGCTGTTCATCCTCGCGATCCCCTTCATCGCTTTGCTGTTGCTCACGTTCTGGTTCGTCCGCAATGCATAGCGCGCGCGGCAGAGCTGATCGGAAATCACGCTTCCCGACGATCTGAAAGACGCTGCCCCGCAGAGGCGGGGCCGGCTGTTACACCTTCCAGGTACCTTAATTTCTATCTCGTTTTTCTAAACTGCCTGCGCGTCCTGCCTTCAAGGTCTCACGCAGTAACATCCCTGGGGAGTGCATCGATAAACCAGACCTGGACCGCACAGGACCAGACCGGGGCTGCTGGTCAGGGGAACGAAGGAAGCACGCGAACTCTGCGCGCTTTGTGCCATAGGACACAACGCGAGAACCGCGGCGCACAATGCGGCGCGTGCGATGAAGTGGTTCACCGTTTTCATACGATTCTCCTGAGGTTGGGATTCACGGTCTTCGAAGTGGCGGAGAGCCACCGTTGGACCTGACTTATCACTCTGTTAACGAGAAGGTCAAGACCATTGCCTTTGCATTCATCTCACCGACACAAGAGAGCCCTCGCCCCCCCGACGCCATCCAGCCCTGCACCGCGCTTCGATCTTCTACGTGTCGCCATACACCGGAACCGACGCGCCGTGGATCAGCCGCGCATCGTCGCTGCACAGAAACAGGATCACCCGCGCAATCTCCTCCGGCTTCGGCCACCGCGCAAAATCCGCCTTCGGCATCGCCTTGCGATTCTCTTCCGTGTCGAAGATGCTCGGCGCCACCGAGTTCGCCCGCACACCTTTGCCCTTCAGGTCGGCCGCCAGCGCATCCATCATCGCCACCGCTGCCGCCTTCGAAGCCGCGTAGGCCGCCCCGCCCGCTCCGTGATCGAACGCCGCCCGCGACGCCACGTTGACAATCGCGCCGCTTCCCTGCCTCAGCATCGCCGGCACAATCGCCCGGCACAGCGCGAACCCCGAGCGCACATTCAGCGCCAGCATCCGCTCGAACACCTCAGGCTCCGTCTCCCATAACGCCATTCCCCCGGCATAGCCGCCCACCGCGTTCACCAGCGCGTCGATTCGCTGTACGTCCGCCAGGATTCTCTCCACCACCTGCCGCGTTGCCGCCGGATCCGTCACATCCACCACGGAGCCGCGCAGTGCTGAGGCGCGCTCTCCCGCCGCATGCTTCAGCGTCTCGAATTCTTCCGCCCGGCGATACGTCACCACCACCTGCGCTCCTTCGTTCAGGAACGCAAGGCTCACCGCCCGCCCCAGCGCGCCGGTTCCGCCGGCCACAAACGCAACCTTGCCGCGAAATCGCTCCACCATCTCTGTGATCTCCGCCGGACCGCGCCGCGCTACGTAATGTCGTCCGTGTCGAACGGCGCCTTCACCGGCACGCCGTGCACCTGACTCACCAGATCGCGTACCACATCCTCGAGTTCTCTCTGGCTCTGCATCATCGCACTCATCGTCTGGAGATCGCCCGGCTCTTCGATGCGCTCCAGCAGCACCACCGCGTGCGCCTGGGCCACATGGTTCGTGTCCAGGCCTTCCGGTGTCTTCGCCTTGATCCCCACGTTGGCCGGCAGGATACCCAACAGTTCCGCCACTCGCTCCCGCATATCCCCGGCGATGGGCCCGATCTTCGGCGCGTCCAGCACCAGCGTGGTGTCCACATTCACGATGCGGTAGCCGGCACTCATGATCTCTTCCTTCGCCAGATCGAGAAAGATCTTCGAATCCGCATCCTTCCAGCGCGGATCGCCCGGGGGGAAGAAACTGCCGATGTCGCCCGCCGACACTGCGCCCAGCAGCGCATCCGTGAGCGCGTGCAGCAACACGTCGCCGTCCGAATGCCCTGCCAGTCCCTCCGGATGCCGGATGCTCAGCCCGCCGATTTTCAGCGGCACGCCCGGCTTGAATGCGTGCGAGTCCCAGCCATAGCCGATGCGGATATCCATGGGTACTTTCCCAGAACTTCACTTCAGGGTAACGCAGCCTGCCGCCCTTGCAACCGCCGCTAATGCGAATTCCCGCGGTGCTCCAGATAAAACTCCGCCAGTTCCAGATCGCCCGGCTGTGTGATCTTCAGATTCGACGCCGACCCCGGCACGACATGCACCGGAATTCCCGCCCGCTCCACCAGGCTCGCCTCGTCCGTTCCCACGAACCCATCGGCCTCCGCTTCCGCAAATGCCCGCCGCAGCAATCCGCAGCGAAAGCCCTGCGGTGTTTGCGCCTGGACGATGTATTCCCGCGGAATCGTCGCCGTGATAATCGCCCCGTCCGCCGTCCGCTCCACCTGCTTGATCGTATCCAGCGCCGGTAGTCCGACAATCGCCGCGTCGTGCTTTCCCACCGCTTCGATCACGCGATGAATCACCGCCGGCTCGATCAGCGGCCGCACCGCATCGTGCACCAGGACGATGTCGTCTTCGCTGCAATCCAGCGCCTTCAGCGCGTTGCACACGCTCTCCTGGCGCGAGTCGCCGCCCTCCACCACGCGCACGCGATCGGCAAACCCATGTTCCGAAATATGCGCCGTCAGCCGTTCCCGCTCCGTCGCCCGCACCGCCACCATCAGCGTCTTCACTTCCGGAATCGCGGCAAACGCCTGCAGCGTGCGGATCAGAATCGGCGTTCCCGCCAGTTCCAGAAACTGTTTCGGCGCTGTCGTCGCGGAATGCCCTGGCGCCATGCGCGTGCCCACACCAGCGGCCGGCAGAATCACAGATACACGCATAGAAAGAGGAGTATACAGCAGCGCTTCGCCTCCTGGGTGTAGCGTGGTAACGTCGATTTTTCACTCCGTTGCGAGGTCGTCCTCCTATGCGCAGCAGCGCTGCGAAATCTCTTCTGCCTGTCTTCTTCGCCTTCCTCGTTGTCGCACTTTCCGCTTTCCCCGCTCACTCCGATCGCCAGGAGATGAACGCCATGGCGCAAACCCCGCCCATGGGCTGGAACAGCTGGGACTCGTGGGGACTCACCATCGACGAGCCGCAGTTTCGCGACAGCGTCACCTGGTTCCACAACCACCTCCAGCGCTTCAGCTGGCAGTACGTCGTCATCGATGAGGGTTGGTTTGCGCAGCACCCGGAGAATCCCGTCGGCCACATGGACTACACCATGTCCGAAGACGGCCGCTACATGCCCGCCCTCAACCGCTTCCCTTCCGCCGCCGGCGGCAAAGGCTTTCGTCCGCTCGCGGACTGGGTGCATTCCCTCGGCCTCAAATTCGGCATCCATATCATCCGCGGCATCCCCCGCGAGGCTGTCGCCCGCAATCTCCGCATCGCCGGGTCGCACTTCACCGCCGCCGAAGCCGCCGACACCTCCGACACCTGCTCCTGGAACTCCGATAACTACGGGCTGAAGAACAATAAGGCCGCCCAGGCCTGGTACGACTCCGTCATCGATCTCTACGCCAGGTGGGGCGTCGACTACCTCAAGGTCGATTGCATCTCGCGTCCCTGGAAAGCCGACGAGATTCACATGATCCACGACGCCATCCTGCGCAGCGAGCGCCCCATCGTGCTCAGTCTCTCCCCCGGCCCCACGCCCCTGGCCGACGCCGACGACGCCGTGCGCAGCGCCCAGCTCTGGCGCATCTCTGACGACATGTGGGATCTCTGGTCGAAGCCCCCCGGCGCCCCCGAGTTCCCGCAGTCGCTGAAAAACCAGTTCGCCCTTCTCGCTGCATGGAATACCAGCGCCGGCCCCGGCCACTGGCCCGACGCGGATATGCTCCCCATCGGCTACCTCGGCCCGAAACCCGGCTGGGGCCCGCCGCGCCAGACCCGCCTCACCCGCGATGAGGTCCGCACCATGATGACCCTCTGGTGCATCGCCCGCTCGCCCCTCTTCATCGGAACCAACCTGCTGAAAATGGACTCCTTCACCGAGTCCGTCCTCACCAGCCCCGAACTCATCGCCGTCGACCAGTACGCCGAGGACTCCCACCCCGTGATCCAGAAACCCGACTCCGTCGCGTGGATGGCCTCCGCGCCCGACCATGCCGGCGACTACATCGCCGTCTTCAACCTCTCCGATCAGCCGCAAACGATCAGCTACTCCTGGCAGGAGCTCGGCATCCAGTACGGAAAATTCCCGGTCCGCGACCTCTGGGAGCGCACCGAACTGGGCCGCCTCGACCACATCCAGGCCACCCTTCCCCCGCACGCATCCAAGCTTTTCGAGGTCCTCTATCACCAATAGCGATCGCAGCGCCGGGAGTCACCGCCAAAGCATTGACCGTCAACGACTTTCAGAAATGCAGAAATTTTCCCGCGTGCCGGACAACTCCCCGCCGCTTTCCGCATCTACACCTGTAACACCAGAGGCTACTTCAGACGTTACCAACCTACCTGGTTGTATCAGTCTCTTCCTTGTACTTCCTGCGACGCTGTTCACGCAGGACCCTCAAAAATCCCTCGGATTTCCCCTCCTATAGCCTCTGAAGCGGGCCCGCTGGAAAGCGGGCCTTTCGCTTTTCTGCACTCCCCCCTCTGATATCCTTCCTCGTCCCGGCCTCCAGCCCCGCCAATGCCATGAAACTCCTCGTCACCGCACTCCTGTTCTCCTCTTCCGCCCTCCTCGCCCAGCAGGGCACCACCGCCGCTCAGGCTCCCAACAACGACACCAGCTACATCGACGCCAACGGCGCCGCACACATCACCCGTGTCATCCCGATCCCGCAGGACCTGAGCCCCGAGGCGAAGAAGTCTCTCTCGCGGCAGATTTCCGACGCGCCCCATCCCCAGACCCTCGAGGAACGCCGCAGTGGCACCGACATCTGGCAGAACCATGCCGGCGACGTCTCCGCCCAGATCTATCCCGTCCACCGTTCCGCAGGCATCATCGCCGGCGTCCGCGTGCGCATCGTTACACCCGTCGAAGACATGGTCCCCGGCTGCGTCCTCCTCAATCTCCACGGCGGTGGATTCAATTCCGATTCCGGCTCCTGGACGGAGACCATTCCCCTCGCCAATCTCACGCACATCAAGGTCGTCGCCGTCCTCTATCGCCTCGCGCCCGAACATACCTTCCCCGCGGGGCTCGACGATGCCGTCGCCGTTTATAAGGAATTGCTGAAAACCTACCGCCCGGATCACATCGCCATCTATGGCACCTCCGCCGGCGCGATTCTCACCGGCGAAGTCGCCGTAAAGCTCCGGCAGCTCGGCGTCCCTCTGCCCGGCGCCCTCGGCATCTTCTCCGGCATGGGCGACTTCTCCCGCACCGGCGACTCCTGGGCCATGTACACCCTCAACGGCCTCGCCGGCCATCTCGATCCCCCCGATCCCGCCTCGCACGATCGCGAATACGTCGGCTCGGCCGACCCGCGCGATCCCGTTCTGTCGCCGCTCTTCGCCGACCTCCACAACATGCCCCCCACCCTCTTCATCACCAGCGGCCGCGACATCCTCCTCAGCGGCACCACCATCCTTCAGCGCGCCTTCCTCCGCGCCGGCAACGACAACACGCAGCTCGTCGTCTTCGAGGGCCTGCCCCACGCCTTCTGGAACGATCCCAAACTCCCCGAGTCCAAAGAGGCCGACCACATCATGGCCCACTTCTTCACAGCGCATCTCCGGTAACGGTCCTGTAAGATTCCCAGGATAGCGTCCCCTCATGCAGATCACTGACCTGCTGTTCGGCCGGCCCCTCGCTACCTCCGAAGAGCGCGCCGAGCACATCGGCCCCGCCGCCGGCATCCCCATCTTCGGCCTCGATGCTCTCAGCTCCGCCGCCTACGGTCCCGAAGCCGCCCTCACCCTCCTGCTTCCGCTCGGCGTCGGCGGCATCCACTACATCGGCCCCGTCACCCTGGCCATCCTCGTTCTTCTCGTCATCCTGTATTTCTCCTACTCGCAGACCATCGAAGCCTATCCCCACGGCGGCGGTTCCTTCACCGTCGCCGGCGAGAACCTGGGCGACCGCGCCGGCCTCCTCGCCGCTGCCGCCCTCATGATCGATTACGTCCTCACCGCGGCCGTCGGCATCTCCGCCGGCATCGGCGCTCTCATCTCCGCGATTCCTTCCCTCCAGCCGCACACCCTCGCGCTCTGCCTCGCCGTCCTCGCTCTGCTCACCATCGTCAACATGCGCGGCGTCCGCGACACCGGTGTGATCTTCCTGCTTCCCACCTATCTCTTCCTCGGATCGCTGCTCGTCGTCATCGCCATCGGCCTCTTCCACGCAGCCTCCAGCGGTGGTCACCCCATGCCCGTCGTCCCGCCGCCGAAGCTCCCCGCCGCCACGGCGGCCGTCACCCTCTGGCTTCTGCTGCGCGTCTTCTCCTCCGGCTGCACCGCCATGACCGGCGTCGAAGCCGTCAGCAACGGCGTCATGGCCTTCCGCGATCCAACCACGAAGAACGCGCGGCGCGCGCTCACCGTCATCATCGCGCTCCTCATCGTCCTGCTCGCCGGTATCGCCGCCCTGTGCCGTCTCTATCACGTTGGCGCAACCAACCCCAACGGCCCCGGCTATCAGAGCGTGCTCTCCCAGCTCACCCTCGCCGTCACCGGCCGCAACTGGTTCTACTACGTCACCATCGCTTCCATCCTGCTCGTCCTCGCTCTCTCCGCCAACACCGCCTTTGCTGATTTTCCCCGCCTCACCCGCGCCATTGCCCTCAAAAGCTTCGCGCCCCACGTCTTCATCCTGCGCGGCCGCCGTCTCCTCTATTCCTGGGGGATCTACGTCCTCGTCTTCCTCACCGCGTCTCTGCTCATCCTCTTCGGCGGTGTCACCGATCGCCTCATCCCGCTCTACGCCATCGGCGCCTTCATGGCCTTCACCCTCTCCCAGGCTGGCATGGTCGTCCACTGGATGCGCCGCCGCAACGAACCCCATGCCCGTCTGCGCATGATGGTCAACGGCCTCGGCGCCGTCGCTACCGGCATCACCACCGTCGTCGTCCTCGTCACCAAGTTCGTTGAAGGCGCCTGGGTCACCGCCCTCCTCATCCCCATCCTCATCCTCGCCATGGTTGCCGTGCATCGCCATTACCGGCACGTGGCCCACGAGACCGCCTGCCCCGAACCCCTGCAGACCACCAACATCCACCCCCCCATCGTCATCATTCCCATGGACCGCTGGAGCCGCCTCACCGCCAAAGCCCTGCGCTTCGCCATGTCCATTTCCAACGAGCTCCAGATCGTCCACGTCGACTCCCCCGACGTCGATCACGGCCGCGACGAGCTCGCCAGCGTCTTTCCCGAAAAGATCCTCAAACCCATGCGCGAGGCCGGCCTGCCCGACCCGAAATTCCAGCGCCTCAAATCTCCCTACCGTACCGTCATCCTGCCCCTGCTCGACTACATCCTCTCCGAAGAGCGCTCCAACGAAAACCGCCACATCGCCGTCCTCGTTCCCGAACTCGTCGTCCGCCACTGGTGGGAAAACCTCCTCCACAACCAGCGCTCCAGCCTCCTCAAGCTCCTGCTCCTGGTCCGCGGCAAACAACGCATCGTCGTCATTAATATTCCCTGGTATCAGAAATAAGCGCCGAAGAAACGTCCCGCCCGATTCCGCATTCCGCCCGCACTGCCTCCTCCCCCCCCGCAACAAAATCAACCCCCGCCGCCAGGTGCCGATAACAGGAAGGTGAGTCCTTGGTCTTTTTTGGGGTGCCTGTGAAATTCACCTGCGATATGTCTCTCTCCCGAAAGCTCGGCGCCGGATTCGGGCTGGTCTGCCTCCTCACCGCCGCTCTCGGCTGCATCAGCCTGCGCGCCATGTCCGTCCTCAACGGCTCCACCGTCGAAATCGACTCCAGCTGGCTGCCCAGCGTCCGCGTCCTCGGGGAAGTCGAGAATGCCGCGAACAGCTACCGCCGCGCCGAAATCAATGTCCTCGTCTGCCCCACCGCCGCCTGCGTCGAGCAGTACCGCGGCCGCGCCACTCAGCGCAAAGCCGACCTCGCCGCCGCTCTGGCGCGGTACCAGCCGCTCATCTCCTCCGGCGAGGAACGCACCCTCTTTGACCAGATTCAGAGCGCCTTCCTGGCCTACCAGGAGAGCGCTGACAGCGTTCTTACCGCCGCCGGCGCCGGCCAGGTGCCCGCCGCACGGGCTCTCGCCACCACCGAAAGCGGCGATCGCTTCCGCGCCCTCACGGAGAAGATCGACCGCGACATCGCCCTCAACGACCAGGCGCGACTGCGGCCACGATGCGCGCCGCCGCCCTCTATCGCACCCAGCGCTGGCTCGAAATCGCCGTCATCGCCTGTGCCGTCCTTCTCAGCCTTGTCGCCGGATGGCAGCTCAACCGCATCATCGCCCGTCCCCTCGTGGCCGCCGCCGATCTGCTGCGCAGCATCGCCAACAAGGACCTCACCCGGACTCTCACCGTGTGTTCCTCCGACGAAGTCGGCCAGCTCTCCGAATCCGTCAACGTCACCGTCCGCTCCATGCGCGAGGTCCTCACCGCCATCACCCGCGGCGCCCAGTTGCTGGCCAGCGCCACCAGCCAGATCGCCGCCGGAGCCGTGCAGTCCGCCCAGGGCGCCAAAACCCAGGCCGGCCACGTCCAGCAGGTCGCTTCCACCATGGAAGAGATGACCTCGACGGTTGCCGAAATCTCCCGCAACGCCGTCCAGGCCGTCGAAGCCAGCCGGGCCTCGGCCGCTACCGCCGCCCGCGGCGGCGCGGTCGTCGACCAGACCGTCGGCTCCATCCGGCATATCCACCAGGGAACCGCCACCGTCAGCGAGCAAATGGATTCCCTCGCCTGCCGCTCCGAAGAAATCGGCCGCGCCGTCGTCGTCATTCGCGAGATCGCCGAACAGACCAACCTCCTCGCTCTCAACGCCGCGATTGAGGCCGCCCGCGCCGGCGAACATGGCCGCGGATTTGCCGTCGTCGCCGGAGAAGTCCGCCGCCTCTCCGAACGCACCCGCGCCGCTACCGAGGAAATCGCCGGTATGGTCGACAGCATTCAGTCGGAAACCCGCAAATCCATCGGTGGCATCCACGGCCGCACCGCCGCAGTCGAACAGGGTCTGCATCTCGCCGCCCAGGCCAGTGACGCGCTCAAAGACATCATCGAATCCTCCACCCGCACCGAGAGCATGATCGCCCTGATCGCCGGAGCCGCCACCGAGCAGTCCGCCGCCAGCGGGGAAATCAGCCGCAGCGTCTCCAGCATCTCCGACTCCGCCCAGCAGGCCTCCTCCGCGGCCGCGCAGACCGCCTCCGCCGCCGAGGAACTCAGCCGCCTCGCCAGCGACCTCAGTTCCGTCGTCCACCAATTCCGCCTCGACACCGGCTCCGCCCCCGAGGCCAGGCCCCGCCTCGCGCCGCCGGCGGCCACCCTCGCGCCGGCCCCGGCTCTCTGACCCGGCCTGCGCCTCCCACCTGCCCAACTCGCCAAAGAAAAGAGGCAGCCTTTTCGGCTGCCTCAACAAAGATAACTACAGGTACGACAATGAAAGCTTCACAGCTCCAGGGGGAGGGCCTGGCCTTGTTTACACCGCGAGCCGTTCCAGCGCCTGTGGTTGCAGTACGGTGAGCGAGGCGCCGCGGATGGAAATCAGTTGATCGCGCTTCAGCTGCCCGAGAACCCGGGTTACGGTCTCGCGCGTGGTCGCCGTCATCGAGGCGATCTCTTCGTGCGTCAGCGGCATCACGCAGCGGCCGCGCGCCGGGTCCGTCGCCTGCTCCCGGCTCCAGTCCAGCAGCAGATTCGCCACTCGGCCGGAGGCCGTTGCGGGGAGGGCCAGACGGCGCACTTCGCTGAACGCCGCCTTGTATTCCTGCGCGACGCAGCGCGCCGCACGCATGCTGGCATCGGGGTTGCGATCCAGAAAATCGAGCAGAGCCTGGCGGCGGATCGTCTTCACCATGCACGGTTCCACCGTTTCCGCCGTCACTTCGAAAGGCTGTGCCGCCAGCGCTGCCGACAGGCCCAGCACCTCGCCCGCCCGCGCAATCTTCAGAATCAGAGTCCGCCCCTCACGGCTCGTCGCCGACAGCTTCACCCGCCCCGAGCACAGCACGTGCACCGACCCGCAGTTGTCGCCTTCGCGAAAGATCACCGCGCCGCTGCTGAACCGCACCTGCGTCCCGATGCTGTCGAACTTCTCCAGCGCCGAGTTCTCCATGCTGCAGAACATGTGTTTACCGCGAGCCGGGCATTCCAGACATCCCTGATTCCGTTCCATTGTCGTGTTCTCCTGGGGAATTGGTGGACACCCGGGTTATTGCACGACCCGTGCCAAACTGGGACAGAAGAGATAGGTGATTGAAATCACTGTTGTTCGTGCGCGGCATCACCCTGCGTCAGCTGCGCGGTGACCCTTGTGACCTGCGTCACACCGCCCGCGCAACTGCGCCCTTTCGCGCAATCGCGCACGCGCTGCGCACGACCCGGAGCGCGCAGCACCTCCCTGCTCCCGCTTCTGCTCCCTGCTCCCTGCTCCCGGCTACCTGCTACCGGCTACCGGCTACCGGCTGAAAAACGTTTCCACATCCCCGATGTTCTGCGTGATCCGATACGGCGGCAGGCTCTCCAGAAAAACCCGCCCGTACCGCTGCCGCTCCAGCCTCGGATCCAGCAGCATCAGCACCCCGCGATCGTCGAGCGAGCGGATCAGCCGCCCAAATCCCTGCTTCAGCGTGATCACCGCCGACGGCACCTGGTACTCGAAGAACGGACTTCCTCCCGCCTCTTCAATCGCCCGCATTCGCGCCTGCACCACCGGATCGGTCGGCACCGCAAAAGGCAGCCGGTCCACGATCACGCAGCTCAGCGCCTCGCCCTGCACATCCACCCCCTGCCAGAAACTCGACGTCCCGAACAACACCGCGTTCGGCGTCGTTCGAAATTCCTCCAGCAGCGCCTTCTTCGGCGCTGTTCCCTGCAGCAGCAGCGGAAATCCCACCTCCACCAGCAGCCGTTCGTAGAGATCGCGCATCTGCTGGTAGCTCGTGAACAAACAAAACGCCCGCCCCCGCGTGATCTCCAGCATGCGCCGCATCCGCCGCGCCGCTTCGTCCTGGAAATTCGGCTCCCGCGGGTCCGGCATCTCCGGCGGCAGATACAGCAGCGCCTGCCGCGCGTACTGAAAATGCGACGGCACCACCAGCTCCCGCGCCTCGTCCAGTCCCAGCCGCTTGCGGATATGCGCAAACCCTCCCTGCACTGTCAGCGTCGCCGAGGTCAGCACCACGCTGGGATAAGCCTCGAAGAGCAGCTCCCGCAGCAGTTCCGACACATCGATCGGCGTCGCCTGCAGGTGCACCGGGGCCCCCGACGCGCCCGGTTTTGGCGTGGTGGGGTGCTGTGTGCTCATCTGTCGCCCGCTCCGCCGCTCCAGCCAGAAGACCGTGTTCCTGTCCTGCGACTCCATCAGAAACTTCAGCTGCTCCCTTACCATCCCCGTGCGCTTGCGCAGCGGCGGCGCTTCTTCCGATCCCTTCAACCGCTCCAGCTCCGTCTCCATCCGGTGCAGCGCATGGAGCAGCCCCAGATACACATCCCCCTGCTGCTCCAGGAACTCCTCGCGATTCGTAAACGGCATCCGTCCTTCGCCGCCCCGCGCCTCCGATCCGCCTCCCAGTCCGCCGCGCCCGATGCTGGCGCGGTGAGGCAGGGGGAGCGCCGCGAAGAACAGCCGCGCCCGCTCCCGGATCATTTGCCCCGCGGTAACCACATCGGCTTTCAACTCGTGCTGCGCGCGCAGCAGCGACTCCACATCCCGCGCCAGGTCCTCGAACTTCAGATTGCTCAGGCTGATCCCGAAATAGCTCGACGCCACATCTTCCAGCTCGTGCGCCTCGTCGAAGATCACCACGCTCGCTTCCGGCAGCACCCCCGCGTCCGGAGCGCCGCCCGCCTGCTGCCGAATCGCCATATCGGCGAAGAACAGATGATGATTCACGATCACCACGTCGCTCTCCGCCGCCCGCCGGCGCATCTCGGTAATGAAGCACCGCCCGTAGTCCGGGCACGTCTGCCCCAGGCACGCCTCGCTCCGCGCATCCAGCTTCGACCACACCGCGCTCGCCTCGGGCAGATCGTCGATCTCCGCGCGATCCCCCGTTTCCGTCGTCTTCTCCCACCCCGCGATTGCCTGGTACTGCCCAATCTCTTCGATGCCCGACAAAATCGGCTGATGGCGCAGCGCGAACAGCTTGTGCCGGCACAGGTAATTCGCGCGCCCCTTCATATAGCACACGCGCAACGGCCCCAGCAGCGATTCCAGGAATGGCACGTCCTTGAAGAACAGCTGCTCCTGCAGGTTCTTCGTGCCCGTCGAGATGATCACCCGATGCCCGGTCGCCGCGCAGCGCCGCAGCGCCGGCAGCAGATACGCCAGCGTCTTTCCTGTCCCCGTTCCCGCTTCCACAATCAGGTGCCGCTGATCCTGGAGCGCGCGCTCCACCGCCTGCGCCATCTCCAGCTGCCCCCGCCGGAACTCATACGGCAGCTGCGACCGGGACAACAGTCCTCCCGGCGCAAAAAAGTCGTGCAGCGATGGCGGCGACGGTGCAGTTTGCTGGATAGAAGACACGGCCTCTTCAGAATAGCCGCTCACGCCCGGGAATCCCCGCCTCAGTCCCGCGGAAGATCAACATCGACAGGCCCACCCCCAACACGGAACGACCCGGCAGAACCGAACCAAAACGGTCCAGCCCGCTCCTGGCGCCACTCCCCGCTACTGCGGCTTCTGTGGCTGGGAGACTGCCTGACCGCCATCGTTCCCCGGATGGCTCGTGTAGATCGAATACTGCTTCTGCGGACGGTTCAGCTTCACTTCGATGTCCCGTGTGTCACCGGGCAAGTCGTAGTCGCGACCATACGTCTGGAACCCGTTCGCCAGCACCTGCAGGCGCAGCTGGTCTCCGACCGGGATCAGGTCCAGCGTCGCCTTCCCGTCCTCGTTTGTCTTCAGCTCCATGTTGCCCTGATCCTTGCCGTCCTTCAGGGGATGAAAGACCACCGACGCATTCTCCAGCGGCTTGCCGTTCTCCGCCTTCAGTACCGTCACCGTGATCTTGCACGTCGGCGGTGGCGGCTTGTACTTCCGCCCGCGCCCATGATCCTGCGCGTGCCCCGCCACAACGATTCCCAGAACCGCCGCCAGCAGCGGCCCCCCGATCCGATTCCTCATACCGCCCATGCCCTCAATTTTAACGGAGAAGCCCCGCTTCCCCCACCCTCTTCCGCCACCTCTTCGTAACTTCCTGGCCCCTCCCTCGTCTATAACAGGAACCAGGGGGTCCCGCAGGTGCAAGTCCTGTTCGATCCTCAGCGTCGCACTTGCTCATGCCTTCATCCCCCCACCGCAACCCGACTCCTATCCTCTGCTTTCTGCTGGCTTTCTCCACTGCGCTTCTGCTTCCTCGCGCCGCTTCCCCACAGTCGCCGCCTTCCCCGGCTACCGATGCCGCCGCCCTCGTCCGCCGCGCCGTCACCAACCGGCTCACCGCCGAAGCCGCCCACCACCCCCAGCGCTTCCTCCTCCACAAAAAAGACGACCGCCGCGACTATACCCAGGACATCATCGAGACCGCCCAGGGCGACGTCGCCCTCGCCATCGCCGCCAACGGCGCTCCGCTCTCCTCCGCCCTCCGCCAGACCCAGCTCGACCGCCTCACCAACCTCGATACCCACCCCGACCTCCAGGAACATCGCCGCCGCCGCGAAGCCGAAGACGACGCCCGCGCCGACAAGCTCCTCCGCATGCTCCCCGATGCCTTCCTCTACCACGACGAGGGCATCCTGCCCTGCAACGTCACCGCCGTCCCCAGCGTTCCCATCCCCGGTTCACTCCAGCTGCCTTCGTCCCCCAACCCCGTACCGCCGCCCTCTGCCACCTGCTACCACCTCACCTTCCGCCCCAACCCCGCCTGGAACCCTCCCGACGTCGAATCCAGAATCCTCCGCGGCATGGCCGGCGACGTCCTCATCGAAACCTCCCACGAGCGCCTCACCCGCCTCAACGCCCGCCTCGTCTCCGACGTCGACTTCGGCTGGGGCATCATCGGCCACCTCGACAAAGGTGGCACCATCTTCCTCGAGCAATCCGAAGTCGCTCCCAACGACTGGCAGCTCACCCGCATGAAGCTCAACCTCACCGGAAAAGCCTTCATGCTCAAAGCTCTCAGCTACCACATCACCGAGGAGATGGCCCACTACTCCCCCGTCCCCCCCAACCTCGACTACCACCAGGCCATCCAGATGCTCGAATCCGGCCCTCCCGGCAACATCCCGTAGCGCCCGCTCTAACGTCTTCACAACAGAATCGCGGCGGTCATCACTGAGCGCACGGGGCCCCAAACGTCTTTCTGCTCGGGGGCGGGACGTGAAGAATCTGCGGTTGCCGGGTCGTTGTTCTCTGTTTTCCGCTCCCCTGTCCTCACACATCGAGCCAAATACCTACTTTCGTGACAGCAAATCCCGAATGCACAGCAAGAGGGGGGAAATCAAGGCCTTTGCGAGGCGGCGAAGGAACGACGGGGTTATCCTCAGTATCGTCACAAGCGAAACGCAGTGGAGTCGATGCTCCACTGCGTTCGGGAATGCTGCGGGGGTCAGTTTAGAACAGGAACTTTGCCCCGAACTGCAGCTCGCGCGGGTCATAGGTACTGGTGACCTCGCCAAAGT
>DATJNE010000115.1:0-19797 GCA_035508305.1 Acidobacteriaceae bacterium | reverse complement strand
GATCGCCGATCGCCTGAACGAGCGTATTCGTAATGTGGAACTGCCTGCGCTGACGTTTGCCGGACAGGCGCCTGGCTCGGCGAGTCCGCCTCAGCTTGTCACGCTGGCGAACTCCGGATCCGGCACCCTGGTCGTTCAGTCGATCGCCTACACGAGCGACTTTCAAAGCGCAGCCGGTGGAACCTGCTCCGCTCCGCCCATTTCTCTCGCAGCCGGCGCGAACTGCACGCAGGCTATCCTCTTCTTCCCAACCTCAGCCGGCACGTTCTCCGGCCACGTGATCTTCAGCGGAGGCGGGGTCGTGCCTCAGACCGTTCTCCTCAGTGGAATCACCTCGGGTTCGGCTCCCGTCCTTAACCTGGCGTCCAGCGCTAATCCATCCACCTGGGGTAGCCCGGTCACCTTTACTGCAAGCATGGCGAGCACTCCCGTTCCCACCGGAACCGTCACCTTCTACGATGGAACCACGCAGCTTGCGGTCGTTGCGATGAGCAGCGGCTCGGCCAGCTACTCCAGCTCAACTCTCTCCATCGGCACACATTCCATCACCGCAAAGTACAGCGGCGATTCGAACTGGCAGCCTGAAACATCATCGCCGCTGAGCCAGGTCGTTCAGCCGGCGACACCGGCGATCACACTCGTCTCGTCGGCCAGTCCGGTGATGTTGCAGACGCCCGTCACGCTCACCGCCACTGTCTCCGCATCCACCGGCACGCCGACTGGCAGCGTCAGCTTCTATGACGGGACGGCTCTGCTGGGGTCGGCTTCGCTCACGTCCGGAACGGCGACCCTGAACACCACCAGCCTCAGCGTCGGTCTCCACTCCGTCACGGCGGTCTACAGCGGAGACTCAACTTTCGCGTCAGTCACGAGCGCGCCACTCGGTGAATCCGTAGTCGACTTCAGCATCGCTCTGGCGAGCGGTTCGTCCTCCGTTACGCTTCCCCGTGGTAAAACACTCAACCTTCAGTTTGTCGTCACGCCGATCGACGGCACGACGCTTCCTGCTCCGGTTG
Source organism: Acidobacteriaceae bacterium (assembly GCA_035508305.1). Taxonomy (GTDB): domain Bacteria; phylum Acidobacteriota; class Terriglobia; order Terriglobales; family Acidobacteriaceae; genus Palsa-343. Next base: position 18,781 of record DATJNE010000115.1, on the reverse strand, counting down.
CTCTGTCGTCCAGCGGCCTGCCGGAGAATACTCTCACGACGTTCAGTCCATCCGTCGTGGCGGCAGGTTCGGGTACCACCACGGTGACCCTGCAGATCACGGCTGTGCAGAGCGCCGCTTTCGATCGCTCGCTCGAGCACGCAACTCCCCCTTTGCTGCTCGGAATTCTGCTCCTCCCCTTCTCGCGCGGTCTGCGGCAGGCGGGACGTCGCCTGCAAAGGGTACTGCCGTTGTTGATGCTGGTGATTGCCGTAACAGGGCTGTTCGCGGGCCTGACCGGGTGTGGATCAGCGTCCGGCCACGCGCAGACTTACACCGTTACCGTTACAGGGACGTCCGGAACTCTGTCGCACTCGACGTCCCTCAGTGTGACGGTGAAGTAGCGTGGCGGAGAGCCGAAGTCTCGATCCGTGCATAACTCGAGCAAGGGAAAATCCGCCACAGGTGTCGTCGGGATTTCTTCGCGGAGGTCTTCAGCTGCGAGCGACTGGAAGTGCTACACGCCGAGGAGCTTCATCAACGCGAGGGGGTGAGGTTGCCGGGTGCTAACCGCCAGGAGTTTGCAGATCGAGCACGCCAGCTCGCGGCCCGTCAAAGGGAAGACCGCACTCACGCTATGAGATTTCGGAGATACACCGAGTAGCGCTCGTCCATGATCAGGTTGAGGGGCACCAGAGTGTACGTGGGACCGCGACCTTTCGTCCGAAACTGCAGGGGATCCTCATGCGAGGATTCTGCGCGCTCAAACCAGATCGCGCCCGGTTCCGGAGCGGGCCCTTCCACCAGTTTGCCGTCAGGCCCGCGATGCATATGAGGACGGAGGTCGACCGTAGGCATCGGATATTCATCGTTGTAGCCGCGGGAACCGGGGGCGGCGCGCCAGCGCTACACTGGCCCGCCCATCGACCGCTACATCACTATCATCAAAGGCAAGCCGGGCTGGAAGTAGCCGTCGCAGGTTCGCGGCTGGATTGCATTGCAAATAGTGTACAATCCACATTCTGCATTTACCCCTCCGGGAGCACAGCCGAAAATGTTAGTTCCAGTCGCGCGGAAGTCCCTGCTATGCACCTTAGTCATGGCCGTGACCGTCACCCCTGCCCTCGCCCAACGCCGCCATCACGGCGGATATCCGAACGAGTTTGGCTTTCGTTTCCTTGGGCCTTTGCGGGGCAACCGCGTTGCGGCGGTGGCGGGTGTGCCAGGAGATCCCAGCATTTGGTATGCCGGCGCGGCATCGGGCGGCGTGTGGAAATCGACGGACGGCGGAAACGACTGGAAACCGATCTTCGACAAAGAACCCGCGGCGGCTATAGGTTCGCTGGCTGTGGCATCCTCCGATCACAATATCGTCTGGGCTGGAACGGGTGAGGCGTGGGCGATACGCGATATCGATGTCACAGGTGACGGCGTTTACAAATCGACGGACGCGGGTAAGACCTGGCAACATGTGGGGCTCGACGAAACAGGCCGCATCGGGCGCGTCCTGATCGATCCCCAGAACTCTGATGACGTTTACGTCTGCGCGCTGGGCCGGCTGGGTGGCGCGCAAAAGGAACGCGGCGTCTATCGGACCATCGACGGCGGCAAGACATGGGAGCACGTTCTGTTCGTGGACGAGAATACCGGCTGCTCCGGCCTCGCCATGGATCCGGAAAACCCGCGGACAATGTTTGCGGGCATGTGGCAGGTTTCGATGCACACATGGGCGGAGATCAGCGGAGGCCCGGGAAGCGGCGTGTATGTGTCGCATGACCGGGGCGCTACCTGGACACGGATCGAAGGGCATGGGCTGCCGCACACGCCGGTCGGGAAGATCGACATCGCGGTTGCTCCGACCGACTCCAATCGCGTCTACGCCCTCATCGAGACCGACGAGCAGGGATCGCTATGGCGTTCCGACGATGGCGGAGTCAACTGGCAGGTTGCGAGCCGGGATCGCACCCTGATCGGGCGCGGCGGTTATTACATCCGTATTGCGGTTTCGCCCGCGGACGAGAACAAGGTTCTGGTTTCGAACAGCAGTTTTCTGGTCTCCACTGACGGTGGACGTACGTTTGAGGACAAACCGTGGGGCGGCGACAATCACGATATTTGGATTGACCCGACAAATGCCAGCCGGTTTGCTATCTCCTTTGACGGCGGTCTGGCCATCACGACCGTCGATGGCCGAGGCTTCAACGATGTCACTCTGCCGATCGGGCAGATGTATCACGTTGCGGTGGACGACCAGACTCCCTACTACGTCTACGGCAACATGCAGGACAACACCACCATGCGCGGCCCAAGCGTTCCACTCAACGAGGAAGCGCCGGAGGCCGGCTGGGATCACGGGATGGGCGGTTGCGAATCGGGTTTCACGCTTCCAGACCCCAGCGATCCCAACGTCGTGTGGGCTTCCTGCTACGGCGACGAGGTCACTCGCTGGGACGCACTGACCCACCAGGCGCGCTCCGTGAGCCCGTGGCTCCACACTCTTGACTCGGCTCCTGATCAGGTGAAATATCGTTGCCACTGGACGCCGCCGCTGGCCATCGATCCGTTTGACAACAATACCGTTTATTACGGCTGCCAGGTTGTGTTCAAAACCAGCAACGGCGGGCAGAGTTGGTCCGTGATAAGCCCCGATCTCTCGACGCATGATCCGGGGCACATCGTTTCGTCCGGAGGGCTGATTCCCGATAACCTGGGGCAGTTCTACGGTGAGGTCATCTTTGCTCTCGCTCCCTCCACGGTGCAGAAGGGACTCCTCTGGGCCGGTACCAACGACGGAAAGGTATGGTACACGCGCGACGGTGGCCAACACTGGAACGACGTCACGGCCAACATTTCGATGCCTCCGCTGGGCACGGTGACGAGTATCCAGCCATCGTTTTTTGATGCAGGCACGGCGTATATCTCGGTCGATTTCCATCTGGTCGATAATCGCGATCCATACATCTTCAGGACGACGGACTTCGGTAAGACCTGGACGCGCATCTCCAGTAATCTCCCCACGGGACCACTGGCGTACGTCCGCAATGTCTCCGAAGACCCCAACTGCGAGGGGCTCCTTTTCGCCGGGACCGGCAATGCTCTTTATTACTCGCTCAATGACGGCGCAAACTGGACGCACTTCAATGAGGGCCTGCCGCCTTCACCGGTCACCTGGACGGTAGTACAGAAGCGGTTCCACGATCTGGTGGTTTCGACGTACGGACGCGGCTTCTACATCCTTGACGACATCACCCCGCTCGAGCAGATGGCTCGCGAGGCGACGACTGAGAATGTCCGTTTCTTTGTGCCGCGTCCAACCTATCGATTCCTGCATCAGGAGTTTGTCTTTCTGGATTTCAATCTGAAGTCCTCGCCTGCAAAACCAGTCGAGATGAAGATCTTCGATGGCGGAGGCAAGCTGGTGCGCAAAATCAGCGTGCCTGCACATGAGGGAATGAATCGCATTGGTTGGGACATGCATTACGACGCACCGCGCCAGATCGAGCTGCGCACGACCCCGCCTGAGGACCCGAACATCTTTCTGGAAGGCCGCTTTTTCGGCAAAGATGTCCGGCCTGTCACGCATTGGGGCATGGAGAGAATCCCCACGCCCATGGCCGCGCCTGGGAAGTACACCGCAAAGCTCACGGTTGACGGTCAGACCTTCAGCCAGCCTGTGACGATCCTAATGGATCCCCACAGCCACGGCAGCAATACCGATATCGAAGCATCAGTAAAGCTCCAGTTGCGAATTGACGCCGATGTCGATAAGACGTCGGACATGGTGAACCGCATCGAGTGGATGCGCAAACAGCTCTCCGACGCGGAGGGGATGCTCGATAGCGAGCCGGGCGAAAAGGAACTTGCGCAGAGTGCTCACGAAACCGACAAGAAGATGCAGGCTGTAGAGTATGAGCTTCTTTCCGAGCCGCTCGAGGCGAGCGACGACAAGACCTATATTTCCGCCTGGAAGGTTTACTACAACCTGCTATGGCTGGCAGCGGAAATCGGTCCCGGTGCGGGCGACGTGGCTGGTGGCGGCGATTATCGTCCCACCGACACCGAGGTTCAGCTCTTCGCCGACATTGAGCAGAAGCTGGCAAAAGCTGAGGCCGATTACAACAACCTCATCACCAAAGAGGTTCCTGCCTTCAACCGCACGCTTCTGCAGCACAACATTACCCCTGTCAGCGATGCGGGGCCTCCGCCGGCGTAATTCCGTCGCCTGAAGCTTTATTCCCACCCTTCGCGGGGATGACGTTTCGCGGGCGGAACAATGCGTTCGGTTCCGCGCGAATGTTGTTCAGGCCGTGAATTCCGTGCTTCGGACGGCAGGGCGGTGCGCCAGCGCGTGCTTCACAGCGGCCCGGGTTTCCTCCAGTTCATGTCCCGTCACCTCCAACCGTGGTGGACGCACGCGCGCATTCCCGGTGGCCGTCTCCTGCTGCACCTGTTTGATCAACTGGATGAACTTCGGAACCGTATCCATGCGCAACAGGGGCAGAAACCAGCGGTACAGAGCGAAAGCTTTTTCGTGTTTCCCTTCGATGGCGGCGTTGAACAACGCAACGGACTCCGCCGGAAAAGCATTCACCAGGCCGGCCACCCAACCCACGGCGCCGGCGGCGATGCCTTCGACGATGGCATCGTCGACCCCGACAAAAACCTTCAGCCGGTCTTCGGTCAGAGCGAGAATCGCCGTCACGCGGCGCACGTCGGTGCTCGATTCCTTCACCGCTGCCAGGTTCTCGTGCTCAGCTGCGAGTTCCGCAATATGCTCCGGAAGAAAATCCGTTCCGTAGGAAACCGGATTGTTGTACAGCATGCAGGAGAGCTTCGTGGCCTGAAAGATTGCGGCTACGTACGCCTTCATCTCGCGCCAGTCGCCCTTATACACGTAGGGAGGCAATACCATCAGTGCCGAGCAACCCGCCTGCTCCGCCGCCTTTGCCAGCGTCGCGGCCTCATCGGTCGAGAGGGCCGAAATCGCTGCGACTACCGGTGCGCCTCTTGCCCCGGCAACCGTATTCCGCAGCAGCGCTTCTTTCTCCGCAGCCGTCAGAGTTGCCGCCTCGCCCAGAGAGCCGAGCGCGATAATTCCTGTGCATCCATTGGCCAGCAGCCACTGCACATGGCGGGTCATGAACGCGTCGTCCACACGCAACTGCTGGTCGAAACAAGTTGTCATCGCCGGCATAACGCCATACCAGTTCATACGGTCTCCCCGATGTGTTCTGAATCGTTTGTTTGCGCAGCGGATCCGGCCAGACTGCTCACGAAGGACGGGAAAAGCGGGGGGCGTACCGATTCGACATGCCAACCGAACAGATACTCTACCGCCCCGCCACAGACTCTGCCCTGACACGGCCCCATGCCACAACGGGTGTGCAGCTTGGCGTCGCGCCATCCCGAGCGCTCGCGGAGCGAGCCCAGAAGCACGTCTTCGCAGCGGCAGACGATCGTCTCGTCCGTGGCACTTTCCCGCATTCGCGACGTCAAGCCGCAAGCCCGGCTCAGCGCGCTTACAAATCCCCGGGCTGCGCGGCGTTTGCGGATAAGCCCGTGCGCTTCCCGCCCGCGGCCACAGACCGCCATCGCGGCGATGCGGCCTTCGAGCAGCGCAATCTCCACGCCGCCGATACCCGTCGGCTCGCCCGCGCAAGCCACGTTCTGCAGGGAAGTTTGCATCAGGTCATTCGTGCTCACAAATCCGTCTTCCAGCCGGCAGCCCAGCAATTCCGGCAATTCGGTATTCGGGACGAGATGAAAACCGCACGCGAGATAATCGCACTCCATGACTTGTTGCTTACCGTTCTCCTCCAGCACCACCGACTTAAGCTTTTCATCGCCCTGCGCAGAGACGGGTCGGCAATTCATCCGATACGGTGTTCGCCTGGTCCTCCAGCGATATTGCACACCCTGCCAAAGCTTTCCTGGCTGACGTGCGAGCTGCGCGGCGAGGGGCACCATGTGCCGATGGGACGCCTGCTCGCAGATGGCCAGGACCCTGGCTCCTCGTTCCGACAAATGAGCTGCGACGGCAAGCAAAAGGGGGCCCGTGCCCGCCACGACAACGCGCTTCCCCTCGATCGGGAGGCCACCGCGCACCATCGCATCGAGACCGCCAGCGCCCATCACATTAGGCAATGTCCACCCAGGAAACGGCAAGAAGCGCTCGCGCGCCCCGGTGGCCAGAATCAGCTTTTCGAATCGCAGTTCGGCGTGCTCCGCAAATGTAGATCGATTGCGCTCGACGCGGAGAACGCCTCGCTCCGGTGAATCGAAGACGCGCCATCCCTGCAGACGTTCCACTGGCGACTGTTCCAGCCGGTTGATCCAATTTCGCGCTGCCGCGGGAAGGCATCCGCCAGCGCGCCAAATCTGTCCGCCGGGCGCCGGATTGTCGTCCACCAGACCGACGCTGCGGCCGCTTTCTGCTGCGGTAACGGCTGCCGCGATGCCCGCTGGTCCGGCGCCGACCACCACGATCTCAAACGTTGTCTTCACGAGGTTGCTACCTGCATGCGGGGCGTACAAAGAACCTGGCAGCTCCGCTGGTGCGGCACGCCGTCGATCGTTACTCGGCACTCAAAACAGATGCCCATACCGCATAGGGGTCCGCGTATTTCGCCACGGACGGAGGTCCGCGTCGTGCTGCCCGCCAGCAGCACCGCAGCCGCGACCGTCGTCCCCGGCATCACCCGCACGGCGGCACCGTTGACGGTCAGCACGATGGGCAGGAGCATCTCAGGCACGCAGGACTTCCGTCGCGGTTAAGCCCTGCGCGAAGCGTGCCGGGAGATACGGCTCTGGCACGATGACCGGTTTTTCGCCGGTCAGCGCCGCTGCCACCAGCTTTCCCGTTGCCAGCGAAGTCGTGATACCGAGCCCTTCGTGTCCCGTCGCCAGAATCAGCGAATCGTCGTCGGGCCACGGCCCGATCAGCGGCAGCTTGTCCGGCGTTGCCGCGCGAAAGCCGGTCCACATGCGAATCGCCTGCAGGTTTCTGATCGCGGGGAGGTACATCTGCGCCCGTTGAACCATCGCCTGGAGCAAAGGATAGTTGATCGTCGCGTCTTCTGCCCCATATTCGCGCGACGAGCCGATCAGGAGTTGCCCCGTCTGCCGCGGCTGCACGTTGAACGCGACCGAGTCGGTCGTCACGGAGTGGGCGCTTCTGATATATCCCAGTTCAACCAGCTGATGGTGGACGAATCCCGGGTAGCGGTCTGTGATGACAAGATGTCCGCGCCGTTTGCGGATCGGCAGTTCCGGCATCAGTTCTGTTGCTTCCGCGCCGCATGCGTTCACGATGTGCCTGGTCATGAGTTTGCCGCCGTTCTTCAGTCGCACGCAGCCCCGCTTCGCCGCGATCACTCGCTGCGGCTCAAGCATCTTCGCACCCAGCCGACTCGCCTCTAGCAGGAGATGTTCCGCCGCACAGGGCGGATACACGATCCCGTCCGACGGCACCAGCAGCGCTCCAGCAAGTCCCCGTTGCAACTCAGGCTCAGCCTCAGCCAACGCCATGCTGTCGAGGACCTCGGTCGCGACTCCGGCCGCGGCGTAACCCCGCTGCTTGCGCCGGACTTCCGCCAGATCCTCCTCATCCGTGGCCACCCACAGCGTGCCTCGCGCCTCGTACTCGGCTTCCGGCGGCAGTTTCGCAGCCAGGTCCCTCCAGAGAACCTGGGACCACCTCGTCAGCGCAAGTTGCGCCGGCGAGTCATCCATAACGACGATGTGTCCCATCCCTGCGGCGGTTGCGCCACTGCCCACACCGGCCGGGTCAATCACTGCCGTGCGCAGCCCTCGCGCGGCGCACTCAAGTGCGCACGACGTACCGACAATGCCGGCACCGATAATCACCACATCCCAGCCTGAGCTCATGGGCGGATGCCGCTGCGGAACGGATCTTCCGGATGGAGGATCAGCTTATTCTCTCCCGTGATGAACGCCGAGCCGGTAATGCTGGGAATAATTCGGTGGGATGTGCCGTTTTCGAGCCGGTAGAAGCCTTCGAAAACGGTGCCCAGGATTCCCTCCTGTCGCCACACCTGTCCTGGAGCGAGCTTTCTCTCCGCCGCCAGGCAGGCGAGTTTTGCGCTCGTACCGGTTCCGCAGGGGGAGCGATCGTACGCCTTGCCCGGGCAGAGGACGAAGTTGCGGCTGTCGCCTCCAGAGGTGCGTGCCGGGGCCGATACCTCGATGTGGTCGATTTCTGCTCCGCTCTCAGCGGTAATGTGGCTGGCAGTCAGCGCGCCGCGTATCGCCCAGGTGTACGCCGTGAGCATTTCCTGATTCTCCGGAACGAGTTCGCAGGGCGCCTCGTCCAGAAGGTAGAACCAGTTCCCGCCCCAGGCAATGTCCCCTGTCACGATTCCGTATCCTGGAACGCTGACCGGCACGGCATCGCGGTAGCGGTAGCTGACGACATTCTCCACGGTCACCTGGCCGGAGGGGTGCAGGGTCGCTCGCACCACACCCACAGGTGTTTCGATCCCGTGGTCACCGGGCTGAATTCGCCCCAGATGGGCCAGCGTTGTCACCACGCCGATCGTCCCGTGGCCGCACATTCCCAGATAGCCAACATTATTGAAAAAGATCACACCAGTGGTGCAGCGCCGGTCCCTTGGCTCCAGCAACAGCGCTCCGACCAGCACATCCGATCCACGCGGCTCGTTGACGACTGCCGATCGAAAAGCGTCATGGCCGGAGGCGAACCAGCGGAGACGCTCGGTCAGGCTGTCCGTTCCAAGATCAGGGCCGCCCGAGATCACTACTCGCGTGGGCTCTCCTGCGGTGTGCGAGTCGACGGTTTCAATAAAGGGCATAGTGACGGTCAGTGTAAAATTGTCTACAATCTCGGATACTACCTTATCCCTCGGACGGATCTTCCGAATTCATCCCTGACTGGCAAAGGAGCCGGTAAGATCCCCGGGAAGGGACGGCGAATGATTCTCCTATGGTAGGGCGCACGGGATCAGGCAGCAGCAAGTCCCCCCGACGGACAAAAGCTGAACATGGCAACAGCCTGCGGAAGGCCTTTCACGAAATCCGCGAGCTCATCGTGCATGGCCGGCTTTCTCCCGGATCCTGGATCGTCGAAGCGGACCTGGCCCGGCATCTCGCCATGAGCCGCACGCCCGTTCGCAGCGCCCTTCACCTGCTCCAGCGCGAAGGCTACGTCATCGAGCATACGAACGTTCGCAAGTCGCGCATGGTGGTCGCACCGCTCACCAAAGAGGACGCAGCTGAACTCTATCAGGTCATCGGCCACGTTGAAGGCCTCGCTGGGCGTCGAACTGCTGCGCTTCCCAAAGGTCGCCGGGCAGAAATTGCTGTCCAGCTGCGGCGATTCAACGAGCAGCTTCGCACCATTGCTGAGTCGGGCGATCCCCGCGCCTCCGGCATTTTTGATATCGACCGCAGCTTTCATCGCACCATTATCGAGGCCGGCGCAGGGCCGCGACTCACTGCCCTGCACAAATCCATCGAACCCCAGGCAGAGCGCTACTGGCGCCTCTATGCCAGCTGGATCATGCACGACCTGCATCCCTCCATCGCCGAGCACGAAGAGATCATCGCCGCAATCGTCGTCGGCGATTCGGTACGGACCGAACACGCTCTGCAGGCAAACTGGGAAAACGGCTGCATCCGTCTGGCCGGCGTCATCGATATATTTGGCGAACGCGGCAGCTGGTGATCGGTCTCCCGGCCGGTATTCAGAACAGCTCCTGCTCCAGTCCCATGCCAGAGAGGCCAAGCCCGGCTTGACTTGTCGCATGCGGTATTGTACACAATTCTGACGGTCGATGAATGTCTGCGGGTTTACAGCGGGCGCCCATCCCCAGGTTCGCGTTCTGTCAGGGTTCCGGATGTCCGTTTTCCTGGCCTCGTTAAGGGTCATGAACGAGAAGCTTCGCCTGTAAAGGCGATCAGGAGGCGCATGAATCAGCGGTTGATCGTTCCGATTCTGTTGTTTACGGGCATTAGTGGATTCCCGTTCGGCAGTTATAGTCAGGTCCCACGTGCCGACTACGACCGCGCCCTGAACCTGCAAAAGCGGTACGACTCTCTTCCCATCGATCTGCCGGACAACGCCTCCTGGCTTCCCACCGGCGATCGCTTCGTCTATCGCAAATCTGTTGAAGGTGGACACGAATTCGTCATTGTGAATGCCGCCACTCAGGCAAGACAGCCGGCATTCGACCAAGCCAGGTTGGCTACCGCGCTTTCGGCTGCGAGCGGCAAAAGTTATACAGCGCTCACTCTGCCCTTTGCGCGGTTCCACATCAGCGACGACGATTCCGCCATCGAATTCGAAGCCGATGACACCGCCTTGCGCTGCGATCTGCACGCCTGGACCTGCTGTGGCCGACCGCTCTCTACCGGCGACGACTACGGCTATGACGATACTCCCCGGCCCGAAAACAGCACGGAGAAGACCTTGCCATCGCCCGATGGAAAGTGGCTCGCCTACATCCTCAATTACAACGTCGAGGTTCGTTCAAAAGACGGCAAAGAGAAATACAGGCTGAGCCATGACGGCTCCGAAGGTAACTATTACGTCTTTTCCACCATCGCATGGTCGCCGGATTCAACTCGTCTCGTCGCCTATCGTATCGCCCCGGCTATCGCCGCGTCATCCATTACGTAGAGTCCTCTCCCAAAGACCAACTGCAGCCGGAAAGCTCCACGATGGTCTATCCAAAGCCTGGCGATGTTCTGGCGCTTCCTCAGCCTGTCCTTTTTGACATCGCATCGCAAAAGCAGATTGACATCGGCACTCCTCCAACGTGGGTAATGCCTGGCGCCTGAAGGGGAAGCTTTTGCTCATCTTCGGCGAGATGGATCACAACGTCGATCCTTCTTCCACTCTGCAAGTCGTGGACCGGCTCATCCGCGCCAACAAAGCGTTTGACCTTCTGGAAGTGCCCGGCGCCGATCACGGCACCCGGGGCCCCCATGCGTACTACACCCAGCGCAAGAGCTACGACTATTTCGTTCGCAACCTGCTGGGCGAGGAAACACCGGACTGGAATGCCGATTCCGCTCCTTCATCCGGAAAATGACGGTGTTTTCTCCCCGCACCGCCGGTCAGCGTGAAGTCGCTTTTTGACTGCTTTTCCTTTTTGTTTCGGGGGCAGAGCCGCACGACCCGGCATTGACCTTGACGGGCGCGAGCGCGAGTTCGTGCAGTTGGTGTCTCTCGAGGGCCGCATTGAAGTCCGTCAGCTGCTGCTGCAGGCTCTTCCATGCGCCCACGGTGCGGTTGAAGTCACGGCAATCCGTGTCCAGGGTATCGATTTGGGTTGGCGTGGGTGCCATATCCAGGCCGACCTGTACCATGCTCACCATCGTGTTGTATGCGTTATTCAACTCCGCGAAAGACTTTAGGGCGTTGGGCTCAGGCGCCGCAGGGCGCCCCGGTCCTCCGCCGAAACTGCCAGGGGGCGGCACAATGCCGCCAATTTTGGTCAGATTGGCATCGAGAGTCTTCGCCTGGCCGGTTAGTTCGGTCGGGAGGTTGCCGTGCATCAGCGCGGAGAACTGGTTTTTGACGGCCTCGACTTCTGCGTGGCCCTCGTAGCTCCGCTCCATACCCTCCATGGAGAGAATGTTGATTTTATTCTGAGCACGCAGATCGGCCATGATCCTGGGGCTCTGGCCCACACGCGGATCATTCACGACGGTGACCTTGCGCGTGTAAACCTGGCCATCCACTGTGAGCTTCACGATATACACGCCCGGAATCACCTGCGGGCCGTGGGGACCGGGATTGGTCGAGCCAGGTACCATGTTCATCTGATTTTCCAGGTCGTGCCGCAGTGCGGGCGGGTCGTTATATTCGAGGTTCCAGTTCACCCGGTTCAGACCAACATGCGCGCTGAGGGCGCGTGATTCAGGCGTAGCCAGCCAGTAGTACGGATACATCGCTCCTTCGATGGGCGGCGACAACGTGCTGGACATCGTGCGCACCAGACGGCCCTCCGCATCAAAGACCTGAAGCTGGATCGGTCCGCCGGGTGGTTGGGCGAGGTAATAATCCAGGAGTGCGCCATACGCGACGTTGTGCGCGTGCGGGACTTCAACGGAGAAGGGCTGATCCCAGTTGCTGTTGATACGGGCGCGAATAGCCTCCTCGGGCTGAAAGAAATAGACCGATGAAGAGGCGATGGCCTGGGTGTTGGCGGCGATCTGGCGCAGCGGCGTGATGTCGTCGAGAACCCAGAAGCCACGGCCGTACGTGCCGATGACCAAATCGTTCTGCTGGTGGTCGGTGTGCACGTCGAGATCGCGGATGGATGTGCTGGGCAGGTTCTGCCGCAGCGACTCCCAGTGGTCGCCATTGTCGAAGCTGACGTAGACAGTGGTTTCGGTGCCTGCGAACAACAGGCCGCGCTGTACGGGATCGACCCGCAGGCTGTTCACCCAGCTTCCGGTGCGTTCGTCCGCAGGCAGGCCGCTGACAATCCGCGTCCAGGTTCTGCCGGCGTCCAGAGTGCGCCAGATGAGCGGAACATCGGCATCCTCACTGTCCGGCACGGTTTCGCCGCGCTCGCCGCCGATCCGCCCCGCGACGTAGGCGGTGTTGACGTCATCGCCTGCCTCGATAGTGTTGAAGTGGGCGTGGGGTGGCAGGTCTGTAAGGTTGGTGACGTTGTTCCAGTCCTTGCCGTGATCCATCGTGTTATAGATCTGACCGTTTGTGCTGACCGTCCAGATCACGCCCGGTTTGATTCTGGAAATGGAGAAGTCTGCAATGGATGGGGGCGGCGGTGCGGGTGCCGGAGGTGTTCCCGCTGCCTTGGGGGACCCGTGCCCATCTCCGGAAGCGTTCTGAGTCTCTGCCGCTGTTTCGACCTGCTTTGGTGCGGCTCCAGTGTCAGACTTCGTTGCAGTCTTCGCCGCGGGGGCGGGCTTCTTCTGGGGAAGCGGCTGGCCGCACCGCACTTCCGGGGCACGCTTCGCTGTGGTCAGATCCGGACTGGCGGCCGTCCACGAATGAGCGCCGTCGCGCGAGACGAGCAGGCACTGGTAAGCGACGTAGAGAGCTCCAGGTTCAAAGGCGAGATCGAACTTCTTCTGGAAATCCCGGGAGGCCCTGTACTTATCGTCATCGGAGCCGAAGTTGGGCGCGACGTTCTGCCACTCCCCTGTCGTCATATCTATCTTGATCAGGCCGCTGCCGCCGCCGCCCGGCCCATAGCCGACCCCGTAAATGATGTTAGGGTTCTTCGGGTCGGGCGTGACGATGCCAAATTCCGAGGAGGGCAACGGGCTCCAGTCCGTGAAGTTCACTTGGCCCCAATTGCCGCGGCTGCTGATCATCACTGCGCCTGTGTCTTGCTGCGCCGCCATGATGTGGTACGGATACTGGTCGTCCGTGGCGACGTGATAGACCTGCGAAATGGGCTCGGTGTACCAAAGGCTCCACGTCCTGCCATTGTCGAGCGTGACGCTGGCGCCCTGGTCGGTGCCAACTACCATGCGCTTGCCATTCGTGGGATCGATCCAGAGCTTGTGGTAGTCTTCGCCGCCCGGCGCACCCTTGAAGGGCTCAAACGTGACGCCGCCGTCCGTGGAGCGATACATTGCGGTACTCATCGTATAAACGATGTCCGGGTTCTGCGAGTCCACATAGACGCCGCTGCTGTAGGCGCCCTGCCCGTTGCTGATGCGCAGATCCTTGCCGGCCATGTGCTTCCAGTTTTCGCCGCCGTCGTCGGAACGGAACAGGCCCGAACCGTGTTCGATGTCGTTACCGACGATGTACATCCGTTTGCCATCGGTGTGCATGGCCACGGCCACCGCTACGCGGCCGGGGAACGGCGGGATTTTAAGCTGGGTCCACGTCTTACCTTCATCGGTCGATTTGAAGACCAGTGGCGGTTTCCTTTTGGACTCATTGCTTGCGCCGAATCCGAAGCCCCCCGTGCCCTGCGTCGCCGCCAGCATCACGCTCGGATCGTCATACGCGTACTGCAGGTCGCGCGTACCGTCGTAATCGGCGGGCTTCAAAACGCTGGTCCAGGTTTGGCCACCATCGGTAGAGCGGTAAACGCCGCCGCCGTGACGCCGACTGTCCCCAAGCGCGGATACAATCACCAAATTCGGGTCGGTTGGATCGACGAGAATGCTGTCGATCTTCACCGTGTCCGCAAGACCGATGTGCTGCCAGGTCTTGCCGGCATCGGTCGACTTCCACATGCCATCGCCGAGGCTGCCGAGAATAGGATCACCTGCGCCGGCATAGACAACGTCCGGACTGGAGGGAGCAACCGCGATCGCGCCGATGCTGTCCACGATCGTTTCCTGGTCGAAGATCGGGAACCAGGTGACGCCCGCACTGGTCGTCTTCCAGATGCCTCCAAGAGGTGTACCCATATAGAACGTGCCGGCCTCGCCAACGACGCCGCTTACGGAGGCGATGCGTCCGCCATGGAACGGACCGACGTTACGCCACTGCAGTCCCGCATAAAGGTTGGGATTCACCTGCGCCCGCCCCCCCGGGGGGGATGCCAATATTCCGCAACACAGCAACGCGGCATCAACAGCCCACGACTTGCGCAACATTTGTGACGACCTCTCGCACGAATGATGAAGGTTCGGCGCGTAGTATACAGGAACACCGTACCCTGGCCTGCAACAATGCCTCATTGAGATGCCCGTCGATCACGCGATGAGCCCGGACAAGGCGGCCGATCGGGGCGCTGGTACGCAAACTTTGATCCGGACTTGTCTGCCTCAGGACTCGCGCACGACCGGCACCGCTGGCCGCGGTTCGGCGGTTCTGGCGGTAATCTCCAGCGTGGCCGAGGTTAGATCCGGACCGGACCAGCCGTCCTTCGAGGCCTCGATGTGGATCGTCCCGGGGTGCTTGGTGCTCTGGATGATGACCTGTGCGAGACCGTTGAAGAGCGAGCGGCGAGGCGCCTTGTCGCTTTCCAGGCAGTTGGGGTTGCCGTTGCCCACGCCGATCAGTTTTGCCGGGCCTGCAACCGTGAACGCGATCGCGTTGCAGGCGACGGGCACCAACCGGCCTTCCTTGTCGAGCCCTTCCACCTTCAGGATGGCGAGGTCTTCGCCGTCCGCATTGATTTCGGTGCGATCCGCTGTTAAGCGAATCGCAGCAACCGGTCCTGTGGTTTCGCGCTTTTCCGCCAGAACGACGCGGCCATTTCTGAATCCGCGGGCTTCGATCGCTCCGGGCTCGTATTTTGCTTTCCACTGCACATGTCCGAGGTGAGGAACCTTCTGCCGTCCCTGACTCGCGCCGTTTACGAGCAGTTCAACCTCGTCAAGATTGGAATAGACCCAGACAGCGATTTCATCGCCCTCTCTCCCATGCCAGTTCCAGTGAGGGAAGAGATGGAGCGAGGGTTCCTGTCGCCACCAGGCTTTGTAGTAGTAGAAGTAGTCCTTGGGAAAACCGCACATGTCGACGATGCCGAACTGGGAGTTGATCGACGGCCAGCCGTACGGTGTCGGTTCGCCGCGATAGTCGAAGCCCGTCCAGGCAAAACCACCCGCTTCCCACTCGCGCGTGCCATAGAAGGTCCACCATTCTTCCGGAGTCTCGCCCCAGGGCACAACCCCATCGTAGGAATTCACCGTGTTGCGCAACGGATCGGTAGCGTACTCGCCTCGCGTGCTGATGGCGCTGGACGTCTCTGAGCCGTAGAGGGCGCGGCTGGGATGCTCCTTGTGGAATGCGTCGGGCAGCTTCAGGTTGTAGTTGAAGCCGATAATGTCGAAGGCATCCGAGACGCCCTTTTCGTTGCTACCGTTGACCGCTGCAGAAACCACGCGGGTGGGATCGAGCTCGTGACAGAGCCGCACCATTTCGGCGGCGATCCTGGCGCCCTGTTCGGCCATCGGGCCCTGCAGTAGAAATTCTTCGTTGCCAACGGACCAAATCACAATGGAAGGCGAGTTGCGGTAGCGCTTCACCATCAGCTCGAGCTGGTGCATGCCCTCCGGGTTGGAGCTCATCTGCCGCGTCTCGCACATCATCATCATGCCCATGCGATCGCAGGCATCCACCCACTCCGGAGTGGGCATGTTGTGCGAGGTCCGTACCGCATTGCAACCCATCTCGCGCAGCACGCCGAGACGAAACCACTGCAACCGGTCGGGCAGGGCTGCGCCTACTCCGGCGTGATCCTGGTGGTTGCACGTGCCCTGAATCTTCAACGGCTTGCCATTGAGGAAGAACCCCCTCTCTGCGTCAAAAAGAGCGGTGCGAACGCCGAAGGTGACCTGTTCTGCGTCGCGCACCTGGCCATCGGATTCGAGCGTGACGATGGCGGAGTAAATGTTCGGCTGCTCGACCGACCAAAGCGCCGGATTTGGGAGCGTAGCCACGGCTGTATAGGTGGAAGAGCCGTCGACCGCGACGGACTGCGAGGGAGATTCCGCGATGGCAACCGTCGTGCCGTTCGCATCGAGGATTTTCCAGTTGACCTTCGCAATTGTGGCCTGCCGGCTCTGGTTGCATACCACTGTGGAGAGGTCCAGGGTGGCGGAGCCGCCGCGCGCGGTGGATCGGATGACGCTGTCCCAGTGGCCCAGATGGACCGGGTCCATTTTGGTCAGCCAGACGTGGCGATAGAGGCCGGCTCCTTCATAAAACCATCCATCGCCGAAGCTGGCATCGGCGCGGACAACGATGTAGTTGTTTGCGCCATAGGAGAGGAAGTCGGTGAGGTCGAAGCGAAATGGCGCATAGCTGTTATCGTTGTGGCCGATGAAGCAGCCGTTGACGAAGACGAGCACATCGCGGACGGCTCCGTCGAACTCAACCCAGATGCGGCGGCCCTGATCGGTGGCTGGGATTTCGAATTCGCGGCGGTACCAGCCGACGCTTGTTTCAGGGTAGCGGCGGCCGATCGGCTTGTATCCGTGTGACTTCATCGCGTTATCCTCGCCGCCGGAGTCGTCGTGCACGAAGGGCAACTCCACGGCCCAGTCATGCGGCAGGTTGAGGGCCTGCCAACCGGAGTCGTCAAAGCCAGCCTTGGCGAACGTGAAGTCGCCGGTCTTGCTGAAGTCACTCTGACCGAAGCCAAAATCCAGATCCTTCGATGGATCGTCGCTATTGCCAAAGGTGAACTTCCATCCAAAATCGAACAGGAGCTGTTCACGAGGTGCAACCGCGGGAAGCGCTACAGCTGAGCCTTGCGGCAAATCGTCGCCAAACAGCATAGTGGTGTGGGCAAAAGCAGAACGTGCCGCTAACGTGGAGGCAGAGAGAGCCAGCCCGGAGGAGAGCAGATCGCGTCGTGTGATAAATGGCATGGAGGACCTCGCTTGACAGAGAGAAAACAGAATACACATCTCAACTGCTGGAAGACGGTAGGGTAATGAACCGAAGAGAATTTCTGAGGATCTATTCCGCCATGGCAATCCTCACATTGCCTGGCGCAGCGTTTCCGGAGCCGAACCGGCAAAACCGTCAGACAAACCGGGCGCTGGCGCGCCCGACACCGCAACAGATCGCCTGGCAGGATCTGGAAATTGGGACCTTCGTCCACATCGCGCCGAACACCTGGCAGGATCAGGAGTACGACCATCTCTCTACCCCGTTGTCAAGCATCAATCCCCGGGAACTGAACACCGACCAGTGGGCGCAGACCGCCCTTTCGGCGGGCGCCCGATATATTGTCTTCGTCGCCAAACATGCCGGTGGTTTCTGCATGTGGCAGACGAAAACCGCAGACTACGGAATTGCTCAGACTCCATGGAAAGATGGCAAAGGAGACGTCGTCGCGGAGATCGCCACGTCGTGTCGTTCCCATGGGCTGAAGTTCGGCATCTACGCTTCCCCCCGCGACGATCACTTTGGCGCCGGGACGGGCGGCATCTGCAAAACGCCGGGGCAGCAAGCGTCTTACGACAGAATCTATCGTGAGCAACTGACGGAGTTGTTCACCCGCTATGGCGATCTCGTGGAGATCTGGTTCGACGGTTCGACTGTGACCCCGGTCGCGGACCTCCTCCGTCGATACCAGCCCAACGCGATGATCTTTCAGGGACAGGCCGCGACCATCCGCTGGGTGGGCAACGAGGACGGTTATGCGCCGTATCCCTGCTGGAACGGTATCGACGCATCCCTGGCCAGACTGGGTACCGCAACCGCGCTCGACAGCAACCCTGATGGTTCCGTCTGGTTGCCCAGCGAGGTGGATATCTCGATTCGCCGTCCCGACTGGTTCTGGAGCACAAAAAATGCGAATCGGGTCCTCTCCGTGAATCAATTGCTCTCGGTGTACTACAGGTCGGTTGGCCGTGGTGCACAGCTGCTGTTGAACATTCCACCCAATCGCCAGGGACTGATGGACGAGCCCGACTGCCGCTCGGCCGCCGCTTTTGGCGCGGAGGTGAAGCGGCGCTTCGGGACGCCGGTGGCGGAGGCCAAAGGAAACGGGTCCGTGATCACCCTCGAGTTGTCGCAGTCCCGGCATATCGATGCGGTCGTGCTCGAGGAAGACACGGCTTTGGGCGAGCGGGTGCGAGCTTTCGAACTGGAAGGCAGAAGCCGCGGCAGGTGGACATTCATGGGGAAGGGAACAGCGGTCGGCCATAAGCGTATTCAGCCCCTGGAGGCACGCATGGTTGACGCGCTGCGGCTGCGCGTGACAGAAGCGGTGTCCACCCCGGCGATTCGCAGACTCGCTGCCTTCGACACCGGTACAGAGCCGCCTGCGGACTGGAATGCTGAGCCCGAGTTGTGGGCGCCCAATCTGGCCGGAAATTGGCAAGCGGGCCGATTCTCGCTGGATCTGGGCAAAATCATTAC
>DATJNE010000114.1:0-4129 GCA_035508305.1 Acidobacteriaceae bacterium | reverse complement strand
CTGTTCAAACAGATTCTGATGATCTCGGGAATGGACCGGTACTTCCAAATCGCGCGCTGCTTTCGCGATGAGGACCTGCGGGCCGACCGGCAGCCGGAATTCACGCAGATCGATCTGGAGATGACGTTTCCGCAGCAGGAGACGATATTTCGCGTGGTCGAGGGATTTTTGAAGGCTTCCTTCGAAGTCGCCGGCGAACAGATCGCCACGCCGTTCCCGCGGATGACCTACGACGACGCCATTCGCCGGTATGGAATCGACAAGCCCGATCTCCGCCTGCCTGCCATGGTCGATCTGACGGATGAGCTTACGCTTGAACTACGCACAGCGCTCAAGATCGAGCCATCGCTGCCGGTGCTCGGGTTCACGATCCCCCGTGTCGGCGAGCTTTCCGGTACGGCTCGCAAGGCGCTCACGGGAGATATACGCGCCAGCCTCGGCGATTCTGGCCTCGACGTTCTCGACATCGGACGCCTTCGCACCAGCGAGGCGTTTGCCGGTCTGGCCGACAAGATTAACGAGAAGCTTTCAGCAGAGCTCAAGGCATTTGATGAGAGCTCATTGGCACCGGCGGACTTGAACGTTGTGATCACACCCAAGCCCGGGATCATCGCGCCGGCGAAAGACCGCTTGTGGATTTACAAGAAGGCAGGGCAGCTAAGGCTCGACCTGGCGAAGCGTTTCCAGGACAAGCATGGCGCGTTCGAGAAGAAGGGTAACGCAAACGATTACAAATTTATCTGGGTTACAGATTTTCCGTTCTTCGAGTGGGATGAACAGACTCGGACCTGGACATTTGCCCATCATCCCTTCACCTCACCGCACGAAGACGACCTGATTGCGGGGCGGATGGAATCTGATCCGGAAGCTGTACGTGCGCTCGCCTACGATATCGTCCTCAACGGCATGGAGCTTGGTTCGGGATCGATCCGTATTCATCGCCAAGATGTTCAGGAGCAGATCTTCCGGGCACTCGGCATGTCGGACGAGGAGGCAAAACTACGCTTCGGATTCTTCCTCGATGCGCTGCAGTACGGGACGCCTCCACATGGCGGGATTGCGCTAGGGCTGGATCGCATCATCATGATCCTGGCCGGCGCGGCGAGCCTCCGCGAGGTGATCGCATTTCCGAAAACGGCGAAGGCGATCGACCTGATGGTAGACGCGCCGACTCCGGTAAGCGAACAGCAGCTGCGCGAGCTACATATCCGGCCGACGAAGGTATAACAATGCCGCAGGTATATCGGGCTGATCTGGTCTTTATCGACGGCGAGTTCCGTGCGGATTGCGGGCTGCTGGTCGGAGATGACGGGCGGATCACGGCGGTGACTGGGGCGGATGAAGACTCGGTTCATCCGGTAACGCATTTGCAGGGCAGGGCGATTCTGCCGGGATTCGCCAATGCGCATTCCCACACATTTCAGAGACTGATTCGCGGGCGAACGGAGACACGCGGTGTGGGCGGCGACGATTTCTGGTCGTGGCGCGAGCCGATGTATCAAGCCGCGCTGAGCGTCGATGCGGACGATGTGTATCACGTGGCGCGGATGACGTTTCTCGAGATGGTGATGGCCGGGACGACGACGGTCGGCGAATTTCACTACCTGCACCGCGATCAAGATGGGCGGGCGTATGACGATCCGAACCTTCTCGCGCGAAAGATTATCGCCGCGGCCGAGTCGGTGGGTTTGCGGATTGCGCTGTTGCGGGTGGCGTATGCGCGTGCGGGGTATCAGCTTCCACCACATAGGGGGCAGCGACGATTTTATGAGACGGCAGAGGAGTATCTGGCGAATGCAGCGGCGCTCGCGGAGGAATTGCGCGGATCGGAGGCGGCGTGGCTCGGCGTTGCGCCGCACAGCATCCGGGCTGTGCCGCTGAAGCAGCTTGAGGAGATTGTCGCGTGGGCGCGGGAGCGCGATCTGCCGGTGCACATGCATGCTGCCGAGCAGACGGGTGAGCTTGTAGCGTGCAAGCGGGAATATGGGGCGACTCCAGTGGAACTGCTGGCGAAGCGGAGGCTGTTGTCGCCGAAGACGACTCTGGTGCACGCGATTCATGTGACGGATGCGGAGATGGATGCCCTCGCCGAAGCGGACACGTTGATCTGCTCGTGCCCGACGACGGAGCGTAATCTCGGTGACGGCATCATTGATGCGACGAAGGCGGCGGTGCGAGGAATTCGGTTCGCATTTGGGTCGGATAGTCAGGCGCAGGTCGACCCGCTGGAGGATGCACGCGAGCTTGAGTATCACTTACGGTTACAAATGGAGAAGCGTGCCGTGCTGGACGAGATCGATGGGCGTAATTTGTCGCAGAGACTGTTTCAATATGCGACGACGGGGGGCGCGGGATCGCTGGGGTTTGACAGCGGCGTCCTGGCACTGGGTCGGCCGGCGGATTTCTTCGCGATCGATCTCGAAGATGCATCGATTGCCGGGAATTCTCTGAAGGAGTTACTGCCGATGGTGGTCTTTGGGCTGAATCGTAAGGCGATTACGGATGTTGTCGTTAGCGGGAAGCACATCTATCGGAATGGAGCACATCCGCTGGCGGCCGAAATTGCCGCGCAATACAAAGAAGTCCATCGGAAAGTGTGGGGCGCATGAGCCGAGCGGCCGAGATTCTGCACGAGCTGGTGGCGATTCCGTCTATTTCGGCGATTTCGAACCGGCAGGTCGTCGACGCAGCAGCGCGGATTCTCGATGAGAGCGGCTGGGCCGTGCATGAGTTTCCGTACTGTGACGCAAGTGACGTGGAGAAGATTAACCTGATTGCGTCTCCGGCGCGGCAGGAGGCTGCGACGGCAGTCGATCTCGCGTTTGTCTGCCACACTGACACAGTTCCTTTTGTACCGGAGGCGTGGCCGGAAGCGACCGCGCTCAGCGAGCGCGACGGATTTCTACATGGCTGCGGCGCTTGCGACGTGAAGGGATCGCTGGCGGGGATCCTGGCGGCAATTGCGCAGACGCCGGTTGCGGCGATTGCGCTGCCGGTCGCGTTGGTTCTGACGGCAGATGAGGAAATTGGATGTGTGGGAGCAACGCATCTGCTGGCGGCTCCCGTGTTGCAGGCCAAGAGCGTAATTGTGTGCGAGCCGACATCGCTGCGGCCGGCAATTGCCGGCAAGGGGTACGGATTAGCCGAAGTCGTCGTGCGTGGAAAGGAAGCGCACAGCGCGTTTCCGCGCCACGGCAAGTCGGCGATCTATGCGGCAGCGAAGATGATGCTGTCGATCGAGGCGCGGGGCAAGGATGGGGCGGAGCGGGATAAGTTGTTTGATCCGCCGTGGACGACGTTCAACGTGGGGATGATACAGGGCGGGACGGCGAAGAATATTGTCGCCGGCGAATGCCGTTTTGTGGCGGAGTGGCGACCAGTTCCGGGCGAAGAGGCGACGGCGGCTCTGGAGTGGCTGAGGGGGCTTGCTGCCGAGATTGAGCGCGAGTACCCAGGGTGCGTGGTGACGGTGGATGGTCGGCGGGTGGACGAGGGATTTGCGTATCCAGCTGATTCAATTCTCGTGGAGGGACTGAAGACGCTGCTTGGAACGCAAGCGACAGGAATTTCGTTCGGGTCCGAGGCGACCCGCTTTGCGAAGGTGGCCGATGAGGTTGTTGTGATCGGTCCCGGCGACATGCACACGGCGCACAGCGATCGCGAGTGTATCGCAATCGCGGAGCTTGAGGCGTGGACTATGTGCGTGGGGCAGCTGCTAACTCGCTGAGTAGCTATAATTTTTTCTATGAGGCAGATGCGCACGAAGAAGGGCGACAGTCCCGTGGAAGCGCGCCCAACTTCACACAGCGCACCTCTTGCGCAATCGCCTGGACGGCGAGTCATGGTTGGCGTCGTGATGGGCAGCAAGAGCGACTATGAGGTGCTCGCGCCGGCCATAGAGATCCTGAAATATTTCGACATTCCCTACGAGGCGCGGGTGGTCTCGGCGCATCGCACGCCGGACTGGCTCTTTGAGTACGCCGAGGGGGCGGAAGCGCGTGGGCTGCGTGTAATCATCGCTGGCGCGGGCGGGGCGGCTCACCTGCCGGGGATGCTGGCGGCGAAGACGCTGGTTCCGGTGCTGGGAGTGCCGGTTCCGGCGACGATGCTGAACGGCATCGATTCCCTG
>DATJNE010000113.1:0-2245 GCA_035508305.1 Acidobacteriaceae bacterium | reverse complement strand
ATAAATACGCCGGCCGTCTGCTCGCTGGCGGCGCTCCGCCGTGGCATGACGTGGCCGCCTTCGTCGCGTGGCAGCGCAAGGCGCAGGGATTGCTGAAAAGCAGCGTCGCTTCCCTGCCGGTCGCGCCCGTCGCGGCAGCCTGGCTGGACTCGCACCCGGACCTGCGCAAAGCCATGGGCGCGAAAACCCGCAGCGTATATCCGCTCAAGACCCTGCTGGCGGATGAAAGGCTGCGGGAGCACTTGGTTGAAATGGCGAGCGGCATGCGCGCCGCCCTCGGCAGCTTGTTTACGCTCACCTTGCCGTCGCCGCGCGCCTGGCTCGCGCTGGCCTATCGGCAGGGACATGGCGAAGCCATTGAGGTCGGCGAGGACGAAGCCGATTCCGCATCGGTTTATGTAGCCGACTTTCTGCGCGCCTTCGGCGAGGTCGGGTTGGACGCGGTGTTGCTACAGGAGGCCTCTGAGGACCAACTCGACAAAGCTGAGGACTTCCTGGCCTATCAGGCGGTCTACAATGTCGCTGCCCATTACCAGTGGGACGTCGGCTTGCAACTTCCCGGCGCCACTGGGCTTTCCGGCGCTGCCCCGGCCGGTCTGGCGTTCGTGGTCGCTGCGGATACGGTGCTCGACGGGTTGCCGCACGGAATCGCTCTCGGCGACGCGTTCTGGAATGGCGCCGAGCGCCCTGCGATTCGCGACATCGATTTCCTCTTCGCGGAGATTCCGGAAAATGCAATCCCGGAGCGGGTGCTTGAACGGCTGGCCAGTCTTTCCTGAAACGGTCGGGCCGCGAAGGCCGCAAATGAAGGAGGGTCCGGCCTGCGCTCCCGGACTGTAGGACTGGGTCAAAGCCAGCGCGCCTGACCCAGCCGCGTGCGCAGAGGTCCATGATCAGAGCAGCAGGAGAGCTTTCATGAAGGCAGGATCCCACGCCGTTCGGGAAGGCGAGCTGCTTTGGACGCCGAGGCCGGATTTTGCCGAGCGGTCCAACATGGCGGCCTTTATGCGGTGGTTAAATGCGGAGCGCGGTCGGTCATTTTCGGCTTACGAAGAACTTCGGCAATGGTCTGTCCGGGATCTCGAGGGGTTTTGGAGCTCGATCTGGGACTATTTCTCCATTCTGTCCGACGCGCGGTACCACCGCGTTCTCAATAGCACGGTGATGCCGGGAGCGCGGTGGTTTGAGGGGAGCCGTGTCAATCACGCGGAACACTTGCTCCGGCACGAGGGTAACGCCCGCGCTGACGAAGTCGCGCTTTATCATTGTTCGGAACATCGTCCCTTGACGACGATGACTTGGCAAGACTTGGGCCGCCAGGTTCGCATTGTCGCCACGCAACTTCGCGCAATGGGAGTGATGCCCGGCGATCGGGTGGTGTCGTACATGCCGAACGTTCCCGAGACCACAATTGCGATGATGGCGACGACGGGGATCGGCGCGGTTTGGTCATCGGCGGCGCCGGAATTCGGCGTGAAGACGGTGATCGATCGCTTTTCGCAGATCGCGCCCAAGGTGCTGTTCGCCGCCGATGGTTACCGTTTCGCCGGCAGAGAATTCCGGCGCGAAGCCGAAGTGAGGCAAATCGCATCCGAGTTGCCGTCACTGGAACACGTCGTCTGGTTGCCCTTTGTCCAACCGCAGGCGCCAGCCCCGGACTTGCCGGGCGTCGTACCGTGGTCGCGACTGCTCGATCATCCCAACGTCAGGCGCGAGGATTTCCATTACGAGCGCGTGCCGTTCGACCATCCGCTTTGGATCGTGTTCTCCTCCGGCACCACCGGACTGCCCAAGCCGATTGTACACAGTCACATCGGTGTCTTGGTCGAACATCTCAAGATTATGCATTTCCACATCAATCTGAAGCCTGGCGCAGTGATGTTTTTCTACAGTACAACAGGATGGATGATGTGGAATATCCTGTTGTCCGCCTTGCTGACAGGGGCGGCGGCCGTCCTGTACGACGGCAGTCCCTTTCATCCAGACCCAGATCTGCTTTGGCGATTGACCGCCGAGACTGGCGTTACCTGCTTCGGCGCAAGCCCCACTTTCGTGCAGATGATGGAGAAGACCGGACTAAAGCCGGGCGAAAGACACGACTTGTCGCGACTCGAATCAACTGTCGTGAGCGGCGCCCCGAGCACGCCGGAAACCTTTTCGTGGTTCTATCGCTGCGTAAAGTCCGACCTTTGGGTCACGTCGCAGTCGGGCGGCACCGAACTCTGCAGCGCCTTTGTCGGCGGCG
>DATJNE010000112.1:0-37912 GCA_035508305.1 Acidobacteriaceae bacterium | reverse complement strand
TCGTCCATGGACTGGAGGATTTTGAGGCGGAGGTCGGGGTCGGGGTTCGCGGTTTGTAAGTAGTGCTGCACGACTTCGAGGGAGGCCTGCGACTGCTGGCCGTCCATGAAGGCGTCGAGCCAGGCGACGAGGAAGAAGATTTTGCGCTGGCGCCTGACCTGGGGAAGGGCTTCCAGGGCGGGCTTGAGATACGGGGCGGTGAGTGCGGACTGGTTCCAGTAATTGAAGACGAAGAGCGAGGACTGGATCCAGTCTTCGGAACGCGCGGCGTTGTTTAGATACTCATCGAAGTAATGCTGTTTGGTGGCGGCGTTGGGGCGGCCGGCCTGGGCGATCCAGGCGTACTTGAGGCCATCGCCGGAGGGATCGCGCTTTTGTTCCGCAGCAAAGTACGCGTCGGCTTCGGGGTCGCCGTAAGCAATGAGAGCGGTAACGAGCGACCAGCGGTCCTGCTGGCGGAGTTCGACGCCGGGGATGGTTAACGTGCCCTCGAGGAGCTGCTTCATGGCGGTGGCACCGGCGGGCTGGTCGGCGAATCCATCGAGGGAGCGGAACCAGAGGATGCGGAGATCGTGGTCGGGGTCGTGGATCATTTGCCGGGCGGCGAGAGTGGCGGCGCGGGCGAGCAGCGCGTGTTGCTCCTGGGTACGGACGTAGCGGTGGATCGCGGTTTGGGTGCGAGAGAGGAGCGAGGAAGCGAGGGCTTCGTCGCGTTCATGCGGGAGAACATCGAGGGCCGTGTGGACGTAGCTGGCGGGATCGAGCTCGGCGAGGCGGACAGAATCCCAGAGAGAGCCCCAGAGGAGGGTGCGGCGGAAGAGGTCGGAGACAGCGGGCGCGGCGCTCGAGAGGTCCTGCATCACGGCGGCTCGGGATTTGGCGTCGAGCAGGAAGAGGCCGTAGGCGTGGTCGTCGTTGTTGGCGAAGACGAACGACGGACAGGGCCGGCGGCCGGCAGACGTTAGCGGGATGTCGGCGGATTGAGTGCTCAGTTCGGCGCGGAGGGTTTGCGTCTTGCCGTTCGCGTCGACGAGGAGGACTTCGGTGGCGATGGGCCAGAGGTCGCTTCCTCCCAGGACCGACGTTTGGGTGAGGGTGAGTTTCGTGAGGTGCCTGTCGGAGCAGATCCAGGAGGCATCGACGCGGGGCATGCCGCGATGGCGAATCCACATATCTGCCCAAGGTTCCAGGTTGCGGGGCGAACCTAACTCTGAAGTAGCTTGCTGGAAGGAGCCGACTAAGTCGCTCCAGGTGGCGTTGCCGTATTTATGCGCGGCGAGATAGAGCTGGAGGCCGCGGCGGAAGGCTCCGTCGCCGATGACGTAGTTGAGCTGGCGGAGAACGCCGGGGGCTTTGGAGTAGACGATGGCTCCGTAGGCCGACTTGGCCATGTTGAGGTTGGGAATGTCCTGATAGATGGGCGTGGTGCCCTCGGTCTCATCGATGGCGTAGGCGGCGGGCTTGATGGACTGATAGAAGCGCTGCCAGACGGGGAGTTCAGGGTGGAGCGCGGCGAGGGCCTTGTAGGCCATGTACTGCGCGAAGCCTTCCTTGAGCCAGAGGTCGTCGAACCAGCGCATGGTGACGAAGTCGCCGAACCACTGGTGGGTGAGCTCGTGGAGGACGAGGACCTGGCGCTGGAAGCGGTTGAGGTCGGTGGGCGCGGTGCGGAAGAGGACGGACTCTTCGCGGAGGAAGGTGCAGCCGGCGTGCTCCATGCCGCCGTAGGCGAAGCCGGGGATGAGGACCATTTCGTATTTGGGGAAGGGGAAGGGCTGCGCGAAATAGTCGGAGAGGAATTTGATGCCCGCGGCGGCGGTGGCCTGGACGGCGGGGACCTCGGACTGGGCGGCTGCGGCTTTGGATTTGCGGACCCAGACGTTGGGCAGGCCGGGGGTGGGGTGGACGTTGACGAAGGGCCCTGCGGCAAAGGCGAAGAGGTAGGTGGGGATGGGTTCGGTTTCGGCGAAGGTATGGTCCGCGAACTGAGCGAATCCAGCGCCAAATCCACTGGTGTTGGAAATGATGGTCCAATCTTTCGGTGCGCGGACTGTCAGCTTGAACCGGGCTTTGAGGTCGGGCTGGTCGAAACAGGGGAAGGCCATGCTGGCGTCCATGGGGACGAAGAGGGTGTAGAGGTATTCGCTGCCGTCGTCCTTGTCGTCAAAACGCGTGATGGCTTTGCCTGCGGCTCCGATGTTGGCGGTGAAGTGGGCTTCGACGGTGTTGGGTCCGGGGCGGAGGTTCGCAGCGGGGAGGATGAGGTGACCGTGGTCGATGGCGGTGGAGATGGGAGCGCCGTTGAGAGTGAGAGAGGAAACCGCGCCGTCGCGGAAATCGAGGAGGAGGGGCTGGGCGTTGTTGGTCAGGTTGAAGCGGAGGGTCTCGGTGGCATCGGTCGTGGGCGCGCGCGGGACGAGGTTGTAGTCGAGTTGATAGTGGAGATCGGAGACACGCGCGGCGCGGGACTCGGCGAGGGAGCGGGGGATGCCGTCGGGTATGTCCTGATTGTCGACCGCCTGGGCGCGCACGGCGGGAAAAAGCAGGAGAGCGGCGAGGGCGAACGGCAAAGCTCGCAACGATATAGTGACGGATCGCGCAGCGGGAGGGGTGGTCAACGGTTTCAGCCTCAGAAGCACTATAGCGGCTGGCAGCGGGAAGCGAGGAGCAGAGGGGATGAACCGGGGGTGTGCCGTCGAGTCACTCCGTCGTTCGTGCGATGCAGTCGATTGATTTGTTACGGGCATCCCGGGCGCACCTTGCGACATCCCGGTAAGTTGCACTTTTTTTCAGGAGAGCCAGCTATGTATCCTCCCCCGAAAGGCCTGCTCCGCGGAGCGCGGAGCGCGAAGTCCTTGCTGCAGAGAGTGCGTGAGAGCGCGAGCGCCGGACGGAAGCCGGCGCTATTGTTTTTCCTGGCGGTGTGGTGGGCAACACCGGCGGTTTATGCGCAGTTCAACGGGGCGCTGCAGGGGACGGTGACGGATCCAACGGGCGCGGTGATTCCGGGCGCGACGGTGACGCTGACCAACCAGGGGACGCAGGCGCAGCAGAAGGCGACGACGGGCGACACCGGCTTTTACAACTTCAGAGAACTGGCGCCGGGCGCGTACACGGTGGTGGTAACGGCGAACGGATTCAAGCAGCAGACCTTCAGCGACGTAGCGATCACGGGCGAAGAGGCGCGCGGGCTGGACGTGAAGATGGCGCCGGGCGCGGAGACGCAGACGGTGACGGTGAACGGCAACGAGACTCCGGTGCTGAACACGACGGACGCGGAGGTGTCGAGCACGATCAGCGCGACGGATGTAACGAGGCTGCCGACATTCGGGCGCGATCCATACGAGCTGCTGCGGACGGGGGTGGGGATCACCGGCGACTCAGCGCGGTCAGGGAGCGGCGGAGCGATTGCGCTGCCGAACAACGCGAGCCAGAACCAGTCGAACGTGGGGATTTTCCAGACGGAGAACCAGATTCAGATTTCGGCGGCCGGGCAGCGGGTGACATCGAACACATACGAAATCGATGGAGTGACGGTGGACAGTCTGCTGCACGGCGGGTCGACGATCATCACGCCGAGCATCGAGTCGGTGCAGCAGATCACGGTTTTGGCGTCGAATTACGACGCGACGCTGGGGCGCGATGTGGGCGCGCACATCCTGACGGTGACGAAAGCGGGGACGAACGAATTTCACGGGAGCCTGTTTTTCCAGTACGACGAGCCGGGGCTGAATGCGTACCAGCCGTACGGCGGGCCGACGAGCACACCGGGAGTGTTTGCGCCGCCAATTCGCAACGACTTCCAGCAGAGGGACTGGGCGGGGAGCATTGGCGGACCGATCCGGCGGAACCGGCTGTTCTGGTTCGCGAGCTATGAGGGAACGACGAGCCAGCAGCAAACGTTCAGCGAGACGTATGTGCCAACGCCGCAGTGGTACGCGGGGCTGGCGACGGCGCGGCCGAGCGGATTGCTGGCGAGCACGATTACCAAAGCGGCGGGGCAGGCGATTGTGAAGGCAGTGCTGCCGGGGGACTGCTCGGCGCTGCAGACGCAGTGCGCGCCGGCGGGAAACGGGTTCGATATTGGATCGTTTGGCGGGAGCGACGGGCAGTATCTGGCGAACAACAACGTGAACGGGACGGCGGCGAATCCGAATCTGTTCACGGGAGCGGGGCTGGACGGGGTACCGGATCTGGAGTTCGCGCAGATCGATACGCCGAGCACGTTTCGCGGGAATCAGTTTCACGGGCGCGTGGACTGGATCATGACGCATCGGGACCAGCTGTACGGCGGGTTCTACACGCAGAAGCTGGACCAGGAGTCGCTGGATGCGCAGGCGGGCGCGGCGCTGGACACGCGGCTGCCGTTCCGGCCGTATAACCAGTCGGCGAGCGGCGTGTACATCCACACCTTTGGGCCGACGCTCATCAACGAGGCGCGTGCGAACTACACGCGTTTTGCGGACAACCAGGTAGCGGACACGGCGGGGCAGGTGAACTGGGGCGTGCCGGGAATGTACGCGCAGAATTACGGCTTCGGCCAGATTCACTTCAGCATCATTTCGGCGCCGACGACACCGTACCTGGCGGCGGAAAACACGTTCGAGATTCGGGACCTGCTGACGAAGACGTGGGGCGCGCATTCGATCCGGATGGGCGTGCAGCTGCGGAAAGAAGAAGACAACGACAACGACTCGGGATATGCGCGGCCGAACTACGCTTTTCAGGGAATCTGGGATGCGGCGAACGATGCGCCGCTGTATGAGGGGATCGGGGCGAATCCGAGCACGGGCGGCGTGGGGAATGCACAGCGGTATTTCCGGCGCAATTACTACGCGGGGTTTGTGCAGGACGACTGGCGGGCGAAGCCGAACCTGACGGTGAACCTGGGGCTGCGTTACGCCTATTTCGGAGCGCTGACGAACAAGGGATTCCCGATTAACGATCTGCAGCTGGCAACAGCGCCGGGCCTGCAGTTGATCAACTCGAAGTTCGTGCTGACGGACACGCTGTATCCGTCGACGCCGGACGGGATCGCGCCGAAGATCGGGTTCGCATGGTCGCCGCCGTGGAACAACAATAAGCTGGTGGTGCACGGCGGGTTCGGCGTTTCGTTCGACAACCTGGACGAGGAACCGATCTCGCCGGCCTATGAGAACGGGCCGGGATATTTCGATTACGGATTGTGCTGCGGTGGGCTGCAGGCGACGAATCCGAATGCGACGGGGACGGGGATTGTGTTCGAGTATGGGACGAGCGATTCGCCGTTCAGCTATGCGCCAAATCCAAACCTGGCGGTGGGGGTGAATCCGACGACGGGAACGCCGAATGCCTTTACACCGCCGGGTGGGACGCCGTCGACCCCGCAGATCGAGACGTACAGCATTTTGCCGGGGATGCGGCAGCCGACACTCTACAACTATTCATTCGACGTCGAGTTTGCGCTGCCCTACCAGATGGTGCTGACGACCGGGTACCAGGGATCGAGCGGGTTCCACTTCCTGCGCCTGGTGGATCAGAACTTTCTGTATAACCAGTCGAATGGGACGTGCGCGAGCGGCGGCGCCTGCATGCCGGGGGTGAACCAGTCGCCGTTCTACGCCGCGTATGTGCCGACGGGAGATGTCCACACGGATTACAACGCGCTGAATGTCCATCTGGAGAAGCGGCTGGAGCACGGGTTCAACTTCAGCGGTGTGTACACGTGGTCGAAGAGTCTGGACAACGCGTCGAACGAGGGGCCGGGATACGTGACGAACCAGACGGATCCGGCGAATCCGGAGACGGAGTACGGACCCTCGGATTTCGACCAGCGGCACCGTATTACGCTGCTGGGGACGTGGACACTCCCCAGCCCGAGCCGCAACGGCCTGATGAAGGACGTGCTGGGCAACTGGCAGGCGAATGGCATCTTCACCTGGCACACGGGCTATCCGTGGACGCCGGTGATCGGCGTGCCATCGGTGGCGCTGGTGAACGGGGCATCGGTGATTGCGCCGACGCGGCCGACGCAATACGCTTTAGGCACGCCGGCGAACGGGCCGGCGCTGAATGGCTGCTCGAACAGCGCGTACGAGCACGGTTCGAATTTCCCGGAGGGCGGGGCGAACTACTTCAACTACGGAACGCCGGGACCGCCGGGGGTGGGGCGCAACTCGTTCAACGGTCCTTGCTATAAGGACCTGGACATGACGTTTGCCAAGCAGGTGACGTTCAACGTGATGGATCACAACGCGCTGATCCGGTTCCAGGCAAACTTCTTCAACATCCTCAACCTGACGGACCTGACGCCGCTGGCCTTCGGGAGCCCGGAGACAACGATCTCGAACGTCACGACGCCGGGGACGCATGTGATCAATCCGCTGTTTGGGCTGGCGCCAAGCGCGGATATCGGAAGGACAGTAGAGTTCGAGGGAAGGATTGAGTTCTGAGGGACAAGGCTTAGAGCGCAGAGCTCGGAGCTCAGCCAATGATGTAGCGTCTCAGCGAGTCAGCGGGAGGATGTCCGTCAACGGCATCCTCCTTTTCTTTGGGATGCAAGGATCGGCCGGAGGCGCGGGGCGGGCGCGTAGAGGATAATTCTCTGCGGAGAGGAACGATGCGAAGAGCGGGCTTTGTTTTGACGGTGGTGCTGCTGGCCGGAGTGTGGGGCGGTGCGGGGGCACAGGAGGCGGGCAACTCTTCGCCGGAGACGATTGTGGTGGATGCGCACGCGCCGGGGACGCCGTTTCCGCATTTCTGGGAAGAGATGTTCGGGTCGGGGCGGGCGAATCTGGCGTTGCGGGCGGACTACCGCGAGGACCTGGACCGGGTGAAGAAGGTGACGGATTTTCAGTACGTGCGCTTCCACGCGATTCTGGACGATGAGAATGGCGTGTACAGCGAGGATGCGCAGGGAAACCCGGTCTACAACTGGTCGTACGTGGATCAGATTTACGACGGTCTGCTGGCGCACGAGATCCGGCCGTATGTGGAGATCAGTTTCATGCCGAAGGCGCTGGCGGCGAAGGTACAGTATCACGCCTTCTGGTATAAGCCGATTCCCTCCCCACCCGCGGACTACGCGAAGTGGGATGCGCTGATGACGGCGTTTGCGCAGCACCTGGTGGAGCGGTACGGGATCGACGAAGTGTCGCAGTGGTATTTCGAGGTATGGAACGAGCCGAATATCGACTTCTGGATCGGGCGGCCGGCGCAGCAGACGTATTTTGAACTGTACGATCACACGGCGCGGGCGCTGAAGGCGGTGAACGAGCGGATCCGGGTGGGCGGGCCGGCAACGGCGCAAGCGGCGTGGGTGGGGGACATGATCGCACACGCGACGCAGAACGATGTGCCGCTGGATTTTGTGTCGACGCACGTGTACGGCAACGACTCGGCGATGGACGTGTTCCACGATGACCGGACGATGGCGCCGCATCAGATGGTGTGCCCGGCGGTGGAGAAGGTGCATGAGGAGATCGAGCACTCGGCACGGCCGAAGATTCCCCTGATCTGGAGCGAGTTCAACGCGTCGTACATGAACCAGCAGCAGATCGAGGACTCGATTTACATGGGGCCGTGGATGGCGGACACGATCTCGAAGTGCGACGGGATGACGCAGATGATGTCGTACTGGACGTTCTCGGATGTGTTCGAGGAGGGCGGGCCGGTGAAGATCCCGTTCTGGGGCGGATTCGGGCTGGTGGCGGAGGGCGGGATTCCAAAGTCATCCTACGACGTGTTCATGGAGCTGCACGAGCTGGGCGATGAGCGGCTGCCGGCTCCGGTGAATGAAGCGCTGGTGACGCGAAAGAAGGATGGGACGCTGGTGATTGCAGTGTGGAATCTGGTGGAGCCACCACCCCAGCGAGCAGGCTCGCCGGGAACCCTGGAACCGGGGAAGGCGGGAACGGACAAGACGGTGACGTTCGACTTCCGGAATCTGGCGACGGCGCGGACGATGCTGCATACGGTGACGGCTCTGCTGGGGACGAAGGCGGAGGTGCGGCGTGTGGATGCGTCGCATGGCGACACGCTGGACGCTTGGAAGAGGATGGGGAGCCCGAAGTATCCCACGCAGGCGCAGATTGAGGAACTGCGGAAGGCGTCGGATCCGGGACCGGCGGAAGAGATGCCGATCCGGGATCACAAGCTGACGCTGGTGGTGCCTCCGATGGGGCTGGCGGTGGTGGAGGTGAAGTGAAGCAGCCAATAGCCGCTAGCTATTAGCGGGTAAAGGGTAAAGGGATGCGATGAAAATGAGATCGGTGGCCGTGGCAGCGGTGTGCGGGTTGGCGGTGGGAGTCGCGATGACGGCTGTGCGGGTAGAGGCGCAGGCGAAACCGATTCCGGTGATGCTACTGGATGGGGAGAGCGGCGGGCCGTATCATGCGTGGCGGCTGACAACGCCGGTGATGAAGAAAGAGCTGGAGGAAACGGGGCTGTTCGCGGTGACGGTGGTGACGGCGCCGGCGTGGGGCGAGGACTTCAGCGGGTTCAAACCGGACTTCGCGCAGTATCGGGCGGTGGTGCTGAACTACGATGCACCGGACTGGCCGGAGGCGCTGGAGACGCAGTTCGAGGCGTATGTGCGGAGCGGCGGCGGGCTGGTGGTGGTGCACGCGGCGGACAATGCCTTTCCGCACTGGGTGGGGTTCAACGAGATGATCGGGATGGGCGGGTGGCGGGGACGCGACGAGAGCGCGGGACCAATGTGGTATTTCGAAGACGGCAAGCTGGTGAAGGATACGACGACGCCGGGGACGGCGGGACATCATGGTGCGCGGCTGCCGTTCCAGGTGGTGACGCGTGCGCCGGAGAACCCCATCATGAAGGGACTGCCGGCGGTGTGGATGCATGCCGCCGATGAGCTGTACGGAACGCTGCGGGGCCCGGGGAAGAACATGACGGTGCTGGCCACGGCGCACTCGGACCCGCTGAACAAAGGGACGGGGCACGACGAGCCGATGGCAATGACGATTGCGTATGGCAGGGGGCGGGTGTTTCATACGCCGATGGGGCACGACGTGGAGGCGCTGAGTTGCGTAGGGCTGATGACGCTGCTGCAGCGCGGGACAGAGTGGGCGGCGACGGGGCGCGTGACGCAGAAGGTGCCGCGCGATTTTCCGACGGCGAAGACGACGAGTGTGAGGGTGGATATCGAGGCGATGGATCCGGGGTTCCTGAACGGGGCGAGCGATCCGGTGCGGGAGACGAGCCGGTAGCCGGTAAATCGGATGCCGAATCGCGGATCCACATTTTCTACCAACGGCCGCGGACAAGCTGTACGCGTGACCGCCATCACTGAGAGTCGTTGCGGCGGCCTGCCAGCATCGCTGGTATGGGTTTCGAACGCGGGCTGCGTGTGTTCGGCGCTGGCGTCCTGGTGCTGCTGGCCCTGTACGCCGTCCCGATGCGAGCGGTATCGGGACCGGCGCCGGTGCTGTGGCCGATCGCCATCGATTATCCGGAGAACGGATCGATTTTTCCGCCGGGGATCACGCCGCCGACGTTCTGGTGGCGGGATGCGGCGGGAAGCTCGTGGACGATCGATGTCGTGTTTGCCGGGAAGGCTGCTCCGATCCACGCCGTCACGCGGGGCGAGCGGCTCGCGGTGGGAGAGATCGATCCGGCCTGCGTGGCGAACAAGGACGATTTGCCGAGGCTGACGCCGGCGGAAGCAGCGACATGGACGTGGAAGCCGGATCGGGAGACGTGGGCGAGGATCCAGGCGGAGAGCGCACAGCAACCGGCGACGATCACGATCACGGGATATCGGGAGGACGGGGGGAGCGGGGCGCGGGTTGCGGTTTCGCGGGCACAGGTGACGTTTACGACGTCGCGGGATCCGGTGGACGGGGTGATTTTCTACCGCGACGTGCCGCTGATGCCGACGGAGAACACGAGCGGGGTGGTGCAGCCGCTGGCGAATGTGAACATGCACCTGATTCGCTGGCGGGTGCGGGATATCCGGCTGGCGGAGAGCCACACGGTGCTGCAGGACATGCCGACGTGCGGGAACTGCCATTCGTTCTCGGCGGACGGCAGGACGCTGGGGATGGATATCGATGGCCCAGCGAATGACAAGGGGCTGTATGCGATTGCGCCGGTGCGGAAGCAGATGACGATCGCCGGCAAAGATCTGGTGCACTGGAACACGGACGGGCGGGTGGGCCAGACGCGGGTAGGGTTCATGTCGCGCGTGTCGCCGGACGGGCGTTATGTGCTGAGCACCTTTGCGGGGCCAACCTTCCGGCTGCTGGACACGTTCTACGTGACGAACTTTATGGACTACCGGTTTCTGCAGGTGTTCTATCCGACGCGCGGGATTCTGGAGTGGTACGACCAGGAGACGGGGCTGCGCCAGCCGCTGCCGGGAGCGGACGATCCACAGTTCGTGCAAACGGATGGTGTTTGGAGTCACGACGGCAGGTGGATCGTGTTTGCGCGAGCTGCGGCGAGGGCGCCACGGGAACCAGGACAGGGGCCGGCGTTCCGCGCCAACGATGCCAACGAGACGCAGATCCAGTACGACCTGTATCGGGTTCCCTTCAACGAGGGAAAGGGCGGAAAGGCGGAGCGGATCGAAGGCGCCTCGCAGAACGGGATGAGCAACACGTTTCCCAGGATTTCGCCGGACGGGAAGTGGATCGTCTTTGTCGAGTGCCGCAACGGGCAACTGATGCGGCCGGACAGCCAGCTGTATATCGCCCCGTTCAGCGGCGGCGAGGCGCGACGCATGCGGGCCAATACGAGCCGGATGAATTCGTGGCACAGCTTTTCGCCGAACGGGCGTTGGATGGTGTTCGCGTCGAAGGCGCGGTCGGCGTATACGCAGATGTATCTGACGCACATCGATGCGGAGGGACAGGACAGTCCGGCGATCATCATCGACAATGCGACCGCGGCAAACCGGGCGGTGAACCTGCCCGAGTTTGTGAACATGGCAGGCGACGCGATCACCGAGATTCAGGTGCATGTGGTGGATGCGCCGGCAAAAGCATCGGGGAACGGGCGATGAGGGGACGCCTGCTCCTGGGTCTCGGCCGCGGCTTCGCTGCAGCGGCGTTGTGGATGGCCGGGATGGCGATGGTCTCGGCTGCGGCGCAAAGGTGCGAGGCACCGGCGTCGATGCGCGCGCAACTGGCGGACCATCCGACGGCGGACACGTTTGCGGACCTGGGTATCGCTCTGGCGAACGATCAACAATACGGGTGCGCGGCGCGGGCGTTTGCGGAATCGCTGCGGATGAAGCCGGATTCGGCCAACGTGGCGTTCATGTTCGGCACCAGCCTGTTTTTCTCCGGCGATGCGGCGGATGCGGTGGCACCGTTGCAGGCGGCGGAGCAGATGGCGAGCTGGAATCTGAAGACGCATCTGATTCTGGCCGGCGTCTTCGATCAGCTGCATCGGTTCGACGAAGCGAAGACGGAATGGAAGGCGGCGCTGGCGCTCGATCCGGAGTCGGAGGAGGCGCTCGACGGGCTTTCGGAAGAGCTGGTGCTGGACGGGGAGTTCAGGCCCGCGATCGTGTTGCTGGAGAATCCGCGGGCGGCACGGCAGCGGGATGCGACGCAGAGTTTGAATCTGGGGCTGGCGTATGCGGGCACGGGCGGGGCGGACCAGGCGATCGCGGCGCTGGAGGACGGGCTGAACACTTCGCCGGATTCGCTGGCGATTGCGAACGAGCTGGCGGATGTGCTGGTACAGGCGGGGCGGACCAACGAAGCCGAGGAGGTTTTCGGCCTGGCGCGGGCGCGGCATCCGGCAGATTTGGATACGGCGCTGCATTGTCTGCGCGTGCTGATCGGGAACGACGCGGCGAAGGCGAAGACGGAGGGACAGGATTTGCTGCATGCGTTTCCGCAGAGCTGGGAGGTCCTGTATCTGAACGGAGTAGTGGCAATACAGGACGGAGATGCGGCGCAGGCGCGAAGCTATTTGTCACAGTCGATCGCACTCAAGCCGGAGAACGCACTGAGCCACAGCCTGATGGGGCTTGTTCTGGCGCAAATGCACGACCTTGCCGGGGCACAGCTGGAGCTGGAGCGGGCGATCGCGCTGGGCGATCACAGCCCGGAGGTGCAGGAGAACCTGGAGAGGGTGCGGCAGCAGCGGGGCGGGGATCATCGCTGAGGAATGTACGCGGGTCGGGGCACACCGGCTAGGCGCTGCCTTCCTGGAACATTTCAAGGAGAAGCTCGGCGGCCTGGTGGGCGTCAAGGGTGCGGAAGTCGGGGGTCAACTCGAGGGCGCGGGCCCTGGGGGCGAGGTTTTTGAGCGCGGCCAGGATGGCCGTGGCGGGCTTCTGCGGCGTGCCGGGGCCGACAAGGACGTAGTCGGCAGAATGCACGAGGAGGAGAACGCGGGCGTCGCTGACGAGGCTGGCGGAGCGGACATCGAAGCCGTGGCGGGCGAGGACGACGCGGACGAAGGCGCCGAGATCAGGCGAGCGGTCGACGACCAGGACGCGGTGGCCGGGGTGATCGTGCGCGCCGGGCGGCCACGGCTGGCGGAGGAAGGAAAGAACGGCGTCCTGCTCGACGTCGTAGGAATCGATGACGGTATTGAGCAGGGTGATTTCGAGAATTTCGGTAATGAAGGGCGGCGGAGTGGCGAGGCGGATGTCGCCGCCGCGTTTGCGGAGGTTCGCGGCGTAGCGAACGACGAGGCCGACGCCGGAGCTGTCGGCGCGGGTGACGCCGGCGATACTGAGGACGACGCGGTGGAATTCGCGCACAACCTTGTCGAGCACGGCTTCGAGAGCTTTCAGCTCTTCGCCCTGGACGATGCGGCCGGTGCACTGGAGGATGAAGACATTGCCACAGAAACGCTCTTCAATCTGAAGGGGCATGCGGATCCTGGTGGGCGCGGCGCGCGCCGGATGGATGCCAAGGTATCACAGGGCACGCGGGGCAGGTTAAGGGCGCGCGGCAGGCGCGCGGTACGCGGGCTTTGGACTATCCTCAGAGGTATGGTTTCCCGATCTGTTCTGGCTGCGTGGAGTCTCGCAGCCGTATTTGGTGCTTCTTCCCTGGGGCAATCGACCGCATCGCAGCCGCAGAATCCGGCGCAACCGTCATCGGCCCCGGCACCGACGCCATCGACCCCCCCGAAGTTGCAGCTGGAGGATCTGCCTCCCGAGCCCCGTACGCTGACGCCGGCGGAGCTGCAGCAGGAGCGCGAGCAGCAGGTGCTGAATGCGGCGATCCGGCTGGCGACGCTGCAGGCGCACTGGGGTCCGGAGATGGACACAGCGGGCCTGTCGATGGCGCTGACCGAAGTGGGGCGCATCAAGACGCCGGAGGGAACGCAGGTCACGTATCGGATCACGGGAACCGGTTTTACGCCGGCCGACCGGGTCATGCTGGTGCGATGGCCACTGAACGAACAGGCGAAGACGCTGATGGGGGGCATTGGATTTAACACAAAGGGCGTTGCGGTATGCAGCGACACACTGGCGACGCAGCAGGGGCGGGCGGCGGCTGCGAGCGGCGGCACGCCGGCCGAAGCGGCAGAGGCGCAGGCACCGGTATCGAAGCTGAGCGCGGCACCGGCTCCCAACGGGGCCGTTGGCAATGCGCCGCCGGCCTTCACACCGCCGCCCTCGTGCGCGGAGACGATCAAGCCGAACCAACCGGTGGAGATTGTGACAACCGCAGCGCCGGGAGAGGCAGTGCGCGTGGCCCTGGTGACGGAGGATCGAAAGCGGCATGTGGCGGCGAGCACGATTCCCTTCCCGATCGCGAATGAGGACAAGGGGTGCAGGCTGCAGGTGATCCTGGGCATGAAGGATGCGGGGCTGGTGCTGATCGACGGCACGGGGTTCCCGGCCAACGCGGCGCTGAAGCTGGAGGCCAGCACGGGCGACCAGGTGCGCGAGTTGCATCCGCGAGCGAATGCCGAGGGGCGAATTGTGGTGCCGCTGCTGACCGGGGGCAAGGGAGCGGCGTCGGGCGTGACAACGGTGAAATTTGCCGGCATCAACCGGCAGCCGATGCTGGATACATCAAAGGAAGAGGCCCAGCCCGATCCCGGGTGCGCACCGAGCGTGAGTTATTCGTGGGGCGGGGGGAGCTACAAGGCGGAGTAGCCAATAGCAAGGCGACCGAAGCCGGGACCCGTGACACCTCATGGCGAGTTGGGGTAGGGGAGGGTGCCGATGATCGCGGAAGTGAAGGTGGAAGAAGGAGTTGGGGATCGGCGGTCTTTTCGTTTGTTTCCGGCGCGTCAGGAGGAGTATTCTTCAGAAGAGGTTAGAGTTATGCGTATCCGTCCTCAGAACACGTAGTTCCGTCGCGCAGGCGGTTTTTCCATCGCCGCGCGCTCTCGCGTTTCCACCTAAGAACAGGATCACGGTGTCGTGGGCTTCGCGTCCTGATCGGGGGTGCAGATTTTCTTCACCTCCATGGGATAGAAGCGTTCGAGGAGAACCAGATCCCCGCCGGGCTTGAACTCGGTCTGGAGGGCCTTGAGGAAGTCGTCCTGTACGCCGTTCCGGACGGCAATCTGTTTGCCGAGCCGACAGGCCTGAAGGGCTTCCTGTTCGTGCCTGCGGCACAGAGCCGGAGTCTTCTCGGGCTTACCCTCGATCGAAAGCAGGTACCGCATGTGGAAGCAGGCGATATTCTGGCAGGAATCGGGCAGAAACTTCACGCGCTGATAGTCCGCGATATGGTCGCGCCGGTTGACGAGATTCTGCAGGAGGCTGACGGCCTCGAGCGGCTTCTTTTCAAAGATACCCACCGCATAGGCCAGGTTGTACGAGGCACCGGCCTCATTTTCGTCGATGCGTGTGGCAGCGCTAAAGCAGCCTTTCATGTCGTCGAGCAGACCGCGCAATAAGGATGGGTTGCGGCTCTGGCCTTTTTCAGCCGCCTTCTCCTGGCGCTCCTCTTCGGCCTGGTAGTTGACGAGGGACATCATGCCTTCCACCCGCCAGGAGATGGCGGTCTGGAAACTGTCCTCCAGCTCGCGAACCTTTTCGAGATAGAGCTTCATCCTGGCCTGGTTCTGTTCGCGATCTTCGAAGAGCGAGCGCATGAGATAGAAGCGAGCGAGACTGTTATAGATCACCGAGGCGCGAACGCGCGTGTTGCTATTGGCCGCGAGCTCAAACACATCGAGAGCAGCCATGCTCAATTCATTGACCAGCACGATCTGGCGATCGTGCGGACTGAGCGCCTTATAGCTTTCCGCAAGAGTTACGTTGGTCTCCGGCGGCAGCTTGACGAGGATGATGCGCAGCACGTCGTCCACACGGCGATTGAGGGCGTAGACAGAGGGAATGTCGCCACGGACCTGTTCGATCTTTGCGCTCAGATCAGCGTACTCGGCTTCCGCTTTGGAGCGGGCCTGGGCGAGACCGGCCCAGGCGGCTGCGGCCAGGATGAGCGTGTAAACGCCGGTAAGAGCGGCCAGCTTATCGAGCAGGGTCTCTTCGTCGTCGAAGCGCTCTTTGAAGGTTTCGAGGGCGTCGGTAAGCTCCGTTTTCTGGTTGCTGTAGACGATGGTCGCGGGCGACTGGAGCGTCCAGTGGCGAACCAGGTCGATGGCGAGCAGAGCGATGAGGAAGACGCAGAGGATAACGGCAACGTTCAGGGCGATCGAGACGGAGCGGCTGGAAACCCATGCTGGCCAGCGATTCTTCACGACAACCTCCGGAAGGCGGCGAGGAGAAACCAGTGAAAGTGGATTGAGGCGGTGGTGACGGTATTGTATGCCGCGGGACTGAACACAGTCGGGCACGTCGGGCGAACGCGCGAGCGGCCCGCGCAGGAGAAAAGGTCTTCCTTTCCGGGAAACTTCCTGCGATACTTGATCGTGCCCGCCTGGTTCGCCCAGCACACAAATCCAAACAAGGTGACGCGAAAATGTCTGCGAAGTACATTTTTGTGACCGGCGGAGTTGTGTCCAGCCTCGGCAAGGGACTTGCCGCCGCCTCGATTGGGTGTCTTCTCGAAAGCCGTGGCCTCAAAGTCAACCTGATGAAGTTCGATCCGTACCTGAACGTGGATCCGGGGACGATGTCGCCCTTCCAGCACGGCGAGGTCTTTGTCACCGACGACGGCGCGGAGACGGATCTGGACCTCGGACACTACGAGCGCTTCACGCACGCGAAACTAAGCCGCGACAACAACTGGACCACGGGAAGGATTTACGAGCAGATCATCCTGAAGGAGCGACGCGGCGATTACCTGGGAAAGACGGTCCAGGTGATTCCGCACGTGACAAACGAAATTCGCAACGCGATGCGCAAAGTGGCGGCGGAGGGCGATGTCACGATTGTGGAGATCGGCGGGACGGTGGGCGACATCGAGTCGCTGCCGTTCCTGGAGGCGATCCGGCAGGTGCGGCAGGAACTGGGTCGCGAGAACACGGTGTTTGTGCACGTGACGCTGGTGCCGTGGATCGGCGCAGCGCAGGAGCTGAAGACCAAGCCGACGCAGCACTCGGTGAAAGAACTGCTTTCGATCGGGATCCAGCCGGATATTCTGCTGTGCCGGACGGACCGGTTTTTGTCGCGCGAGGTGAAGAGCAAGATTGCGCTGTTCTGCAATCTCGAGGACCAGGCGGTCATTACAGCGCGGGATGTGAATTCGATCTACGAGGTGCCGCTCACGTTTGCGCAGGAGGGTGTGGACCGGCTGGCGCTGAAGTATCTGCACCTGTCAACGCCGGAGCCGGATCTGAGCCGGTGGTCGGAGCTGGTGCGGCGCTGCTACAACCCGGCGGATGAGGTTTCGATCGCGATTGCGGGGAAGTATGTCGAGTACGAGGACAGTTACAAATCTCTGAAGGAAGCGCTGGTACACGGCGCGCTGCAGCATAACCTGAAGCTGAATGTGACCTGGATCGAGGCGGAAGGTCTGGAGGAGCCGGGCTACGAGGAGCAGCTGCAGGGATTTGACGGAATCCTGGTGCCGGGCGGTTTTGGCAAACGCGGGATCGAGGGGATGCTGAATGCGATCCGCTATGCGCGGGAGCGGCATGTGCCGTATTTCGGGATTTGCCTGGGAATGCAGACGGCGTGCATCGAATACGCGCGTAACGTGTGTGGATTGCAGGGGGCGAATTCGAGCGAGTTCGATCCGGCGACGCCGCATCGGGTGATCTACAAGCTGCGCGAGCTGACAGGTGTGGAGGAGATGGGCGGGACGATGCGCCTGGGGGCATGGACGTGCCTGCTGGAGGCGGGATCGGCGGCGGCGAAAGCTTACGGGAAGACGGAGATTTCAGAACGTCACCGGCACCGTTACGAATTCAATCGGGAATATGAGGCGCTGCTGACAGGCGCAGGGCTGAATATCACGGGGACGACGCCGGACGGGACCTATGTAGAAATCGTGGAGATCCCGGAACATCCGTTCTTCCTGGGCTGTCAGTTTCATCCGGAGTTCAAGTCAAAGCCGCTGGAGCCGCATCCGTTGTTTGCGAAGTTCATTGAGGCGAGCTACGCGAACCGGCGAAGGCGCGAGCACGCGCAGAGCGAGGCGGAGACGGCCAGGGTGGAAGTGGGGCGGGGATAGGGCGAGATCGTCCGCGGTTTGCCGTCCAATACGGAGAACACAGAGGCAAATTCAAAGCGGGGAAGGATCCCGCGATCAGACCGCGGCCGGGGCGTGGACGGCGATTTCCACCTTCGGCGGATTCATCAGGGTGTTGTGGATGAGGCAGCGATGGACGGCGCGGTCGACGCCCTCGCGGTTGCGCTCATCGAGGGCGAGCGGCAATTCGACTTCGATGCGGATGTTGTCGATGCGGGGTGGGTTCATGACCTTGTCCGCGACGACCTTCACGCGTGTGCCCTCGGCGGCGAGGTTTTTCTGGCGGAGAAAGTCCGCGGCGTAGTAGGCG
The DNA here is from genome assembly GCA_035508305.1 of Acidobacteriaceae bacterium. Lineage (GTDB taxonomy): Bacteria > Acidobacteriota > Terriglobia > Terriglobales > Acidobacteriaceae > Palsa-343. The sequence goes on along the minus strand of DATJNE010000112.1, from coordinate 20,074 downwards.
GCGCAGGCGCCGAGCGAGGCGAGGAAGAGCTCTGGAGGGGTCATGCCCTCGTCGAAGCCGTGACCTTCGACCGGTTGATCGCAGACGACGGTGTGGCGGCGGGCTTTGATCTCGAACTGTACCGCGCCGAGATGACTGACGGTGACTTCCATAGCGTGTACTCCTGTCCTTATAGTGCGGCGGTGCATGCCGGGATTCCTGTGATCGCAGTCACGGATCGTGGATTTACTTTTGGGTTCGCGAGCGTTGTGCGGATACGGCTGCGGAGACAGCGTTATCATCGAATCCCCATATGACGTTGGTCTCCTCGGAACCCGCACGTCGCAGGCCCGGCCTGATGCCGGCGATTCTGCTTGCGCTGTTGTGCGGCCTGGTAGTCGGCGGAGCGATCCTCGCGCTGTTCCTGCACGAGGCGAAGCGAGGGATCTGGGATCGGGTGGCGAGCGCGGTCAGCGGGCGTTCGCTGCGCATCGACACATCGCAGCCGACGGTGGTGGAGCAGGTCCGGCGGCTGTCACGGCTGGAGTCGGTGTCGTACACGATGGACAAGATGGTTTCGGGGGATCGCGAGGGGCGGATCCTGCCGGCGTTTCTTACCGGAGACAGGATTCTGCTGGAAGTGCATGGCGAGGCGATCGCGGGCGTCAACCTGGGACAACTGAACACGAACGATGTGCGGCTGAGTGGGAAAACGGTCTACATCCATCTGCCGCCGGCGGAGATCTTCACGGTGGCGCTCGACGACAAGAAGACGCACGTCTACTCGCGGGAGACGGGGATTCTGGTGCCGGTAGATCCGAGCCTGGAGGGCGAAGTGCGCCAGCAGGCGGTGGAGAATCTGCGGCAGTCGGCGCTGGAGGCGGGGATTCTGGGCAAAGCGCAGCAGAATGCCTGCGCCACGGTGACGAAACTGCTGCTGGCGCTGGGATTCGAGCAGGCGAATTGCAACTGAAGCGGCGTACAGGAGACAGGGCGGTCTCGGGGAATCGGGGCAGCGCCTGTAACCTGCGACCCGAAACCTGTACCCTGTTTTCGTGAACCAGGAATTTGAAATCGGGCCAGTACGGGTGGGGGGCGGGCCGCTGTTTCTCATTGCAGGGCCGTGCGTCATCGAGAGCGAGAAACACGTGCGCACGATGGCGGAGACGATCCAGCGGATCACGTCGGACCTGAGGGTTCCGTACATCTTTAAGGCGTCGTACGACAAGGCAAACCGGACGTCGGTGAAGAGTTTTCGCGGGCCGGGGCTGGTGGAGGGCACGGCGATTCTACGGCGCCTGGCCGAAGCGACGGGGCTGCCGGTGCTGACCGACGTGCACGAGCCGGCGCACTGCGAGATCGCGGCCGAGGGCGTGGACGTGCTGCAGATTCCGGCGTTTTTGTGCCGGCAGACCGATCTGCTGGCAGCGGCGGGGCGGACGGGACGCGCGATCAACGTGAAGAAGGGGCAGTTTGTGGCACCGTGGGATATGCGGCACGCGGTCGAGAAGGTGGGCAGCACGGGAAATACGCGGGTGTTCCTGACAGAACGGGGCGCGAGTTTTGGTTACAACAACCTGGTGGTGGACATGCGGTCGCTTGCGGTGATGCGCGGGTTTGCGCCGGTAGTGTTTGACGGGACGCACTCGGTGCAGATTCCGTCGGGCGCGAATGGCGTTTCGGGCGGACAGCCGGAGTTTATTCCGCTGCTGGCGCGAGCGGCGGTGGCTGCGGGCGTGGATGGGATTTTCCTCGAGGTGCACGACAACCCAGCCGAGGCGAAGTCGGATGGGGCGAACGCGCTCGATGTGACCAATCTGAAAGCTCTGCTGGAGACGCTGCTGGGGATTCATGCGGCGGCACGCGCGCCGGTGCACGCATAGCCCGCGAGGGCGGAAAGGGCAAGCGATTATGCCTTGCGCAGCAGGGCGGCGTGGTTGCGGCGGATGACGGGCGAGGCCGCGATGGCGAGACCGGCGTCCTGTGCTGCCTGCAGTTCAGCGGCGAATTTCTCTTTGCGCACGTGGCCGGAAGGCTCGACGAGCAGCAGTGTGGCGCCGGGTTTGAGGACGGCAGTGATCTCGCGGAAGAAGCGCTCCGGCGATGGCGTTTCGTGGACCACGGCAAAAGCAAGGACAAAGTCGATGCTGCCCGCGAGGTCGGCGATCTGCAGGGAGTCTCGGCCGGCGATGCGAGTTGCGACGCGGCCTTCGCGTCCGGCTCGCTCGATGCGGCGTTGCAGCGCTTCGATCATTTTGGGCTGCACGTCAACAGCAATCACTTTACCGTGCGGACCGACCAGATCCGCGAGAGAAAGCGTAAAGAAACCCATGCCCGGGCCGGGCTCGAGCACCGTCATACCGTCGCGAACGTAAGGAGCCAGAAGACGCTCAGGCCGGATGGTCCAGCGGCGCAGGGGACTGAGCAGCAGCGGGCCCATCCACCAGGGGCAAACCCGTTCCGCCATACGATTCGCCTCTCAGGCTGCATCCTGGGCGCAGCGCCGGAGAGTGATCGTCAGGATGCTGGCTGTCATCGTACTCCTGTTCGCGCAGGCAGGTGTACGGAGTTTGGCGAGTGGATGCGTGGAAAACGGCTGCGGGGATCGGATTCGCCCCTTGCCAGGCATGCGACAATAAGGTTCAACCGGACATGAATTCTTCAGCCGCAGTGGCGCAGCACCCCACCACGCCAAATGCGGGCGAGTCGGGGACCCCGGCGCCCTCGCCGGCGACCGTTACGCCAGAACTTCTCACCCAGCACGGCATCACCCCGGATGAATATCGTCGCATTGAAGAGGCGCTGGGCCGCACGCCGAGCCTGACCGAGCTGGGCATTTACAGCGTGATGTGGAGCGAGCACTGCTCCTACAAGTCATCGAAAGTGCATCTGCGGCGGCTGCCGACGCGCAGCAGGCTGGTGGTGCAGGGACCCGGGGAGAACGCGGGCATCATCGACGTGGGTGACGGCTGGGCGTGCGCGTTCAAGATCGAGAGCCACAATCATCCTTCCTACATCGAGCCGTATCAGGGCGCGGCAACGGGCGTGGGCGGAATCCTGCGGGACATCTTCACGATGGGAGCGCGGCCGCTGGCGGTCATGGATTCGCTGCGGTTTGGGCCATTGGAGCCCGAGACCGGTGCCAGCGAAGAGCTGGTGCGGAAGAATCACTCCGTGGTGGAGGGCGTGGTGCATGGGATCGCGGGCTACGGCAACTGCTTCGGCGTGCCGAATCTGGGCGGCGAGACGAAGTTCGAGCCGTGCTACTCAGGAAACCCGCTGGTGAATGCGTTTTCGCTGGGGCTGGTACGGCGGGATGAGATTTTCTACGCGAAGGCCGCGGGGATCGGGAACCCGGTGATTTATGTTGGCGCGCGCACGGGGCGCGATGGAATCCACGGCGCGACGATGGCGAGCGAGGAGTTCAAGGAAGGCTCGGAGCAGAAACGGCCCAACGTGCAGGTGGGGGATCCGTTCATGGAGAAGCTGCTGCTCGAGGCATGTCTGGAGGCGATGCAGACCGGCGCGGTGGTGGGCATCCAGGACATGGGTGCAGCGGGGCTGACGAGTTCCAGTTGCGAGATGGGCGGACGGGGCGGCGTGGGCATCGAGATGGATCTGGACAACGTGCCGCAGCGCGAGACCGGCATGACGGCCTACGAGATGATGTTGAGCGAAAGCCAGGAGCGCATGCTGCTGGTGGCGGAGAAGGGCCGCGAGATTGAGGTGCTGCGGGTCTTCGCGAAGTGGGGCCTGGAAGGCGTAATTGTCGGCGAAGTGATCGGCGAGCCCCGGTTGCGCGTGTTCCATCATGGCGAACTGATGGCAGACATTCCGAATCGATCGCTGACGGATGAGTGTCCGCTGTACAACCGGCCGGTGGGCACGTGGGCGCGGCCGGAGCAGATCGGGGCGCCGCTGGATCCGCCGACCGGGGTTTTGGCGGCACTGCAGAAGCCGAGGGACTGCAACGCGGATCTGAAGAAACTGCTGGCGTCGGCGAATCTCTGCTCGAAGAGATGGGTATTTGAGCAGTACGACTCGATGGTGCAGACGAACACAGTGCAGGGACCGGGCGGCGAAGCGGGCGTGATGCGGATCAAGGGAACGGGGGCTCCGGATGGTTCGGGGTTGCGTCACGAGCGCGGACTGGCCATGGCGCTGGCGGGCAATGGGCGCTGGTGCTGGCTTGATCCAAAGCTCGGGGCGATGCATGCGGTGGCGGAGGCGGCGCGCAAGGTGGCATGCACAGGCGCGACTCCGGTGGCGGCGACGAACTGTCTGAATTTCGGGAATCCGGAGAAGCCGGAGATCATGGCGCAGCTCTCGGCGGCAATCGATGGGATTGCCGAAGCTTGCACCGCGCTGGGCACGCCGATTACGGGCGGGAATGTGTCGCTCTACAACGAGACGAGGGGCGAGGGGATTTATCCGACGCCAGTGGTGGGGATTGTTGGGCTGCTGGAGGATGTGACGAAGGCGGTGCCGGCGGATTTCCGTCGCGAAGGCGATGCGATTTTCTTTTTGTCCGGACGAGGCGGAGAGATCCGCGAAGCGAATGCGGCGTCGCGAACGGAGGATCTGCGGCGGCTGGGCAGTTCGGAATTTGCAAAGACTTGCCTGGGGAGTTTGTGGGGCTTGCCGCCGCATCTGAGTCTGGAGGCCGAGGCGCGTCTGCAAAAGGCGCTGGCGGAGTTGGCGGCCGGCGGTGTGCTCGCATCGGCGCGGGATGTGGGAGGCGGGGGGGTGGCGGTGTCGCTGGCGCAGGCGTGCGTCGGGGGCGAGACGGGAGCGGTGATCCGGATTGGCGAGGTGAATCCACGGGTTGCGGCGGCGCCGTCGGAGATGCTGTTCACGGAACCGGCCAGCGCGGCGATTGTGAGTTGCGGGCCAGAGAAGGTCGCAGAGCTCAAGGCGATTGCGGAAAGTTATGGGTTATTCAGCCTGGAGATTGGAGAGGTGGGTAGCGGGGCGCTGGAGATAAGTGTCGACGGAACTTCGGTGGTTTCGGCGTGGGTCGGGGAAGAGCTGAAGCCCATTTGGTCGAGTGCGCTGGAGTCGCTGCTGGCCGCCGAGGTGACCGCGTGAGGCGGTTGATCTGCGAAGGAATTCCAGACCTGGGTTTGAAGCCGTACCCCGATGCAGAACGAAACACGAGGCCTTTCGCTTCGCTCACGATGACAGGTGCGAGGGAGAGTCAGGATTTACAGGACCCCAAGCTGCGTGAGCATTGCGGCGTCGTGGCGATTCATGGGCATCCGGACGCTTCACGGCAGGCCTATCTGGCGCTGTATGCGCTGCAGCATCGCGGGCAGGAGTCGGCGGGGATTGCAACGGCAGACGGCACGCATCTTTCGAACATCAAGGGCATGGGCCTGGTGAGCGAAATCTTCACCGACGAGGTGCTGGCGCGGCTGAAGGGCGACATGGCGATCGGGCACACGCGCTACTCGACGACGGGCGATTCGGCGCTGCTAAATGCGCAACCGATCCGGGTCGAGTCGACGAAGGGATTGATTGCGATCGCGCACAATGGAAACCTGGTGAACCTGGGCAATCTGCGTGTGCACCTGGAGCGCAAGGGCGCGTTCTTTCAAACAACGTCGGATTCGGAAATCATCGTGCAGCTGATCGCGCATTCGCAGGCGACCACGCTGGTGGATGCGATTGCGGACTCCCTGCGGCAGCTGGAGGGCGCGTTTTCGATTGTGATGATGACGCGGGACCGGGTGTTTGCGGCGCGCGATCCCCATGGGTTCAGACCGTTGTCCATGGGGCGCATTGTGAACGCCGCCGGGCCGGACACGGTTGTGTTTGCGTCGGAGACGTGCGCGTTCGATCTGCTGCGGGCACGGTTCGAGCGCGATGTGCTGCCGGGCGAGCTGGTGATGGTGAGCGCCGATGGAGTCACATCGCGGCAATACGCAGCGGCACAGCAATCGAGCTGCATCTTCGAGCATGTGTACTTTGCACGGCCGGACAGCATGATCTACGGGCGGTGGGTACAGGAGAGCCGCGAAGAGATGGGGCGGCAGCTGGCGCGCGAGTCGCATGTGCCGGCGGATCTGGTGGTGCCGGTACCGGACTCGGGTGTGACGGCGGCCATCGGGTACGCGGCGGAGAGCGGCGTACCGTTCCGTTTCGGGCTCATTCGCAATCATTATGTCGGGCGTACGTTCATCGAGCCGGAGCAGCGGGTGCGTGACTTCGGGGTGAAGCTGAAGCTGAATCCGGTGCGCAATCTGCTCGAGGGACGGCGGATCATCCTGATCGACGATTCGATCATTCGCGGCACGACAAGCCGGAAGATCGTGCGGATGGTGCGGCAGGCAGGGGCGCGCGAAGTGCATCTGCGGATCAGCTGTCCGCCGACGATTTCGCCGTGCTTCTACGGGGTGGATACGCCGCGCAAGTCGGAGCTGATTGCGGCCAACAACACCATTGAAGAGATCCGGCGCTTCATCGAAGCGGACTCGCTGTCCTATTTGTCTCTGGATGGATTGCGTCAGGCGTGCGATGGAGGCGAGGGGAACAAGTTCTGCGTCGCCTGCTACACGGGCGAGTATCCCACGCAGTGGGTGGATGTCGAAGACATTCTGCCGGCGACCGTCGGCGCAGGTTAAGAAGCCTTCAGCACAGAGATTGCGGAAGGATCCCGGTGCGCGTTGGCCCGGCGGCTCAACATTTTCCAGATCGGCTTCCCCTGAAAATCTGATCGCGCAACCTCCAACTTTCCCGCTGCTTCCCAATACAGCAGAAGGGAGAAGGGTCGAATGCCAACAAAGAGAAACCCATCGACCAGCAAGTATGGTGCAGGAGCCGCGAAGAAGGTGGCGCGCGCGATGCGCGAGAAGAAGATCGGCACGTTGAAGAGCGGGCGCAGCGGCAGGAAGGTCACGAGTCGCAAGCAGGCGATCGCGATCGGATTGTCGGAGGCGCGGAAGGCGGGCGCCAAGGTTCCGAAGAATAAGGCAGCGAAGAAGAGCGGCGCCAAAAGGCCGACGAAGAAGAAGTGATCCGCGCCCGGCGGCGACACGCAGCGGCGCGCACAACTGAGCATCGGGGTATGGAAGGACCCGAAATCTCTACCTGGATTTCGGGCCGTTTTCGTATCGCGTGCCTTCCTGATAACTTCATTTCGTACGCCTCATGACACACGACTCTTCCGATCTCTCCGCTCACCGATTCGTTCGTGCGTGTTTGCGGCAGCCCGTGGACCGCACTCCGGTGTGGTTTCTGCGCCAAGCGGGGCGGTACATGCAGGAATACATGGAGGTGCGGCGGCACCATTCGCTGGTCGAGATCTGCAAGCGGCCGGAACTGGCGGCGGAAGTGACCATCACGGCGGCGGAGAAGCTGGATGTGGATGCGGCGATCATCTTCGCCGATCTGCTCCTGCCGCTGGAATCGATGGGGCTGGATTTCGAGTTTCAGGCGGGCGAGGGACCGGTGATCCACAAGCCGCTGCGCACGGCGGCGGACATCGACGCGTTGATAACGACGCGGGCGGATGAGTTGGCGTATGTGGGCGATGCGATCCAGAAAGTGGTGGCGCATTTTCACGGGCGGCTGGGAATGATCGGGTTTTGCGGCGCGCCGTTCACGCTGGCGAGCTACATGATCGAGGGGGGCGGGTCGCGCAACTACATCGAGACAAAGAAGCTGATGTACCGGCAGCCGGACGCGTGGCGGAAGCTGCTGGACAAGCTGGTGACGGTGCTCAGGGAATTCGCCAGGCTGCAGGTCGCGGCGGGCGCGGATGTGATACAGATCTTCGACAGCTGGGCGGGCGCGCTGGCGATTCCGGACTATCGAGAGTTTGTCCTGCCGGCGGCGAAGACGCTGGTGCGGGAAGTCCAGGCGCTGGGTGTGCCTGTGATTTACTTCGGCGTAGACACGGCAAGCCTGTTGCCCGCGATGCGCGAGACGGGAGCGGACGTGCTGGGTCTGGACTGGCGCACGCCGCTGGACAAGGCGTGGCGGGAGCTGGACTACGCGTGCGCGCTGCAGGGGAATTTGGATCCGATTACTCTGTTCGCGGAGCCGGAGCTGATTCGCACACGGGTGCTGCAGATCCTCGACCAGGCGGGCGGACGTCCGGGACACATTTTCAATCTCGGACATGGGATCGTGCCGGGAACGCCGGTGGCAAATGTGCAGGCAGTGGTGAAGTTCGTACGTGAGTCTGTGCCGGGGGTGCAGCGTGACTGACGCGGTATTGCTGCTGGCGCACGGGACACCGGACGCGGTGGAGGAGATCCCGGAGTATCTGATGCGCGTGACGCGGGGGCGACCGCTGCCGCAGGAGGCAGTCGAAGAAGTGAAGCATCGTTTTGCCGCGATCGGCGGCAGCCCCCTGACCCCGCTCACGCTGGAACAAGGACGGCTGCTGGGCGAGGAACTGCGGGTGCCGGTTTACGTAGGCATGCGCAACTGGAAGCCGTACATCGCGGACGTGGTAGCGAAGATGCGCAGCGACGGCGTAACGCGGGCCGTCGTGATCTGCCTGGCGCCGCAGAATTCACGCACCAGCGTGGGGCTTTACAGGAAGGCGGTATTCGATGCTGCGGGCGATGCGCTGGAGTTGCGGTTCGTCGAACATTGGGCCGAGCACCCGGAGCTGATCGCGGGGTTTGCGGAACGGCTGCGATCGATGCGCGATGCATTCAGCCAGGAAGTGGGCGCAGCTGTGCCGGTGCTGTTCACGGCGCACAGCGTGCCGGTGCGGACGGTGCAGGCCCTGCGTGCAGCGGACTTGTCCGCGCAGGAGTCTGCCGGCGGGGTTGCGAACGCGGTGGATCCTGGGGCGGACACACCCGATCCTTATGCGGACCAGGCGCGGCTGACGGCGACACTGGTGGCGGAGCGCGTTGGGCTCGGACCGGGCGAGTGGTGGTTTGCGTTTCAGAGCCAGGGAATGTCGGGGGGACCGTGGCTGGGGCCGACCGTGGAGGATACGCTGGCGGAACTGCGAGGGAAAGGTGTGACGAACCTGGTGATCCAGCCCATTGGGTTCCTGTGCGATCACGTGGAGATTCTTTACGACGTCGATGTGGGGTTTAGGGATTTTGCGCAGAGGTTGGGGATCACGGTCCGGCGGCCGCGGTCGCTGAACGAGTCGCGACACCTGACGCTGGCGCTGGCGGACCTGGCGCGCAGAGGGCTGGCCTGAGCTGTTGAACGGATGGAAGGGCAAGCGGGACTGCGAGCAGGGAGCGAATCTGCAACGAGCGAGTTTGAACCAGCGAGCTGGCCCAATGGTTCGCGGCAAATCTTCCACGCCTGCGCGGGGGGACGTGCATCTGAATAAGCTGAGAAACGCGAAGACAGGACGATGAAAGCGGAATCATGAAGACGTGGCAAAAGCTTGCTTTGATTGTGGCGCCGGCAATCCTGATCGCGGCGATCGGTATCTGGCGGATTAACGTGGCACGCAACAAGCCTTCGCTGGTTGCGCAGCCTCCGCAGGAGACGCACCTCAGCGACGAGCAGATGGTGCAGCCACGCAAGCTGTTTATCGACGATCTGAAATCGGCCAGGGATCTGATCGGGAAGCCGGTGTGGGTACAGGCGGGCTATGAGATGGACTACTATCCATACGCCGGGCATCGGGTGGACTTCGCGCAGAAGGCGGGTGTGCTGCCGAGCGTGCAGCAGCTGGACATCAAAGACATCGTGCCGGAGAAAGTGCCGGCGAGCGTGGAGACCCGGGTTCCGCGCGGGACGGCGCAGGCCTTCGCGGTGTTCACCATGCCGGGGGATGCGAAGGAATATGCAACCGCGGTCGGCACAATTCAGGGGAACGATTCGACGTGGTACTGCGACAACGTCCTCTACTACGACGATCCCCATCAGATGTACAACTTCTGGCCGAAGGAGTTGTGGGCCGCGGTGGATGCGCATCAGCCGAAGATGGGGATGACGGAGCTGGAGACAGCGATGGCGGTGGGGGTGATGCAGCAGTCGAACTCGTCCGATTACGGAAATCGGACGGTCTACTACAATGCGGGACCGAAGCGGTGGGCGGTGACGTTCGAGAACGATAAGGCGACGCAGGTGGAACAGGAGAAGGCCGGGAACCAGTAGCCGGCGCGCCGGATTCACGCTTCTTCGGAGAAGCGAATCGGTGGTCCGAGAAATCGATTGCGCAGGAGAGCGAACCAGCCCGCGAACAGCGAGGGCGGGGGAGACGTATATGTTGCGGACTGCAACGCGGAGGATGCTTGGGTTTTGCGTCGCGTGCGTTTGACGTTTTCAGGTGCGGGTGCGCCGGCTGGATTCTGCGCCGCGACCGCGCAAAGCGCGCAGCGACGCAGATACGCGGAAACCGTAATGCCGAGCGCTGCGGCCTGCCTCTCGATGCGGCGCTCCTCGGCGGGGGTGAAGCGTGTGGTGATGCGGCGGGTGCGGTCAGGCTCGAGTTTCTTCTTTGGCGCCAGAAGAGCTTTCGGTTGTTGCACCGTACCGGCAAGCACCTGGTGGAAAGGCGCATGCCTGGACTTCCGTGACGTCGACGGCGCGGCGGCAGGGGCGGCGACTCTTCGGGCGGGGGCGACAGGAGAGGCAGTAATGGGCGCCGAAAGCCTCGGCGCGATCATCGACGGATTGCGGATCAGTTCGGAGCTGATTCGGGCCGAAGCGGACCGGGCTGTCGGCCGGGATGTCAGAGAGGGAGTCGCCGGTTTGGGGATGGACGGTGGCAGCGCAGGGGCAGTCGCGTGGCAAGGAGGCTGTTCCCCGGAGGCTGGTTTCTTCTTCGTAAGGCGAGACGAGCTGTTCCGGGCGGGTCTGTGCCGAGGAGCGAGCGCCGCGGGAACCAGATCGACGAAAGCGCGGGCGGGAAGATTGGGCAAGGCTGTTGCCCGGCTCGGAGTCTGAACTTCGGGCTTCGGAGTTGTGACGTCGATCGATCGTCGGGCGGGGGAGGATTTCCGGATGCGTGCGCGCGGAGCTTGGCGCGGAAGAGGCGGTTGCTGAAGCGATTCTGCTGGAGGCTCGGCATACACATCGGGTACCGGCGCGACCTTCGAATCCGCGAGTTCTAGATCGGTGAACGGTTCTGTTGCGGGAATGACGGGCAAGCTGGCAATCCATGAAGACAGATCTGCGGGTCCGGACGGCAGGGGGGGTGTGAAGCTTGCGGGTGACCTGGGGTGCGTTGCAGGCGAAGAAGGGTTCGCGAGCGCGTCCTTCGTTTTCGGATTTGCAGGGCGGCGCGGCGCGCGTGCCGCGGTCTGCCGGGTGCGTAGCTGGCGGATCGCTTCTTCGTAGGGAATCTCGCGAATTTCCTCTTCCGGGACGGGAGCGGTCGCGTGTCCGTTGCCGCTGCCGTCGGCCGGGTGCTTCTCAGCCCAGTTTTGAAAGCGGCTCAGAATGGACTGGAAATCCTCAGGGCGGTGTCCGGGCTGCATGCGAGGTTCCTCCACTCCGAGCGTAAAAGGATACGCGCGACAGAAGAGGGGAAAGATGGAGGTTTTCTCGGGCGCATTCCGGCATTGGTAACAAGGGTCGGGAGGTTTCCATTTTGGAACGCGTGTTACGTTGGTGCGGCGCGTCCCTCGACGGTTAGCCGGTATTGCGCAGGCCCGCAGCGATGCCGCTGATCGTGCCGGCGATCGCGCGGTTGACCGCGTCGGTGTCCTCGCCGGCGCGCTTGCGACGGAGCAGGTCGACCTGGATGAGGCTCATGGGATCGACATAGGGATTGCGCAGAACAATGGAGCGCGCGAGGACGGGGTTGGACTCAAGCAGGTCGCGTTGGCGGGTAACGGCGAGGATGGCGTCACGGGTGCACTCGAATTCGCCTTTGAGCATCAGGAAGACGCGGTCGCGGAGGGCGACATCGGGGACGAGGGAGGCGTAGAGCGAGGCGATGCCGAGATCGGCTTTGGCAAGGGCCATCTCCACGTTGCGGACGATGTCGGTGAAGAGGGGGAAGTCGCCCATCATTTCCTGGAGAAGCGCGAGTCCGCCCGGCTTCTTTGCAAAGTCTGAGAAGGCGGCTCCGACGCCGAACCAGGCGGGGACGAGGAGGCGGCTCTGCGTCCAGCCAAAGACCCACGGAATGGCGCGAAGATTGGCGAAGGAGATTTGTCCGGGGCGGCGCGAGGGGCGCGATCCGATGCGCGCGTGCTCGAGCTCGGCGACCGGGGTGGCAATTTCGAAGTAGTGGAGAACTTCGGGGTCCTCGAGGATGTGTTGGCGGTAGAAGCGATAGGAAATCTCGGAGAGCTCGGCGAAGGCGGATTCCCACGAGGCTTTGAGCACCCCGGAGTAGCGCGCGTTGGGCAGCAGCGCATTGGGGCGGGCGAGGGCATCGAGGGAGGCGGCAATCATGAGCTCGAGATTGCGCTCGGCAAGGACGACGTCGGAGTACTTCCAGTTGAGAACCTCGCCCTGCTCGGTGATGCGAATCTGGCCGTCGAAGGCGCCGATGGGTTGCGCGTAGATGGAGCGATGCGTGGGGCCGCCGCCGCGTCCCACGGTGCCGCCGCGCCCGTGGAAGAGGCGCAGGCGGATGCCGCACTCGTGGGCAACGTCGTGGAGAGCGCGGTGGGCGCAGAAGATCTCCCAGGTGCTGGTGAACATGCCGCCATCTTTGTTGGAGTCGGAGTAGCCGAGCATGACCTCCTGGGTGTTGTTCCAGGAGGCGAGGAGTTTGGCGTAGCCGGGCGAGGTCCACAGGTCGCGGCAGATGCGCGGGGCGTTGCGCAGATCTTCGATGGATTCGAAGAGAGGGACGGGCATGAGACCGGGGTCACCACCGCGGCCGGCGACTTCGACGCCGCCGAGGCGCGCGAGCCAGAGAACAGCGGTGACATCGTCGACAGAAGACGCGCCGCTGACAATGTACTGGCAGATGGCTTCGGGGCTGCAGCCTTTCTTGATTTCGGCGATGACGCGGAAGGTCTCGATGACGTCACGGGTCTCGGGGCTGAGGGCTGCGGGCGCGACGGCACCGTTTTGCCCGCGACCGGATCCATGACCCCAGGCGGAGGCCTCTTCGAGGGCTTTGCGGTGGATGCGCGCGTGCTGGCGGATGTCGAGGGCGTGGAGATGCAGACCGAAAGTGCGGACCGTCAGCAGCAGGGGATCGATCAGGGTTTCGGCGAGACGAATGCCCTGATTGGCGGCGAGAGAACGGCGGACGATGCTGAGGTCTTCAAGGAAGTCGCTGGCCGAGCAGTAGGCGGCAAGGCTGGCGAGCGAGGACTCGATTTGATCGGGATCGGGGCCGGTTTTGCCGGCGGTGCGCTGGATGCGGGCACGCACGCAGACCAGATAGCGGCGGTAGGTTTCAAACTCGAAGCGGGCACCGAAGGCTTCGGTGCTGGTGTGGATCTCATCCTCGAAGGAGTGCAGGCGGGCGACGAGCTCATCGCTGACGGGGAGCTGCTGCGCGGATGTGGTGAGCAAGTCGATGGCCTGCTGGAGGCGCTGGTCGTAGCAGTCCAGAAGGCGGGAGCGGGCGGCAAGGATCGCCTGGCGGGTGACCTCGGGGGTGACGAAGGGGTTGCCATCACGATCGCCGCCGATCCAGGAGCCGAAAGCAAGGAGCAAGGGGAGATCGGAGAGATCGAGGTCGAGGGCGTACTCGCTTTTGAGCGCGGCGGCGACCTCCTGGTAGAGGCCGGGGAGGGTCTCGAAGATGGAAACATCGTAGTAGTCGAGCCCCATGCGGATTTCGTCGGTGACGGCGGGCTTGCGGCTGCGCACCTCGTCGGTTTGCCAGAGCGCGGTGATCTCGGCGGTGAGGGCTTCTTCGAGAGCGGCGAGTTCTTCGTCGGAGGCGGGGATGCGGTCGAGCTTTTCAAGGAATTCGCTCATGCGGCGACGCTTCATGAGCACGGAACGCCGCGCGATTTCCGTGGGATGGGCGGTGAAGACAGGAGTGACGAGGATGCGGCGCAGCCACGCGAGAGCTTTGTCGGCGGAGATGCCGGCTTCGCGCATGGCACGCAGCGTTCCGCGCAGTTCGCCGCGCTGCGTCTCGCGCTTCTGGTCGCCAGTGATCTGAATGGAGAGGCGCCGGCGCTTGCGGTGGTTCGTCTCCGCCAGATTGATGAGCTCGAAGTAGAAGGCGAAGGCGCGGCTGAGGCGTTCGGCCTGCTCGACGGGCATGGAACTGATGGCGAGGACGGCGAGCTGCATGAGGTTCTCGGCGTCGCGGATTTCGCCTTTGGACTGCAGTTCGCGGCGGCGGATGGCCGACTGGCGGAGCTCTTCGACTCTTTCGTAGAGCGGCGTGCCGGCCTGCTCGCGGAGGACGCGCCCAAGAAGCAGGCCGAGGGAGCGCACGTCGCGGCGCAGAGGAGCTTCCTTCAGATCGCCGGAACGGGCTTCGAGTTCGGCGAGGCGCTGCTCCCAGCTTTCGGGTTTCCACAGAGGCGGCATCTGTTCTGATTAGAACAGAGCGGAACGTGACACGCAGACTGGAGACAAAGCCGGGACACGAAATTGCTGCGCGACGTTTTGGCGGGAACCGTGCACAGGAGTATTCTCCTTGCGTTATGCCCAGACACATCTTGTCTCTCCTTGCTTTGACCTCCTTGGTTGCAGCCGCCGCTTCCCTTCCCGCGCAGAGTCAGACGAATTCCAGTCAAAAACCGAAACCCGAAGAGACCGAGGTGTGGACACCCGTGCCGCCGGTGGTGACGCCGGGTGCGACGGATGCGGCGCCGCCGTCGGATGCGATCGTCCTGTTCGATGGCAAGAACGAGGATGAGTGGGTTTCCGCGCAGGATCACACGCCGGCGCAGTGGATCGTGCACGACGGCATCCTGACGGTGAACAAGGCGGGCGGGAATATCGAGACGAAGCGCCGCTTCGAAGACTACCAGCTGCACATCGAGTGGCGCATTCCGCCGGACATCACAGGCAGCGGGCAGGCGCGCGGGAACAGCGGGGTCTTTCTCGCGTCGTTGGGGCCTGGGGATGCCGGGTATGAGCTGCAGGTGCTGGACTCGTACAACAACTCAACGTACGTGAACGGCATGGCGGGGAGCCTGTACAAGCAGTCGATTCCGCTGGCGAACGCCGCGCGAAAGCCGGGCGAGTGGCAGACGTACGACTTGGTGTGGACGGCGCCGCGATTCAAGCCGGACGGATCGCTGGAGACGCCTGCGTATGCGACGGTCTTCTGGAATGGCGTGCTGGTCGACGATCATTTCCAGCTGGAGGGGCAGACGCTTTACATTGGGAAGCCGTTCTACAAGGCGTACGATCGCGCGCCGATCAAGCTGCAGGCCCACGGCGACAAGAGCGAGCCCATCAGCTTCAGGAATATCTGGGTGAGAGAGTTGCCGTGAGCGGGAAGCCGGAAGCTAAAAACGCCAACGGTGCCAATCGAGCATGGGGTTCGCTCCCAGCTACCAGCTGCTTCACCCCAGCTTCATCGCCTCCGGATCCCAGTGGACGATGGCATCGCGCTCGTAGCTGAGGTTCGAGAGCAGGGCGGCGCCGGCGGCGCGGTATCCGAAGACGGCGTCCTCGACGACGGGCCGGCGCGAGCGCACCGAGGCGAAGAAATTCTTCAGGTGGTCGTAGCTGTCGCTGTAGTCGCGCGGGACGACGTACTTATCGAAGCCCACGCGCGTGGGCGCGGTGGCCTCGACGATCGGATATTTCTGCCGGTAGGTCTCGGTGATCTGCTTCTGCATCGCGTCAGTGAAGGAGCCGATCATCAGACCGGGTTCCGTCTCGCGGGGAACGCGGTTCACGATGAGAGAATTGCCCGCGATCTCGAGCGTGCCTTCGGAGCCGGTGAAGAGGAAGCCTTCGCCCTCGCTGCCGCCGTCGACAAAGTTCACGCGCAGCGCCAGGTTGAAGCCCTGGGGATAGTCGAAGAGGCCGAGGAGAACATCGGGGACGTCGCGGCCGTCCTTCCAGAAACGCAGGCCTCCGGTGGCCATGGCGCGCGTGGGGCCATGGGCTCCGGTGATGTAATGGACACCGCTGAAGAGGTGAACGAAGAGGTCGCCGGCGACCCCGCTGCCGTAGGCCTTCCACTTGCGCCACTGGAAGAAGTGTTCGGCGTTGAAAGGGATTTTGGGCGCGGTGCCGAGGAAGCGCGGCCAG
This sequence comes from Acidobacteriaceae bacterium, assembly GCA_035508305.1. Taxonomy (GTDB): domain Bacteria; phylum Acidobacteriota; class Terriglobia; order Terriglobales; family Acidobacteriaceae; genus Palsa-343. The sequence goes on along the minus strand of DATJNE010000112.1, from coordinate 4,018 downwards.
TCGCAGGTTTCCGGCGAGGCGTCGGGCGGGACGGTATAGTTCCAGGCACCGATGGAGGAGTTGCGGTCCCAGAAAGCGGAGATCATGTTGAGCTGGCCGATGGCGCCGGAGGCGAGAAGCTCTTTCGCTTTCGCGTAGACAATGTTGCTGACGCGCTGGCTGCCGATCTGGAGGATGCGCTTCGCCGTGCGCGAAGTCTCGATCATGGCGGGGCCATCGGAGTAGAGGTGGATCATCGGCTTCTCGCAGTAGACGTCCTTGCCGGCGTTCATGGCGTCGATGGAGGCCTGCTTGTGCCAGTGGTCGGGGGTGCCGATGATGACGGCGTCAATGTCCTTGCGGTCGAGGATCTCGCGGTAGTCGCGGGTGGTGAGGATGTCCTGGCCCCAAAGCTCCCTGCAATGGGCGAGGCGGTTGTCGTAGCAATCCGCGGCAGCGACAACTTTCACGCCGGGGACGGTGGAAGCGACGTGCGTATCGTACTGGCCCTGGCCGCCGGCGCCGATGAGTGCGATCTGGATGTGGTCGTTGGCAGCAACGGAAGAGGCCGGCTCGGATTGCTGCGGCGCGAGGAGAGTGCCCGGCGCGGCAGGGTCGATGCCCGCGTGAAGACCGGAGGCGAGGAGCGCCTGGGTGGTTGCGGTTCCGGCCACTTTCAAAAAGCTTCTGCGATTCACGAGTGTCACGCCCTCCAGGGTTCGGGTGCCGGGATTCGGGTGTTCAGCTGCCCCTGCCACGATAAATCCTTTTGGCACGGATGGGGCGGCGTTGCGGGCCGGCGATGAAAAGAGGCGTCGTATCATCGATAGCCGATGGCGGATGCGGGACAGTTCGCGGTGTATCCAAGCCTGCGCGGGCGCGTCGTGGTGGTCACCGGCGGAGCCACCGGGATCGGCGCGGCGATGGTGGAGGCCTTCGCGGCCAATGCGGCGCGGGTGGCGTTTCTGGATGTGCAGGCGGAGGCCGCGGAGCGGCTGCGCGAGGCGGGTGCGGGTAGGCAGGGGCTGGCGGTTCCTGTTTTTGTCCCGTGCAATCTTACGGAGATCGAAGCGCTGCGGATGGCGCTGGCGAAGGTCGGCGAAGAGCTGGGGCCGGTCGAGGTGCTGGTCAATAATGCAGGAAACGACACGCGCCATGCGGTGGAGGATGTGACGCCGGAGTCGTGGGATCGCACGCTGGCGCTGAATTTGAAACACCAGTTTTTCGCGGCACAGGCGGTGATCCCGGGGATGCGGCGGCTGGGGCGGGGTTCGATCATCAACATGAGCTCCATCGCATGGGTGATTCCATCGACGAACGTGCCGGTGTACGTGACTGCGAAGGCGGGAATCGTGGGCATGACGCGGACGCTGGCACACGAGGTGGGCAAGGACAACATCCGCGTCAACTGCATCCTGCCCGGGGCGATTGCAACGGAGCGGCAGAAGCGGCTATGGCTGACGCCAGAGTATGAGGCGGAGATTCTGGCGGCGCAGGCGCTGAAGCGGCTGATCGAGCCGGAAGAAGTGGCGCGGCTGGCGCTGTTCCTGGCGGCGGACGACAGCGCGGCGATTACCAATCAGAGTCACATCATCGACGGCGGATGGGTATGAAGAGCCAGGGAACAGGGGATAGGGAGCAGGGAATAGAGATTAAGCCGCTGGTTCGCATCCGGTAGAATCGCGAGGCATGTTTCCCCGACGGATTGTTCTCCTCCTGGCGCTTCCCGCGTCCATGCTCTTGTTCTTTGCTATCGCCGCGCAGGCGCAGCTTAGCCAGCAAATTGCGCGGATTGCGTCGCACGCCCAGGGGCGCGTGGGGGTGGCGTGCTCGCTGCCGGGAACCAGGCTCGACTGCGATCTGCATGCCAGCGACGCGTTCCCGATGCAGTCGGTCTACAAGCTGCCCATCGCGATGACCATGCTGCATGCGATCGAGGAGGGGCGCTTCCGGCTGGACGAGAAGGTGCGGTTTCTGCCGTCGGACCTGATCTCGCCGGACCAGTACAGCCCGCTGCGGGACGCGCACCCGCACGGCAACGTCGAGGTGCCGATCGAGGAACTGCTGCGGGGCGCCATCGTGAACAGCGACGGCGTGGCCTCGGACATTCTGATGCGCACGCTGGGCGGACCTTCGGTGCCGGATGCGTATGTGCGCAGACTGGGGATCCGTGGCATCCACATCATCGATACTGAGAAGACGCTGGGGCGCCAGGTGAAGCTGGAGGATCGCGACTCGGCGGAACCGCGCGCCTTGGTGGCGCTGTTGCGGCTGCTGGCGGACCACTCGCCGCTGACGCCGGAGCACACGCAGATGCTGCTGGGCTGGATGACGACCACCACCACTGGCGGCGCGCGGATTCGAGCGCTGCTGCCGCAGGGAACGGTGGTTGCGGATAAGACGGGGACCTCGGGCACGGGTCGCCCGGTGACGAACGCAACGAATGACGCTGCGCTGATCACCCTGCCGGATGGGCGGCGGCTGGCGCTGGCGGTGCTGGTGGCCGACGCACGGGCGCCTTCGGCAGTGCGGGAGAAGACAATCGCAGAGACCGCGAAAGCGGTTTACGACGCGGCGTTGCGGACGCCGGCCACGCACTGAAGCCCGCGCATCTGCATTAGAATCGGTTCGGCGTTACCGGCATGGTTTCCTGGATCTATCGCTGGTGGGTATCGGCCGCGCTCGGCCTGGGCGTTCTGCTGGTGTGCCTGCTGCCGATCCCGATACCGCAGTGGCAACGGAAGGCGTTCACCGTCCTGATCTATCTCCACACGCCGATTTATATGCTGCACCAGGTGGAGGAACACCTCGGCGACCGCTTTCGGCGCTTCGTCAACGATGAGATTTATGGCGGCCTGGACGCGCTGACGCCGGTTGCGGTGCTCTGGACCAATATTCCCTGCGTGTGGGGTGTAACCGGAGTGGCGCTGTATTTTGCGGTGGTGGCGGGTGCGGGTTGGGGACTGATCGCCACCTATCTGGTTGCTGTTAACGGCGCAGTTCATTTTGTGGGAGCCGTTGTAAAGCGGCGGTACAACCCCGGGCTGGTGACGGCGGTGTTGCTCTTTCTGCCGCTGAGCGGCATCACGTTCTGGAAGAGCGCCAACAAGGCGAGTTGGGTGCAGCATGCGACGGGCCTGCTCGTGGCCGTGATCATTCATGCTGTGCTCGTGATCCATACGAGGCAGCGTGCGAATCGGTTGCGGGCAGCGGGAGCAGTCACTTAGCGGCCGGTTGGTATTGAGGCTGGGGAGGGGTGAAGAAGTCGACGAGGTTTCCGTCGGGATCGCGGAAGTAGAAAGAGCGCGTTCCCCAGGGCTGCCTGGTGGGTGGCTTGACCCAGACCTTGACGAGCGGTTGCAGGCGGCGATATTCAGCGTCGAGGTTCGACACCCGGAATTCAAGCACCATGCTGTGGTTGCTGGCAGAGATGGCTGAGCCGGGAATGTATTTCTGCTGGGCTGCGGCGGAGAAGATGGCGAGCACGCCGGCGCCGGTGTGGAACTCGGCGTAGTCAGCGCCACTTCGCTCGGCTTTCACCTGCAGGACGGGCTCGTAAAACGCGACGAGACGATCAACGTTGCTGGTGATGAGGCAGGTATTAATGAGGACGGGGCTGGTGGTCGGCAGAGCCGCGGCCCTGGCACGGGCGACGGTCGACAGATCGGGCAAGGACAGAGGTAGCAGCAACAAGAATGGAAGCAACGAGCCTGGGATCCTGGGTCGCGTCATGAGTCACCTCGTCTTCGCTGCAGCATAGTCCAGGAGGCAGAGAATCCAGGGTGGATTGGTGACAGATTGCCGCAGGCGGCCGCCGGCACGGCGCGTTTCCGTTGAATTTGCTTTTCCTTCCCCGTAGACTTGCTATAGAGGCGAACTCCACTGGTGCGAGCCGGGCTCGCCGGGGCCTCGAACTATGCTCAGACTTACCAAAAAGGCCGATTACGGGCTGATGGCCCTCAAGTATCTGGCCGAACATCCCGATGCGGCATCGCTGAGCGCCAAGGACATCGCCGAGGCGTATCACATTCCGCCGCAG
>DATJNE010000111.1:0-8034 GCA_035508305.1 Acidobacteriaceae bacterium | reverse complement strand
CGGCAGCAGCTCCGCCTTCACGTTGGCAAAATAATCCGTCAGCGGATACGCGAACATCACCCGCTCTCCTGCCGCCAGATCGATATTGTGCAGCCCGCTCGCCGTCTGCACCGCCCGCGACTCCACCCCCGGCGCCAGCGGGTCCGTCTGCACGATCCGCAGCCCGTCCGGAAAATCGCAGCTCGTATACGGAACCAGCGCCTTCGCCACCGCCCCGCTCGGTGAGTTCGCGCCCCCACTCTGCGCCGCAGCCGCCACCACGCAAAGCACCGTCACCGCGGCGCCGGCGATCGCGTAGAGAAGCACCGCGCCCGGCACGCCACCGGTCAGCCTTCCCGGTCCCCGGCGCTCTGTGCCCCGCGCTCTGTGCTCTGTGCCCTGTGCCCTGAACGCGGCTCGCGGCTCGCCGTCCGCTGCCGTCACTCCGCACTCCTGACTTCAATCCTCACCAGATTGCGCACGCTCCGCGCCGGCCGCTTGTCCTCGCTCACCACCAGCCGGAACGGCCCCGCCTTCGCATCCAGCGGCTTGCCGTCCAGCGTGTCCGCCACCAGCACCGTCCCCGGGTGAAATTCCGGATCCACTTCGCCCAGCGCTACCACGCTCACGTATCCATCCGATCCCGTCGCCACCACATACTGCGCCAGCGCTTTCCCCATCAGACCCTTGCCGCGCGCCACCCCCAGCTTCGCCAGCAGATCCATCAGCGGCACGCCCCCGTACGTCTCCTGCTGATTGGTGTGATGATCGAAGATCGTCACCGTTGTCTGCGGATACTCCCCGAGCGTCTGCGGGGTGAACACCCCCCGCAATCCACCCGCCCCCACAATCGTCAGCACATTCGCCGCCGGCGCCTCACTCACCGGATGCCCCGTCTCCACCGTGCTCTCCAGCGGAACCGCGCTCGGCTGCATGGCAGAGGTTCCCGGATTCACCGCGCCTCCGCTCGAAGGCGGCTCCGGCTTCAGCGCCACCGTCACCGTCTCGGCCTTATCGGCGACCTCCAGCGCCTGCTCCATCGGCATGAACCCCTCCGCCGACACGTGCAGTTTGTATTCGCCCGCCGGCATCCCCAGCTGCGCCCGCCCCTGCTCGTCGGCGATCAGCTTATCCCCCGCCGGACTCCCCGGCGTCACCCGAATCTCCGCCCCCGGCACCGCCGCGCCCGAAGCATCCGTCACCACCACCGTCACCGGTGTGTAGCTCTGGCCGTACCCCCTTGCCAGCGCCAGCCCACATCCCAGAACCGCCAGCCCCGCCCACCGCCTCCATCCCAGAACCCGCATCGTCGTACCCTCTTTCCCTCGTTCCCTGCCGTGCCGACCTGGCACGAAAGGGTCGCTCTTCCGACCTCCATCGTAACCCCACTCCGCACAAAATCCTCTGCTGCATTCCACGTCGATCCATCTACACTGAGGTCATGGCGCACCTCCAGGACCAGCTCGACGAAATCACCGCCCAGACCCGCAACCTGGTCCAGCCCGAGCGCCTCGCCATCGGCGAGCGCTCCATCGAGGAGCTCTTCGCCACCCGTATCGAGGATCAGATCCTCCCCATCGGCGCCCAGGCCCCCGCCTTCGCCCTGCCCGATTTCTCCGGCAAAATCGTTCGCTCCGCCGACCTCCTCGCCCTCGGCCCCCTCGTCGTCAACTTCTTCCGCGGCCGCTGGTGCCCCTACTGTGTCACCGAGCTCGAAGCCTGGCGCGACCTCTACCCCGGCCTCCGCGAGCGCGGCGCCCTCGTCATCGGCATCTCCCCCCAGACCCAGCGCCAGTCCGACTTTACCGCCAGCCAGCACACCATCCCCTTCCCCCTCCTTACCGACCTCAACTGCGCCGTCGCCCAGAAATTCGGCCTCGTCTGGACCGTACCGCCCTACCTCCAGCGCTACTACCGCGGCATCCTGCTCAACATCCCCTTCGTCAATGGCGACGAGAGCTGGCGCCTCCCTCTGCCCGCCACCTACATCCTCTCCCCCGAAGGCAAAGTCCTCTACGCCGAGGCCCACGCCGATTTCCGCGTCCGCCCCGAGCCCGAGGACGTCCTCCGCAGCCTCGTCGGGGTCCCCGGCGAGCATGGCGTTGGCTCGCGGGGGTGACTCCCCGCCTTCGCCCGCAGCGCAGAGCCGCTGATTGCCTCACTCGCTAAACCGCTGGCTTGCTTCCCGGCTCCCACCCCAGCCCCCGCAGCACCTTCCCGTCCTCCTCGCTCAGCTCCGCCCCCGCCAGCAGATCCGGCCGGTTCCGCAGTGTCTTCTCCAGCGCCCGCTCCCGCCGCCACCGCCGGATCGCCGCGTGATCCCCGCCCGTCAGTACCTCCGGCACCGCCACCCCTCGAAACTCCGCCGGCCGCGTGTAGTGCGGATAATCCAGCAGCCCGCCCGCTCCCACCACCGCCGGCGGCGGTCCCTCCCCGCCACTTCCCTGGGTGCCCCACATCCCTGGTTTTTGCGATGTGGGCGTCAGCGTCCCAAAGCTCTCGTACTCGCTCGACGCTTCATTCCCCAGCACCCCCGGCAGCAGCCGCGCCGTCGCGTCCACCACAATCGCCGCCGCCAGTTCGCCCCCGCTCAGCACATAATCCCCCACGCTCAGTTCCCCGTCGCACAGCAGCGCGTTCACCCGCTCGTCCACTCCCTCATACCGCCCGCAGATCAGAACCAGCCGCTCCAGCCCTGCCATCTCCCGCGCCGTCGCCTGCGTGAATCGCGCCCCCTGCGCCGAAAGCAGCACCACCCGCTCCCCCCCTCCGTCCCCGCTCTGCCCTCGCTCCGCCTTCGGCCGGACCCCCAGCGACTCCACCGCCTCCGCCAGCGGTTCCGGCTTCAGAACCATCCCTTCCCCCCCGCCAAAGGGACGATCGTCCACCGTCCGGTGCCGGTCATGGGCGAAATTCCGCAGGTCGTGGACCCCGACCTCGACCAGCCCCCCCGCAATCGCCCGCCGCAGCACCCCGTGGCTCAGGATGCTCGAAAAAAACTCCGGAAAAATCGTGATCAGATCGAACCGCATCACCCCGGACGCCCTCTGCCTTTTCTGAACGCTGCACGCTCACGCCTGAACGCTGGCCCGCACCCGCATCTCATTCTGTCATGCACCGCTCCTCCACGCATCGACGCGCGCGTTGGCAACCGCATATGCTGTTGCTATAATCCGCCGCGGGAGTTCTGCTGTTTTTCTGGCATACTCGTACAGCGGTGCAAACTGAAGCGGAGCCCGGAGGGCACATCTGATATGCAGGACGAATACAAGCTTTACGCAAGCGCGGACGGCGAATTCGAGCCCGAAGCGGATGACGATCTCGAGGAGCTGGAAGACGGCTTCGGCGACGACGAGGAAGAAGAAGTTGTCGTCACCACTACCATCACCTCCGACGACGACGACCTCGACGACGAGGACGAAGGCATGGCTGCCGAGCCCGCGCCTCCGCCGCCACCCGTAAAGAAACCCGCGGCAAAGAAAGCCGCCAAAAAAGCCGCCAGGAAGGCTCCGCCGAAGAAGGCCGCCAAAAAGGCCCCGGCAAAGAAAGCCGCGAAGAAGGCTCCGGCGAAGAAAGCCGCTAAAAAAGCCGCCAAAAAGGCTGCCAAAAAGCCGGCGAAGAAAGCCGCGAAAAAGGCTCCGGCGAAAAAGGCTGCAAAGAAGGCCGCCAAAAAGCCGGCGAAGAAAGCCGCGAAGAAGTTCGGCAAGAAGAAGTAGCCTCCGCGCGCTTCGCCTCGCCACTCAATCCAAAGGGCCGCTCGGCATCTCTCGCGCGGCCCTTTTTCTCGAACTCCCGATCCTGCTCCCCGCTCCTGGCGTACCTCTCACTCGTTCCGCGCCATTCCTCCCGCCGCCGAATCCAAACTCCAGATTGCAGCGAAAGGAGAACGCATGTCCACCATCGCCACCAAAGACGGCACAACCATCTATTACAAGGACTGGGGCTCCGGTCCGCCCATCACCTTCTCCCACGGCTGGCCCCTCAACGCCGACGCCTGGGATGCCCAGATGCTCTTCCTCGGCCAGCAGGGCTATCGCGTCATCGCTCACGACCGCCGCTCCCATGGCCGCTCCTCGCAAACCTGGGACGGCAACGACATGGACACCTACGCCGACGACCTCGCCGCCCTCCTCGAGCACCTCGATCTCAAAAACGCCGTCATGATCGGCCACTCCACCGGCGGCGGCGAAGTCGCCCGCTACCTCGGCCGCCATGGCTCCAAACGCGTCGCCAAAGCCGTCCTCATCAGCGCCGTCCCGCCCATCATGCTCAAAACCGCCGCCAACCCCGGTGGCCTGCCGATGTCCGCCTTCGACGGCATCCGCGAGGAGTTGAGGAACGATCGCTCCCGCTTCTACAAGGAGCTCTCCCTGCCCTTCTATGGCTACAACCGCCCCGGCGCGAATGTCTCCGACGGCGTGCGCGAAAACTTCTGGCTCCAGGGCATGACCGGCGGCATCAAGGGCCAGTACGACTGCATCCAGGCCTTTTCCGAAACCGACTTCAACAACGACCTGGAGAAAATCGACGTCCCCACCCTCGTCCTCCACGGTGACGAGGACCAGATCGTCCCCTTCCACGACTCCGGCGAGCTCACCGCAAAGATCGTCAAAGGCGCCCAGCTCCGCGTCTACAAAGGCTACCCTCACGGCATGGCCCAGATCCACGCCGACGAGATCAACCACGATCTGCTCGCCTTCATCAGGAGTTAGCCGAAAACCAGAAGCCAGGAGGCAACAAACGTGGTGCGAGGACGGTCTGCTTCTCCGCTCCCAGCTCCTGCCTCCCGGCTCCCGTCTGGCAGCTGGCCGCTGCCAGCTACCCGTTGTCCCTCACCACCGCCGCCACCTCAAATTGCCGGCTCCTCCGGAACCCGAGATCCTCATACACCCGTATCGCTCCGTGATTGTGCGCGAAGCTGTGCAGAAACGGCTTCTTCCCCGCCGCCGCAATCTCTTCCATCACGCACGACATCAGCAGCCGCGCGTACCCGCGCCCCCGCGCCTCCGGATGCGTGCATACCCCGCTCACCTCCACATACCCCGGCACATGCATCCGCTTGCCTGCCATCGCCAGCAGCCGTCCCTCCCCCACGATCCCGAAGAACGTCCCCAGCTCCATCGTCCGCAGCCGGAACGGCCCCGGCTCCGTCAGCGTCGCCAGTTCCACCATCGCCGGAGCATCCTCCGCCGTCAGCTGCCGCAGTTCCACGCCCTCCGGCCGCACCATCGCCACCGGCTTCGGCTCCTCGGCCACCATCTGCACAATCGGCCCGCCCCGCACCAGCGTCCACCCCGCCGGAATCTCCGCCGCTCCCCGCAGAAACAGCACCACCACGCCACTGCCCGCCAGCGGCTCCAGCGCCGCCCATCCCGCAGCACTCTCCTCCGCCACTCCGCTCAGCGGCCCAATCTCCTCCGGATACCGCCGCGCCTGCCTTCCTCCATCCGCTCCCACCACCGCCAGCGCCGCATGCTCCGTCGTCAGCGCGCTCCAGATCGGATTCCCCAGCAGTTCCTCGCCCCGCCCTTCAATTCCTGACCCCGTCATCGCTCGCCCTCGCCTCGACTTCCGCACCCGTTGGATTCCAGCTGTGCCCTGTGCCCTTCGCCCTGAACGCTGAACGCTGTGCTCTGCGCCCTGACCACTGAACGCTGAACGCTGCGCTCTGCGCTCTGAGCTCTGTGCCCTGAGCTCTGTTATAACGGTCGCCATGCTCCGCATCGTCCCTGCCCTGGCCTGCCTCCTGCTCGGTTCCTCTCCGCTCCTCTTTGCCGCCGACTGCTCCAGCCTCAAAAACCTCCCTCTCCCCAACACCACCATCACCCTCGCCGAAGAAATCACCTCCGGCGCTCCAGACATCCCCGATGCCGGCGCACCCCTCAGCGGTCTCCCCGCCTTCTGCCGCGTTGCCGGCGAACTCCACCCCACCGCCGACTCCCGCATTCGCTTCGAAGTCTGGCTCCCCGCCCAGGACTGGAACGGACGCATCCTCGGCACCGGCAACGGCGGCTTTGCCGGCGCCATCGACTACCCCCAGCTCGCCGGCTACCTCAGGCGGGGCTTTGCCGTCTCCGGCACCGACGCCGGCCATCAGGGCGAAAGCACCGACGCCACCTGGGCCTATGCGCATCCCGAAAAGATCAAAGACTTCGGCTGGCGCGCCATCCATCTCACCGCCGGGACCGCCCAACAAATCACCCGCGCCTTCTACGGCAAGCCTGCCCGCAAGTCCTACTTCGACGCCTGCTCCGACGGCGGCCGCGAAGCCCTCATGGAAGCCCAGCGCTTTCCCGAAGACTACGACGGCATCCTCGCCGGCGCCCCCGCGAACGCCTGGTCCACCATGCTCGCCGGCGGCGCAGCCGCCATGCAAACCCTCATGAGCGATCCCAACGCCTATATCCCCGACCGCAAGCTCGCCGCCCTCCAGCACGCCTCCCTCGCCGCCTGCGATGCCCTCGACGGCGTGCACGACCACGTCATCGGCGACCCCTCCCAATGCCGCTTCGATCCCCAAACCCTCCTCTGCAAACCCGGCGACGACTCCGCCTCCTGCCTTACCCAGCCCCAGATCGACTCCGTCCAGGCCCTCTACGCCGGAAGCAAGGACTCCCGCGGCAATCGCATCTTCCCCGGCTTTACCCCCGGTAACGAATCCAGCTGGAAACTCTGGATCGTCGGCGAAGATCCCGGCTCCGCCCTCGGCGACCGCTTTGTCGAGAACTACTTCCGCTACATGGTCACCGGCAATCCCAAAGCCAACGTCCTCGCCATGAATCTCGACGACCTCCTCCGCCAGTCCCGCTCCACGGAAGCCGCCGATCTCGACGCCACCAGCCCCGACCTCACCCGCTTCGCTGCGCACGGCGGCAAGCTCATCCTTTACCACGGCTGGAACGACCCCGCCATCTCCCCCTACAACACCGTCCATTACTTCGAAAGCGTGCAGCAGAAGATGGGCGCAGACCGCGTCGCCGCCTTCGCCCGCCTCTACATGGTGCCCGGCATGGAGCACTGCCTCGGCGGCCCCGGCGCCACCGCCTTCGGCCAGTTCGGCACCCCAACCGCCAAAGGCCCACAATACGGTCTCTTCGATTCTCTCGTGAACTGGGTCGAAAACGGCGCCCCCGACGCCTCCGTCATCGCCACAAAATACAGCGCCGGCAAAAACGGAGCCATGGAAGCCGCCTTCACCCGTCCCCTCTGCCCCTGGCCCAAAGTCGCCCGCTACTCCGGCTCCGGCGATCCCAACGACGCCGCCAGCTTCGCCTGCGCCGCCCCCTGAGCCATCGCTCCCATCGTCCCTGCGCCCCGCCCTTCGCGAAACGCCCAGCGCAAACCACCGCACACAACCGGCTCTCTGTACCCTCTTCCCCGGACCCTGTACCCTGTAGCTCGATGCCCACCCGCGACGATCCCGAGCGCCTCGTCTCCGCCGCGCGCTCCGACGACGAATCCTCCTTCGAGCTCAAGCTCCGCCCCCGCCGCCTCCAGGAATTCATCGGCCAGACCAAAGCCAAAGAACAACTGGCCATCGCCCTCGAAGCCGCGCGCTCCCGCGGCGAAGCCCTCGACCACGTCCTCCTCTTCGGTCCGCCCGGCCTCGGCAAAACCACCCTCGCCACCATCATCGCCAACGAGCTCGACGTCCCCTACCAGCAAACCTCCGGCCCCGCCCTTCAGATCCAGGGCGACCTCACTGCCATCCTCACCAACCTGCGCGACCGCCAGGTCCTCTTCCTCGACGAGATCCACCGCCTCCAGCCCGTGCTCGAAGAAAAGCTCTACACCGCGCTGGAGGACTACAAGCTCGACATCATCATCGGCCAGGGCCCCGCCGCGCGCACCCACGTCATGGAGATCAAGCCCTTTACCTTCGTCGCCGCCACCACCCGCCCCGGCCTGCTCTCCTCGCCCCTCCGTTCGCGCTTCGGCATCCTCCTCCGCCTCGAGTTCTATACCGACGACGATCTCCGCTACATCGTCACCCGCTCCGCCGAAGTGCTTTCCATCCCCATCGATCAGGACGGAGCCGCAGAGATCGCCATGCGC
>DATJNE010000110.1:0-13191 GCA_035508305.1 Acidobacteriaceae bacterium | reverse complement strand
AGGGTACTGTTGGTCGACGCGCGGGCCGACTTCCGGAAGACCTTCTCCGTTGATATTTCACGCGTTAACGCTTTCGTGCTATACCGAGCGTTCCCTTAGTGTGTCACGTTGGATGGAACGGGTCACGTTGGTAACTTTGTTTCGGAATTGATCCTTTCCTTCCGGACAGGAGATGTTATGCGATCGAGCGGCGAGCCTGCCCTGCGTTCTGAAGACAAACCGAAGGGACTCAGCAAGAACCACCGGACAAGCCAGACGCGGGTGTGCACGCGCGGCATCTGGTCGATTCTGAAGAACGAGAGCGGGCAGGCGCTGGTGCTGGCTGCCGTCTGCATGCCGGTGCTCATCGGTGCGATGGCGCTGGCCGTCGATGTCGGTTACATCCATTACCGGCAGTACCAGCTGCAAACCGCCGCCGATTCCGCGGCCCTCGCGGCAGGCCTGGAGCTGGGCAATTGCGCGAACACGGTCTGCTCCAACATGCAGACGGCGGCAGCCCAGGCTCTGATTGAAGACGGCATTACCACCAGTACCATCACTCCGACTTCCAGCTGTACCGTCTCCAGCTCGACCGGGCTGGCGATGATCATCAACGTTGCGCCGTGCGTCATGGGGTCGGCCGATCCGAACGACGGCAACACGCATGTGGCGGAAGTGGTGCTGACCGAGCCGCAGAACACCTTCTTTGGCGCCATTCTCGGACTGCGCACCGTCAATCTCGAAGTGCGCGCGGAAGCGGGCGACTCCTATATCAACACCGCGAACAGCGGCGGCAACTGCATTTACACAAAATCGCTGGAATATAACAGCTCCGACGGTATTTTTACCCTGAACAACTGCGGCCTCTACGACAACGGAAACCTCCAGACCAACAACGGCGACAGCGTCAAGGCCACCTCGTTCCTGTATTACGGAACGTGGAGCCCCAACAACTGCAATAACAGCTGCACGTGGACGCTGGGATCCTCAGAGACCCAGCCCACGCATACCACCACGGCGCAGAGCGATCCGCTGGCGAGTCTGACGCCGCCCAGCCAGCCGGCCACCTCCTCGACCAACACGCAAACGCCGAATAACGGCGCGACCCTGCAGCCCGGCTACTACCCGAACGGGTTCAATCTCAACTCCAACGTCTCCGTCACGCTGAGCCCCGGGCTCTACTACATGAACGGCAGCATCAACGTGAACAGCGGCGCCACTCTCTCCGGCACCGGCGTGGAACTGTATTTCGAAAACGGAACCCTGCAGCTGAACAGCGGCAGCACGGCGCAGCTCACGGCGCCGACAACGACGTCGGCTACCGCGGGAACCACCGCCGGCATGCTGGACTGGCAGGCCAGCAACAACAGCAGCGGCATGGATATCGACTCCGGCTCAACCTCTTACTTTCAGGGAGTCATCTATCTTCCCGATGCCGAGCTCACTCTCAACAGCGGTTCCAACGTTACCCTCAACAGCGGCGCGTCCTACACAGCGATCGATGTACAAAACCTCATGGTGAACTCCGGCGAGAATTTCGTCATCAACGGTTCCGGAGGATACCTGGGGGGTACCAGCAGCCAGACGCTGGGGACCTTTGCCCTGGCAGAGTAACTTATGCAGCGAGATCGATTCCACCTGTTGCGCGGCGAACACGGGGGCAGCCTCGTGGAAATGGCCCTGATGGTCCCGATGTTTGTGTTGCTGCTGTTTGCCGCCGTCGACCTCGGGCGGGCGATCTACCTCTCCACGGAGATCGAGGGGGCGGCGCATGCGGCGGCGGCGTACGGGTCGCAGAACCCCACCGACACGACCGGCATGACCACCGCGGCCCAGGACGATGCCCCGGATGTGCCGAATCTGCAGGTAGGAACTCCCACCTATGGCTGCGAATGCTCCGACGGCAGCTCGTATAGCGCCAACTGCGCGACCACGCCTTCCTGCCCCAGCAACAACGTGGTCTACCGCGTGAACATTACCGTGTCGGGAACCTACAGGCCGCTGCTCGCCTGGCCCGGGTTCCCTTCCTCCATCCCGCTGTCCAGTTCGGCGTCGATGCGCAGCGCAGGCAGTTAGCGGATCAGGGGCGATCGATGAAGAAGCAACTCGACATGCAGACGCTGCTCCGCCTGGCGCGCGAAGAGGATGGTTCGGAACTGGTGGAATTCGCCCTGACCGGGACGCTCCTGGTTGTCCTTTTGTTCGGCGTTCTGCAGTGGATGTTCGCCATTTACGCCTACCACTTTACGACCTATGCGGCGCAGCAGGGCGCGCGCTACGCCATGGTGCGCGGCTACACCTGGAGCAAGAACACAACCACCAACTGTTCGTCCTCTGCGCCTCCCAGCTTCACGATGTCCTACGCCTGCACGGCTTCCAGCAGCGACATTCAGAATTATGTGCAGAGCCTGGCGACCGGGGGCATCAGCGCAAGCAATGTGACCATCAACACGACGAATTCCTACGTCTGGCCGGGAACAACGCCGGACGGCGCCACCTGCGCGCAGGTGAACAGCCAGGGGTGCCTGGTGAAAGTGACCGTGAGCTATACCATTAACTTCCTGCCGTTTCTCAAGATCTCCGCCCTGCCCATCAGCGCCACGTCGGAAACGGTGATTCTCCAGTAAGGCAGGGCACGCCACCCGGGAATCTCCGGTTGCCTCCGCGCCGGAAGAGGGCGCAACCCGGTCGGAACCCAGGACGCCAAACCCCGGCATGACGGCAGCCGCACATACCCTTCGAAACGGATCGCAGCCTGCGCGGATCCGTCTGCCTTCCGGCCGTTTCGTTGCGCAGAGCCCCCCGGACATCGCGGGTCCGATGCGTTCTCTGCGTTGGGCGCAGGGAGAGCGCCGCCTGAACAGCGGAGGCGGCGCTAGGTAGTGCCGTTGGGAATGAGCCGGCCGACCTCCAGATCGGTCGCAATGGCTGAGAAGATGGAGGTCAGGCTTGTGAAGCTCGTCTGGCCGCCGGCGGGAGGCGTACAGCCGTTGGAATTGCTCGATCCGTCAGCGAAGAAGTACTTGGTGGCCGTCCCGCCGTTGCCGTCACCCGAGATATCCTGCAGCACCTGGCAGGGATTGAGCGCCGGATTGTCCGTCTTGCAGTAGCCCGAGGACGTGTTCTCCGCGCCATAGGCGACCACGTAGATCTTCGTTCCTGCGCTTTTCGCGTTCGAGGCTATGGTGATCGCCTGCTGGCACAGATCGAGCGGAGACGGGTAGGTTCCATTCCAGTTCAGATCGCTGTCGGAGGCCGAGAAGTCCACCGTTCCGCTGACGCTGACCTTGCTGCTGCCGGATCCGTCGGACATCGAGTTCGAACCCGACGCATCCCCGTCGCTGAGCAGGATCATGATGTTGTCGGCGCCGGGCCGGGCATTCTCGGTCAGATACTGCTGGGCCGCATTCATGGCTCCCGCAAAGTACGTGCCCACGCCGCCTTTGGCGTCCAGCCCGCAACTGGAGCTGGCCGCGCCGGAAGCAATGACCAGGGGCGAAGACGCGGTCAGCGTGCTGGTTCCGTCCGAGGCGCGGTAGCCGTTCGAGAGGCCGGTGATCAGATAATCGCTGATCAGCGTGCTGGTCGCCAGATTGGTCGCATCCGGATAATCCATCACGCTGAAGCTGCCGCTGGCCGGACAGGTCGTGTCATAGGTAGGTGTCGAGGTCGGCGGAAACGTGAAGATAGAGACTTCGTCCACCGCCGTTTGCCCGCTGCAGCTGGTCAAACCTGTATAGCAGGGCGAAAAATCCCCGAGCAGCTGCTGGATGCCCAGCATCGCGCAGTAGACACGGGTGCCGCTACAGTTGCTGGAGTTGTCCTGATCGGTCATCGACTGCGAAGTATCGATGACCACGGCCACGTTGAAGGGAGCGCGCGGCGAACCCCGTTCTGCTGCGGTCGCCGTGGCGGAGATCGGCACCGTGGTAATCCCGAGGACGCGCGCAAAGGTCGTCGGAATCGAAGAGGTCTGCTTGACGACGACCGCGTTGTATCCGCTGGGGGACAGGCAGGCTACACCCCAGGACTGCACGGTGGTGGAGCAGTAGCCGGTTACGGTCATGGCGACGCCGGGCAGGTCCGCGGCGGCATTGGCACCAGCATTATTGGTGCCGTTCACATTCGACTCCGACCCGTAGGAGTGGGCGTAGGTGGAGTACGTCGTGTTCGGCAGCTGCAGCGCAGCAGCCATCGCCGCCGCGTTGCTCGAAGCCTGCAACTGGCGCTCGCAGATCATGGCGCGGCCGAGGTCGACCACAAAACCGGTAATGCCCATGATCACCACCAGCATCACGGTCACCCAGGGCAGAGCCTGGCCGCGGCTGTCGCGGAGCAAATTTCTGAGAGACTTTCCCTTGTTTTTCATCGTTCTCGTACCTGCCTTACTGGATCAGGCCTGTGGATGTGGCCGACAACGTATAGGTATGCGAACCGTACTGGACGACGTTGATCGTGACCGGATAGGTCACGGTAAGAGTCGCCGTTTCGCCGCTGGTCATGGTGACGCCGCTGCACGAAGTGGTGTACGACGAGCTGCCGAGGCTGATGGCAAAGGTGAGGCCACTGGTGGCCAGCCCGGGCGCGGCATTTTCCACGGCCGCAACGGTAGCAGCACACGGATCGCCGGAATTCCCGCGCAGCAGCACCAGTTGTTCGGCGCCGGCCTGGACGGCGTTGTTCAGCGCCAGGTCATTGTTGAGGGCAATGCCGAACCACACCAGCCCGCTGATCATCAGCATCATGAGCGGCACCACGATGACCATCTCCGCCAGAGCCGATCCGCTCTCGTCGTGCGCGACAAAGCCGCGCAGCCGGCCGCGCAGGACCGCTTTCCGGGTGGATGTCGCGGTCGGCTCCTGCCGCCGCATCTCTTCAGGCCTCATACTCAGTCCTCCGCAATTTCTTTCCGCCGCCGTCATGGCAATGGCTTCCCAGGGCCCGCGCTGCTCTCCTCGCCAACTTCGGCCACATTGCTTTGTTCATTTTTCGCTGCCGGGCGGGCGACGAAGACGGCAGCCACCTTATCCTCGTAGGCCAGCTCGAAATGCGCATCGCTCCGCAGCAACTGGGTCAGAGCCGCGCCGTCCGGCGCGATGACGACGCCTGCCGACTGCAGATCCGGATCCGAGGCCCACTTCGCACCGCCGCCCCACGTATCCCGCGAGCGCGCGATCGCCTTGTCGCCGTAGAGGGCCGCGCGTCCGTCGATGCTGACCGGCTCACGCAGGTTCCAGATCAGGAACCCGCCCCAGTCGTAGGTGTTGAAGAGAGGACCGGTGTAGTGGCGGTCCTTGACGACCTCGACCGCCTGCACGGGCAACTTGTCCGCTACCTGCTTCTCCAGGAGTCCATTGCTCAGGTGCAGCAGCAGCAGGCTGGCCGCGAAGAGGGCCAGAGCCGTTGCGCCGGACAGCGCCGTCGTCCAGGCAGGCTGCCGTTCACGATCCTCCTTTTCCGTGCGCACCGGCAATCCGGCCGCAAGAATCGCACCGGCGGTAATCGCCATCACCCACAGGTCGCGCCGTGAGCGGAACGACAGCACCGCTGCCAGCATGAGCATCATCGTCTCGAAGGGATTCAGTTTGCGGTAATGCAACAGCACAGCCGCAGCCGCCATGGCCATGAACAGCAGAACGAAATCGCCCGGCGTGCGGAACGGCAGGGCCATCATCTCGCTGATCGTGTCCAGCACTCCGGACTGCGAGCCGAGCTGCCACGCAATCTGATAAATGCGCGGCCCGTAGGGGTTCAGGCAGACGGCCGCGGCACAAGCGGCGAACGTCACGCCGAGGCTGCGGGCCGAAACACCTTTGAGCCCGGATTTCCACCAGCGCTGCGGCAGCGGTTCGATCGCGGCGATGCCCAGCACCAGCAGTCCGTCGACGAACTGAATGTGCAGATTCGCCCAGAGAGCAAAGAGCGGCGGCAGCCACAGCAGCTCGCGGCTTTCCCCCCTGCGGCGCGCGTGCATCAGGATGTCCATCTCGAGGACGAAGAAGAGAATCGTGAAGAGCCACGGGCGCGGCGTGCTCAGCCGGGAAAGGCAAAAGATAACGGCCACCGTCAATACCGCGCGCTGCGTGAAGTCGGACTGCAGCCGGCTCATCATGTGGTACACAGCGGCGGCGATCAGCGCCATCATGACCGCGGTGAAGACGAGCAGGCCGCGCAGATTCATCCACGCATACGCCTTGAGCAGGATCAGATCGAAGAGCCAGCTGTAAGCCTGCCAGGGGCTGCCGCCGGTGACGCGGGAAAAGGGATCCACGTGGGGAAAGGCATGGTGCTGCAGAATCCACTCGGCCGTTCGCATGTGCCAGCCGACATCCGGATCGGTCACCGATGCTGTGGCGCCGCGCAGGCAAATGAACGCGGAGACGGAGATGAGAAGCCCGATCAGCACGGCTCGTGCGATCTGGTCGGAACGTCCGGATGTGGGGTACTCAGCCTGCAATCGATGCTCCTCCGCGTCCGCGCTCCTCGAAACCTGCCGGAGCGCCAGCCACCCATCTCGTTGGCTTCCATCGGACGCCCATCTCGCGCCGTGCGTGAAAGTTACGGTGGGAAAAGTCCGTCATTATGATCGGGGCGAGCCGTTCCGGGGTCGATAGCACACCCTAGATGGGGAAGTAACACAGTCGTGCAGGGATACCCCGAAGGGGCTATTACGGCAGTCACAACTTATCGGCAAGATAGCGGCGAAAGCGCATCCTGAGGTCCGAATTCCGCGTGCGATCCAAAAGCCAGCCTGTCCTCGTTGCTCCAAACGGGGCACAGCCCGGGTACGGATTCGCCATAGACTCTGTTACCGCAATCAGATAGCGTCGGTGACTCCGGTCCATGCGCCGGCGGCCGGCCCGCCGCCTGGGCTGCATCCCCTTCCCTGCAGAGGAAAAATCGTGAAAGTTACCCTGGAAATTGCCAAAGAGCTCCTGAACGACGAGACCGGCTCCGGTGTCATCGAGTATGTTCTGCTCGCTGCGCTGGTGGCGCTGGCGACGGTGGCCGCACTCCACAACTTCGACAAGAAAATGACGAAGGATTACAACAAGATCGCCAAAAAAGTCTGAATGGGCGCGGCGTCCCCGGCCTGCACAGCCCGGCTCGCTGTCCCGGGCGCATCGACCGGCGCGATCCGCTCCGCTGTGCCCGCGACCCGCGAACGGCCTTCCTCGATCCGGCAATGCGCCATCACCGAAAGTATTAATTCGTAACACTTCCTGAGCATTGCTGCGGAGAGTACTCCATCGCAAGATCAGAGGAACGATTGCAGACGGCAGGCTGGATCGTCGCACGAGCAAGACCTGCCGCGACATGACGGGAGAAAGAAATGAACAGCCCTTCGCGGCTCCTGAGAAGTTTGCTCCATGACGAGTCGGGCCAGGACCTGATCGAGTACGCCTTGATCGCTGCCCTGATCGCGATTGCTGCCATCGCCGCCATGCGCGGCCTCAGCAATAAAATTTCCAACGAGTTCAACACCATCGGCAACAGTCTCTGAAGACTTTCCGGCGGACGATCGCGCAAACGAGAGTACCGGGCGGCTGCAGTACCTGAATCACTTGGTTTCGCAAGCAGTTAGACACAGTAGTTTCGACAAAAGTAGCAAAGGGTAACACTTAAATGGCATTGCCCCGGGGTACCCTTCCGGCGCAATGTGACAACAATCACCACCAACGCAGCGCAATCCGAGGATTCCATCCTGGATGACCGCGCCGCCACTTACAAGGAGAACGGTAATGAAACAGCTTTTCAAGAACCTGATGAACGATGAGTCCGGCCAGGATCTGATCGAGTACGCCCTGATCGCCGCCCTCATCGCCCTGGGCGCCATCGTCGCGATGGGCTCGCTGAGCAACAAAATTTCCAACGAGTTCAACTCCATCGGCAACAGCCTGTAACCTCAACGGATGTTCTGACGGTTTTGCTTTTTGCCGGTCTCTGGTTGGTGGCAAGGTTCGGCGCACGCCCGTCGCTGACGGGCCGCGCCTGATCCGATGCAGCAGGAATGAGGTCGCGGCCACCGCGGTTCGGCCCCGGTCGCGACCTGCCTCGCCTCTGCCGGCAATTCCTGGCAACCGTCCTCCATCCTCGGGCCGCTCGACGTTTAACCCTTCCCGGATCCCGGTGCCGCCAGGTGGCTGCCCGCCCAGGAACGAACCGAAGGACGACGCAGCATCGCGCGGATTTCCTGGCTGGTCCCGAAGGGAAAGCCCAGGCCGGGATGCCGCGGCGCGGTGTGCTGGCAACGACCTCGGAGCAAGTGCCCCCGGACGCCATCCTCCACATCGCAATGTTCCTTCCGCATCTGCATCCAGGCGCTCCTGATTCCCTTACCGGCTTGCGGGGCGCTGGCGGATGAAAGCACTGGCTCTGCCCGTTGCCATCGACGGACAGGGCGTTTCGGGGTCATCGCATGACGAATCATATTACCGAGTGGCTGTATCCGGGCGTCGCGCTGGTCTGTGCTCTGGCCGGATCCGTCTTTGACGTACGCAGCCGCCGCATTCCGAACTTCATCACGCTGCCCGGAATTGTTCTCGGTCTGCTCCTGCATCTGGTCTTCGGAGGCTGGAAACAACTGGCTTTCGCCGCTCTGGCCGGACTTATCTGCGGTGTCCTGTTCCTGATCTTCTGGCTGGCAGGCGGAATGGGGGCCGGCGACGTGAAACTGATTACCGCCGTGGCCGCCATCGCCGGTATGCCGCTGGTTCCCTGGCTGTTGATTCTGACTGCGCTCGCCGGCGGTGTCATGGCTCTTGGTCTCGCCATCTGGCGCGGCCGCCTCCGGGAAACCGTCCGCAACGTAGGCGCTCTGGCCGTGCACCATCGCTTCGAAGGCCTCGCCCCTCACCCTCAACTCAATCTCGCGAATGCGAGGACGCTGCGTCTTCCCTATGCCCTGGCTGTTGCCGCGGGCACGGCGACGACGCTGTTCCTCACGGCGTTCCAAAGGTGACCTGATATGGCCCGCCGCATGATGCTTGCCCTTGTCGTAGCCCTGGTGATTTCCGGCTTGTTTACGTTCTGGCTCAGCCGCCGAGTCGCCCACGCTTCCCGTGCCGTCGTTCAGCCGCCCAATCAGTATGTTGCGGCTGCCCGCGCCCTCGATCCCGGAGAAGTGATCCGCCGCGAAGATGTGTCCATGATCGACTGGCCGAGATCCCATCCTCTCGATGGCAGCTTCGTCAAGATCGACGACGTGGTCGGCCGCGCGATTCTCTATCCGCTCTCTCCCGGGCAGCCGATCCTCGACCGCCAGCTGGCCGCGGCCGGCGCCGGCATCGGCCTGACGGGAAGGATTCCCTCCGGCATGCGCGCCATCGCCCTGCGTTCCGATGAGGTGGTCGGCGTCGCCGGCTTCCTGCTGCCCGGCACCCATGTCGATGTGCTGGTCACCTACAACGACTCCAGCAGCCCGCAGCCGATTACGGCCACCGTGCTGCAGGATGCCGAGGTCCTGGCCGCCGGTCATCAGGTCCAGCCCGATCCTTCCGGCAAGCCGGTTTCCGTCGATGTCGTGACGCTCCTGCTTTCGCCCGAAGACGCCGAAAAGGCCGTCCTCGCCACCGAGAAGGGCTCCATCCACTTTGTTCTCCGCAACGGCGGCGACCACAAGATGGCGAGCGCTCCTCCCGTAGATCTGAACGAGCTGGCATCGCTGCCCTCGGCCAGACCGCAGAAGGGCCTGGACGAGCCGCGGCCCCGTGTGGTTCATCCCGCCCCCAAACCCTGGGTTGTCGAAACCATGATGGGCGATAAGCGCTCCACCGCAAGTTTCTACTGAGGCCTCCATGAGCAGAAAGCGCACAATTCGAACCTTTTTCCCCGCTCTGCTGGCCGTTGCCGTGCCGGCCGCAGTATGGACCGGCGCCGGCGCCCAGACGAACGTCGCCTCGAGCGAGACCACCCCCTTCGTCGGCAACATGGGCAGCAGCGCCGAGGTTGTCGGCCAGCCTCTCCATCTTCTGGTCGGCCGCTCGATGTTCGTCAACACCGATAACCGGATCCGCCGGGTTTACGTCAGCAACCCCGACGTGCTGGATTCGTTCACCTCCAGCCCGCATCAGATCGTCATCACCGCCAAAACGCCCGGACTTTCGAGCTTGGTGTTGTGGGATGAAACCGGCCAGTCGCGCGCGTATCTCATTAACGCCGACGTCGACGTCTCCAACCTGCATCACGCCCTGCAAGATGCCTTCCCCAACGACAACATTCGCGTCGAGGGGCATGGCGATCAGGTCGACCTCGCCGGCACCGTATCCAGTTCGGAAACGGCGGATGCCGCCGTCAAGCTGGCCGGCCTGTTCTCCAAGAATGTCGCCGATTCCCTGCTGGTGAGCACACACCACACGCCCCAGGTTCGCCTCAAGGTGCGCGTGATCGAGATCGATCGCTCCCGCGCCCTGCAGCTCGGCTTCAACTTCTTCGGTCCCGGCGCCAATACCTTCAACACCACCACCGGCCAGTTCGGCGCCGTCACCGTAGGGCCGGGCACGACCGGCACGAGCGGCGGATCCCTGCTGGCGCTGAGCAGTCTGCTGGGCCTCTTCTACTACAACCAGAGCCTGGAACTCGGTACCGCCATTCAGGCCCTGATGAACAAGCAGATCGCCCAGATTCTCGCTGAGCCCACCATCACGGCCATCAGCGGTGAAAAGGCTTCTTTCCTCTCCGGCGGCGAGTTCCCCTACCCCGTGGTGCAGGGCGGCACCGGCGGCTTCACCTCGGTGACCATTCAGTTCCGTCCCTACGGCGTAAAACTGGACTTCACTCCCAACGTCCTGGCCGACGGCACCATTCAGCTCAAGGTTGCGCCTGAGGTCAGCGCCCTGGACTACAGCAACGAAGTCACGATCTCCGGTTATACGATTCCCGCCATCTCCACGCGGCGGGCCGAGACCGAAATCGAACTGAAGAGCGGCCAGAGCTTCTGCATCTCCGGACTGCTCGACAACCGCACCACCGACGAACTGGAGAAGATTCCGGGCATCGGGGACATTCCGATTCTCGGCAAGCTCTTCCAGTCGAAAAACCAGACCAAGAGCGTCGAGGACCTTGCCGTCATCGTCACTCCCACGCTGGTCGATCCGCTGACAGACAATCCGGTCCCGACCCAGCCCCTGGTGCCGGTGCCCTTCATCCACACTCCTGCATTCGACAAGGGGCTTGCCCCCAAAACACCTCCGCCACAGCCCCAGCCGCAGCCTGTGCCGCCGCAGGTGCCAATCCACTAAGGGAAGAGGATTCGCCTCATGAGCCAGCCGGCTTCCAACTCGACACTCACGGTTGCACTGCTGACCGTAGGCCTGGACCGCGAAGTCACCGACAAGATCGTTCAGTCGGCTTCGCAGCACAAATGGAGCGTCAGTCACGACGACTTTGACGAGTACGTCTCCGCGGTCCGCCGTCCTGCCATCTCCGCCGACGCCAAGGGCGCCGACCTGGTCATCGCCATCATCGACTTCGATCGCGATGCCCAGGGAGCGGCGGAAACGGCTGCTTATTTTCAGCAGCTCTTCTTCGGCCGGTTCTTTGCCGCTGCCCTGTCGAATCAGAGCGATCCCAACCTGCTGCTCGCCGCCATGCGCGCCGGATGCAACGAGGTTCTCAAGAATCCCATCGATTCCCGGGAGCTGGGCGACCTTTTCGATCGTCAGGAACGGCAATGGGCGGCCACCACGGGCCGTTCGCGCTCCACAGGACACATCCTTTCCTTCTTCGGCGCCAAGGGCGGCGTGGGCACCACCACGGTCGCCGTCACCCTGGCCTACTTCCTGGTTCGCCAGAAGAACAAGAAGGTTCTGCTCATCGATAACCATCCCGAATTCGGCCACGTGTGCCTTTATCTGGGACTGGACGGCACCCGCTACCACTTCGACGAACTGATCCGCAACGTCAACCGTCTCGACTCCACCCTGTTGCGCGGCTTTATCGCCAAACACAGCAGCGGTCTCGAGGTCCTCTCTTCCCCCGAGAATCACGATCTTTCGCGCACCGTCGATCCGGACGCGCTCGAGCGCACGCTCGAGTTCCTGCGCGGCGAATACGACTACATCCTGCTGGACTGCGAAACTACCCTGGAAGAAGCTTCCCTGGCCGTGATGGATCGCTCGGATCAGATCTATCTGGTGGCCACGCCGGATATCGGCGCCATCCGCGATCTGTCCCGCTATATTGACGGCCTCAGCCGCAATGAATCCACCTCGGCGCGGCTCCATATCATCGTCAACCGCTACTCCTCGCACGGCGCCATCGCCGTCGAGCAGATCGAAAAAGCCATCCGCGTTCCTGTCGAAGTCCGCCTCTGCAACGCCTACACCGAGTGTCAGCGCGCCATCAACGTCGGCGAACCGATCGGACCGGACAAGAAATCCGAGATCTCCACCCAGTTCCTGCGGTGGACTTCCATTCTCAGCGGAGACGAAACGCCGAAAGCTCAGCCGGCCAGAAAAGGCTTCTCTCTGTTTGGCCAGAAAAGGACTGAATAACGATGAGCGATGTAACGCTCAACCTGACCCAGGCACGTCCCGACGCGAATAACCTTCGCACCACCAGCTCGGGCCTGCGCACCGGCGCGCCCAGCGCCCGCCCGCTGCGCGAAAAGGAGCAGCAGGAGCTCAAATCGGCGGTCCACGCCGAACTGATTAACCGGCTGGACCTGGAGAAGCTGGGCGAGGCGCAGGAGACCCGCGCCGGCCAGCAACAGCTCTTCGCCCTGATTCAGCAGATTATCGGCGAGCAGGGCGTCCCGCTCAGCTCCTCGGAACGCGATCGCGTGGCGCAGGAAGTGCTCGACGAGGTCTTCGGCCTCGGACCCCTCGAGCAGCTGCTCAAGGACGAGACCATCAGCGACATCCTCGTTAACACGTCCAACGCGGTCTACGTGGAACGCCGCGGCCAGCTGAGCCGCACCAGCGTCACCTTCCGCGATAACCGCCACCTGCTGCAGGTCATCGACAAGATCGTCTCCGCGGTAGGCCGCCGCGTCGACGAATCGACGCCCATGGTCGACGCCCGCCTCAAAGACGGATCGCGCGTCAACGCCATCATTCCCCCGCTGGCCATCGACGGGCCGATCCTCTCCATCCGCCGCTTCGGCTCTTCTCCGCTCACCGCCGAAAAGCTCATCCAGAACAAGGCGCTCACCAATCCGATGCTCGACATGCTGCGCGCCGCCGTTCAGGCCCGGATGAACATCATCATCGC
>DATJNE010000109.1:0-4013 GCA_035508305.1 Acidobacteriaceae bacterium | reverse complement strand
GAAATCGCCTGTCTGCTCATCGTGAACGCGCAGCGCGACATGTTCGAAGCCGACATGTGGGCGCATGTCGCCAGCCTTGCCGGCGACCCGGACTTCCTCAACGGCTTCCCCAACATCGGCACCCGGGTCTTCCGGGATTCGGTCGACTACTGGCGCGCGCAACGCGCCGGCGTGCCGGAAGATCGGCCCTCGCTCACTGGCGTACGCTAACTTTTGGCGGCGCCTGGGGCAAGAGCCAAGCTGTATCTCTGCCTCATTCCTGGCGTCGCATTTCCGCTTCACCGCGTCGGAAATGCGGGCGTGAAGGGAGTGCAGAATCCTCGTGCAAGACTGGTGGGCCCGGAGGGATTTGAACCCCCAACCAAGGGATTATGAGTCCCCTGCTCTAACCCTTGAGCTACAGGCCCAGGCATCCACACCCGGCGGTCCTACCTGAGCCTAACACTGCCTCTCACTCTGTTCGCAGCGCTCGCATCGGATCCACCCCTGCCGCGCGCCGCGCCGGGACCCAGCTCGCCCCCAGCGCCACCAGAGCCAGCAGAACAGCCGCTCCCGCCAACGTGGCCGGGTCCCACGCCTTCAGTCCGTACAACATGCTCGCGATCAGCCGCCCCAGCGCCAGAGCCCCGCCCACGCCAGCCGTCATCCCGATCGCCACCATCCACGTGGCCTCGCCCAGCACCATCCGCACCACGCGCCCCCGCTCGGCGCCCAGCGCCATCCGGATCCCGATTTCGTTCGTCCTCTGCGACACCGTGTACGCCATGATTCCGTAAATCCCGATGCACGCCAGCGCCAGCGCCAGCACGCCGAACCCGCCCGTCAGGTCCGCAAAAATCCTCTCGTTCATCAGCAGCTCATCGATCTGTTCCTGCTCCGTCCGCACGTCCGTCAGCGGCAGGTTCTGGTCCACACTCTGCACCGCCCGCCGCAGTTGCGGCGTTATCTCCCCGCGCCCCGTACCCGACCGCACCGCGAACGTCATGCCCCATTCAATCTCCGGTGACTGCCGGTAGTCGCGATAGAAAATCGGCGGCGGGTCCTCCCGCAGGCTTGCGTACCGTGTGTCAGCACACACCCCCACGATCTGATACATCAGCTTCTCGTTCTTTTCTCCCACCGTGACAAAGCTCCTCCCGATCGGGTTCCCGTTCGGAAAGTACTCCCGCACCAATGCCTGATTCACCACCGCCACCCTGGGCGACGTCTCGGTATCGGTTGGCAGAAATCCGCGCCCTGCCACGATCGGAATCCGGAACGTGCCAAAGTACTGATCGCCCACCGTACTGTTGTCGGAAACATCGTTCTCGTCCGTTTTTCCGCCGATCACCCTGAAGTCGTCGTTCTCGTAGCTATGCGACAGCGGCGCCACGCTGGTCGCCGAAACCGACTCCACGCCTGGCACCGTGCCCAGCCGATCCGTGATCTCCCGGAACAACTGGATCTGCTTCTCCCCCGTGTACTCCTGCTGCGGGGGCCGCAGCTCGAACAGCACCAGATTCTTCGTGTCGAATCCCGGGTCGACGCGATCCAGATTGACCAGCGTCCTCAGGAAAAAGCCCGCTGCCACCACCAGCAGCATCGACAACGCCACCTGGAATCCAACGATCGCCTTTCCTGCCAGCCCCCTGCGCCGTCGCGTCAGGGTGTGCCCCTGATCCTTCAGCGTCGTGCTCACCTGCGTCCGCGTCGCGTGCCACGCCGGGCCAACGCCGAACAGCAGACCCGTCACCAGCGACAGCGCCGCATTGAATGCGAACACCTCCCAGTCGAATCCTCCCTGTAGCGTCACTGGCTCTACCGGACTCGACAGCATCGCCAGAATCGCGTTCTGCCCCACCCAACCCACTACCAACCCCGCCAGTCCCCCCAGCACCGCCAGCAGCAGGCTCTCCGTCATCACCTGCCGCAGAATTCTCCCCCGTCGGGCGCCCAGCGCCATCCTCACACTCATCTCCCGCTGTCGCGCCGCCGCCCGCGACAACAGCAGGTTCGCCATGTTCGCGCAGGCCAGCAGCACTACCAGTCCCGCCAGCGCCATCAGAAACCACAACGGCCGCGCCATCTGTCGGCCCGATTCGTTCATCCCTCGACTGCCGTCCGTGAACACCAGCCGCGGCACCGATTCCCCTTTCTTTACGGTCATTGTGCCCCGCACCGCCGCCCCCAGCGCCACGTCCAGCGCCGCCTGCGCCCGCGCTTCATCGGTTCCCGGCTTGGCCCGCCCCATGATCTGCATCCACCACACCCTGTCGCTCGTCAGCAGCGATGGCGCCGCCGGATATGGGAAGACTTCCGGCTGCACGCTGAGCGGCATGAAGATTTCCGGCGACGTCAGCGTCCCCTTCGCGCCCGTGAATCCACCCGGGTTGACCCCGACAATCGTTACCGGTACCAGGTTCACGACAATCGTTTTCCCGATCACCCCTGGCGACCGGCCGAACCGCCGCGCCCAGTACCCGTCGGTGATCACCGCTACCGGCGGCGCACCCACGCGATCGTCGGCCTCCCCAATGGCCCGCCCCAGCTGCGGCTGCACTTCCATCTGTTCATAAAAGTTTCCCGAGACCAGGTCTCCCTGCACCACCTCTGCCTGGCCGTTCACCGTCACGTTCAGCCGCCCCAGGTTTTTGAACGCAAATAGATCCGCCAGGGCACGATTCTCCTTCCGCAGCAGCTGGTACACCGGGTATGAAAACGAAGTGCTCGTAACCCCGTCTGTCGTAGGATCCCAGTCGCCCCACGAGCTGTGTACCGCGCTCTCCCGGCCCGACCGCCAGGCCAGTAGACGCAGTTCTCCGGCGTGCGGCACGTTCAGCCGGTCCAGCAGCACGTGCTTTGCGATCGAGAAGATCGCCGTGTTCGCTCCGATCCCCAGCGCCAGCGACCCGATCGCCACCGCTGCAAACCCCGGCCCCTTCTTCAGCATGCGCAGCGCATATCCCAGATCCCGCCGCACATTCTCCACCCACAACACGCCCTCGCGTTCCCGCACGTGTTCTCTCACCTGGGTCAATCCACCAAAATCCCGCAGCGCCGCGTTCCGCGCTTCCTCCGCGCTCCTGCCCCGCCGCCGATGTTCCTCCGCCGCCATCTCCAGATGCGCCTGCAACTCCTCGTCCAGCTCCAGATCCAGCTTCCGCCGCCGGAACATGGTCACCACGCGACTCCACATCGCCCGCATTCAGCCCCCTCCTTTCCTTATCTCGCTCCCCGTATCCGCCTCCCGCAGCCGCTTACCGGCTCCCGGCGGCCTTCAGGAACCGCGCCATCGTCGCTGCCACTCGCTCCCAGCTCTCCGTCTCTTCGGCGATCTGCGCCTTTCCCGCTCTCGTCAGCGCGTAATAACGCGCTTTCCGACCGTTCTCGCTCGTGCCCCAATCCGCCTGAATCCACCCCCTCTGCCGCAAGCGCAGCAGCGCCGGATAGATCGTCCCCTGGTTCAGCCGCAGCGCCTGCTCGCTGATCTGCTCGATTCGCCGCGCAATCCCGTATCCATGCAGCGGCCCCATCGACTCCAGCGTCTTCAGCACCATCAGATCCAGCGTCCCCTGCAGCATCGGGGTGCCGGCTGCCTCCGGCCACGGCCGCAGAACGTCCGGCTTATCCTCGTCCACAACACCCTCCTGTTGGATTTCTACAGATAATCCAGGCTCCAGTCGAATGTCAACAGGGAACCACCCCGTCGAAAGATATGCCAAACTCGATCACGCCATAATGCGTCAACCTCTTTCAATTTCAATAAATGTGACTTACGCTGCTACCCCGGAGCTTTTCGTGGTTCGCACACAGGTTCTGCGGAAAGGGTCCTCTTTATGGATTATTTACTGCCGTTTCCTGTACTCTGGTTTTTGCCCTGCGTGGGTCGTCTGGAGGTGTAGTTCTTTGGCAGAGGTTCGCATTCAGGAAGGCGAGCCGCTTGAAAATGCATTGCGCCGGTTTAAGCGCAAGGTCCAGCAGGAAGACATCATTAAAGAAGTCAAACGTCATTCCTTCTACCTCAAGCCCGGCGA
>DATJNE010000108.1:0-15202 GCA_035508305.1 Acidobacteriaceae bacterium | reverse complement strand
CCCAACTGCTTCAATGCCGCCGCGGCCCGGAGCGTGACGGAGCTCTATCAGATGAAAACCCGACTCGTGCTGGCCGGGCAGTCGAAGGCGCAGATCGCGCAGGCGATCGACGCCGCCCGGAGCGAGAAGAAACTTCCGCCGCTGGCGCCGGGCGCGATGTGCTACATGATGTCGAAGCAGCAGTATCTCAATGACCAGGGCAAAAACTGGCATCCGCACGTGATGTTTTATGTTGCCGGCGATGTGGCGCCGAGCTGGGGCGCAAATCTCCCCGGTTCGCCCGTAATCGCGGCGAATGATGCACAGGCTCGGGTGACGGTGATGATGGTCGTCGTTCGCCACTGGTCGGATGGAACACTCGACCAGAATTGAGCCCGATGGATCGCAAAGGTCCGCTCGCCAATCGCCAATCTGTCACGGTGAGCAGATACGCGCTCCTCGCACACACGACAGCGCTGCGTGACACGGGCCCGAAGATCCGTCGGACGGAACACAGCGCTCGCGCGTGAATCTCTTCTTTGCCCGTTTTCCGGTTGCCGAATTTCCAAATTGATACATCGATTTCTCCGCAACTCCATAAGTGTGGCGTGTAGTTGCCGTTCGTCCCGCCTTTGGCCTTGTTAGTCCCCACAATCTCTGATCTGGCTCCATCCTTCTTTGGACTCTCGATTGCTCCTATCCGGAAATGAAAACGGATACGACGGTGCGATCCTCTCCGCAGAACCGCCGATCTCGCTGAACAAATGGGCCGGGAATCGCAACCACGGAGCTGACTTATCCCCTGATATCCCGTTGTCCCCAGCTACTTGTAGTAGCCGTATCTGAGCCTTAGCGGTTCCGGCTTTTTGAGCAGCTGCAGGAAGCAGGAACTCTCGAATCGGAGAGGTTCTGCTCCTCATTTTCCGTACCGGGCCTGCAACCGTTCGCCCAGCAGATATTCAGGATGGCAACGAGCAACTTATGGAGGAGCAGTGATGAAGCAACTGAGGCTACAGTGGATTATGGTCACGGTCGCAGCCGTCCTGTGGGCATGCGCAGGCACAGGCTGGGCTCACGGCCAGGCAACGAATACGGGCACCGTGGTCGGCCAGGTCACCGATCCCAGCGGTGCTCTCGTCCCGGATGCGAAGATCACGCTGACGGATGCCGGCGCCGGCATCACCCTGTACGGCGTGACGAACGACGAGGGCAAGTATGCATTTCCCAACGTGCCTCCGGGCACCTACACGCTGACCGCGGCGAAGCCAGGCTTCTCGACCACAAAGTCGATCGGGCTGTCAGTGAATATCGCTACGCAGCTGACGATGAACGTGACGATGAAAGTAGGCGGCACGACGGAAACCGTGGAAGTGCAGGTCACCGGAACTGAACTGCAGACGCTGAACTCGACTGTCGGGCAGACGATACCGGAGGAGGCCATTGACTCGCTCCCCAGCCTGCTCCACGACGTAAACACATTCACGGCGATGCAGCCGGGCGTGGATCCCACGGGCAGCGTGGCGGGAGCGGTGAACGACCAGACCACCTTCCTGCTGGACGGCGGTCAGATCACCAACGATATGGACGGCAGCATGGCCGTCTACACCAGCAGCTTCGCCGGCGACCCCACGGGCGTCATCGGGGCCAACGATCCGACGGGAGTGATGCCGACGCCGCAGGACAGCATCGAGGAAGTGAAGGTCAACACCGCCAACCAGACAGCAGACTTCGACAATTCGGCCGGCGCGCAGGTGGAATTTGTGACGCCGCGCGGCACCAACCGCTGGCACGGGGGCGCTTACGAGTACTACCTGGACAACGGATTCGACGCGAACACCTGGGACAATAACCAGAACGGGATTCCCCTGACGCAATATCACTACAGCCGGTTCGGGGCGAAAGCGGGTGGGTTTATCCTGCCGGCTTTCTGGGGAGGAAGAACGTATCTGTTCGGGTTCTTTGAAGGGTTCCGCTACCCTCGGTCGGAAACGTTCAGCCGAGCGGTTCCGTCGCCCAGCCTGATGGCGGGAACCATCTACGCCGCCGATGCCAGCGGCAACATGGTTCCGTACAACCTGAAGTCGATCGATCCGCGCGGCATCGGCCTCAATCCGGATGTCGCGGCCATGTGGAGCAAGTATGAGCCGAAGGGAACGATTTCCGGTAGTCCGGGAGCCGCGCTCTGCGGAACCCTCACGAACACGGTTTGCGACGGCTATAACGCGGTTGCGTTCATCGCGAACATGTCGATCCCGCAGAACAGCAACGACCTGGCCTTCCGCGTGGATCACGCCTTCAACTCCAGGTGGAACTGGTTTGCCAGCTACCGGTATTACAAGCTGAACCAGCTGGCCGATGAGCAGGTCGATATCGGCGGCTTCTTCCCGGGTGACAAGCTGGGGGTTCCGGCGGCGCTGGCAAACCGGCCGCAGCAGCCGTGGTATCTGGTGACGGGTCTGACGACCAGCATCACCACCAACCTGACCAACGACTTCCACTACAGCTTCCTGCGCAACTTCTGGCAGTGGGGCGATGACAATGCGCCGCCGCAAATCTCCGGCCTGGGGGGAGCGCTGGAGCCGGGAGGAGAAAACGCGACGTATTCGCTGATCCCGTTCAACGTGAACACGCAGAGCATCCGCACGCGTTTCTGGGACGGGCAGGATAACTTCTTCAGCGACAACCTGTCGCTGCTGAAGGGAAACCACCTGCTGCAGTTCGGTGGGCAGTACCAGCACAACTACAACTACCACGAGCGCAGCGACAACGGCGGCGGCATCAACTTCACGCCGACGTACCAGCTGGGCGACGAGCAGGGGTCAGGCAACGTAGATATGAGTGATTTGGGCGGCGGATATCCGTCGAACGCCACGACCGGCCGCCTGGCGGCGGCGGCTCTGGGCATCGTGACCGACTCGCAGGTGGCCTACACCCGCAGCGGCCCCGATCTGGCACTGAACCCGCCGCTGACGCATGCCTTCGATCAGATGCGGATCGACTACTACAACGCGTACTTCAGCGACAGCTGGCATATGAAACCGAGCCTCACGCTCACCTACGGCATAGGCTACACGCTGGAGATGCCGCCGGTGGAACAGAGCGGAAAATCCACGGTACTGGTGGATGCAGCTGACGAGCCGGTGGTGACGCAAGACTATCTGGCCCAGCGAAAAGCCGCGGCGGAACAGGGTCAGTCGTATAACCCGGAACTCGGGTTTGCCCTGGTTAACAACGTCGGGTCCGGGGATAAGTACCCATACGATCCCTTCTACGGATCCTTCAGCCCGCGCATCGGCGCGGCGTGGAACCCAGGCTTCTCCAAAGCCACAGTGATTCGCGGTGGCTACGGGCGCATTTACGGACGGCTGAACGGCGTGGATCTGGTGCTGGTGCCGCTGCTGGGCACGGGGTTAATCCAGGCGGTGCAGTGCAGACAGAACTTTATGAACGGCACGTGCGGAGGAGGCAATCCAACAGCGGCGAATGCGTTCCGCATCGGCGTTGACGGCAACACCGCTCCGCTGCCTGCGGCGGCTCCGACCCTGCCGCAGCCGGCCTATCCGGGTTATAACCTCATCGCCGGTGCGGCCGCCGAAGCCATGGATCCGCACTTCCGGCCGAACGTCATCGACTCGCTCGATCTGACCGTTCAGCGGCAGATCGGGCAGAAGTCGTTACTGGAAGTGGGCTATATCGGCCGCATCATTCACCATGAATATCAGCCGATCAACCTGAACGCGGTACCGTACATGATGGCGCAGGGCGGGCAGCAGTTCCAGACCGCGTATGCCAACCTCGAGCGGTATCTGGGCTGCGCAACCTCCGCGCAAGCCTGCGGCGCGAACGTGCCGGCAGCCGGGACGGCCGCGTACACCAGTTTCATCAGTTCAGTTCCGGTGCAGTCGTTCTTCGAGTCGGCGCTGAAAGCTTCCGGATACTGCAACGGATACGCCAGCTGCACTGCGGCGGTGCTGGATCAGGAAGGACCGAACGGCACGGGAAACCTGCTGTACCAGCAGGTCTGGAGCCTGTGGTCTGACCTGGACAACGGGAACTTCAACTTCCCGCGCACCATGATGAATACCCCGATTCCGGGATCTCTCTTCGGATCGGGCGGCACGATGACAAGCGGCATCGCCGAGAACTCCAGCGTGGGTTACGGGAACTATAACGGCGGCTTCATCAGCTTCGGCACGCGCGGCTGGCATGGGCTGACGATGCAGCACAACTTCACGTACAGCAAAGCGCTGGGCACCGGCGCGGATGTGCAGGCCACCAGCGAATACACGCCCAACGACCCCTATGATCTGCGGAAGATGTACGGTCTGCAGAACTTCTACCACAAGTTCGTCTACAACACGTACATCGTGGCGCAGGAGCCGTGGTTCAAGGGTCAGCGTGGCCTGCTGGGCCGCGCGGCAGGGGGCTGGGAGTTTTCGCCCGTCTTCACTGCCGGATCCGGAACGCCGCTGAACTGCATCACGGCGTCGGGCAGCCAGGGCCAGGCGTTCGGCGCCGGCGATGGCATCGACTACGCCGACAACGAGCAGTGTGTATTCACCACGCCCTACCATGGCGGACACTCGGCTCATTTCGGGGTTTCCGGCAGCAACGGGGTCGGAACCGCCACCTCGGCTACGCCGGTGAATTACTTCGCCAACCCGGCGGCGGTCTTTGCTCAGGTTCGGGCACCAATTCTGGGTATCGACACGCAGAATCCGGGACAGGGTCCGATCACGGGAATGCCGTACTGGAACCTCGATGGGCAGGTCAAAAAGGACGTGAGAATCGCAGAATCGACGACTTTCGAGTTCTCGTTCATCGCGACCAACCTGCTCAACCACCGCCAGTTCCTCGACGCTGCCAACGGGACTCTGTGCCTCTGCACTCCTTCCACGTGGGGGGTGCTGAACTCGCAGCTCAACCCGCCGCGGCAGATGGAGTTCGGCGGCCGGATCACCTTCTGAACCGGCTTTGCCGGGGCCCGTCGTCCCGGCAGGCCCAGTTGGGCTCGGCGGAAGTCCTTCGCGGCTTCCGCCGTTTTCTTTGTGCCGGAATCTCCGTGACCGTGCGAAGGAAAATGGAGAAGCACGGGGATGGACTCGAACCGCAATCCGAAGGGGGGTGCGCCGCGCTAACTCCAGACCTCGTCGGCGCCTACTGCTGCATAGGACTGCGAGAGGAGCCCGCGCCGCAATACCGGCCGCGCTGTCCTGCCGATGGGTAAAGCCTTGCCATTGCGCAGGTGAACGAAGGCGTTGCCGTAGCGCGGAAGATCGAATTCCACGACATGATCCAGATTGACGATCACACTTCTGTGCACGCGCAGGAAGCGTTCCGGGTCCAGACGCCCGCACATTTCCTTGATCGTCATTCTGTGTTCATAGCTGGCATTCTGCAGGTGCAGCCGCAACAGGTTTCCGTGGCTCTGGATCCACATCAAGTCGCACACCTGGACCAGCACGATCCTGTCTCCGGCCCGGACGGTCATCCGGTGTATATACTTCGCGGGAGCTGCCTCGATGGCCCTTCCTGGTTCCGCCGCCGAATCGAGGCCATACGCCAATCCTGCGCCCATGGCCGCCGGCAGCGAAACATCGGCCCCTCCGCCCTGCGCCGATTCCTCCCAGCGGGATTCTTCCCGATCCGAATACAAGGCCTTCGCTCCAGGCAGGGTCATCCGCCAACTCCATTCAGGTGGTCTGTTTTTCGTTCCGGTGAAACAGCATCTCGACATACCGGCGCAGGTGGTCCACCATCGTCCTCGCCACCTCCGGTCCACCCCGCGCCTTCGCCAGAATGAACGCACCCTGAAGCACCGCCTGTGTATAGAGAGCAAGGCTTTCCGGTGTCCAGTTCCCGTGCACGTGGTACTTCTCCATCGCGGCGGCAATATCCGGCTCAATCGCGGCCGCGTGTCGGGTAATGCCCCGTTCGCATGCCTCCCGCAGTCGCGGGTGGGTCGTGTACACCTCCTGCACCATCGTCCCCACCAGGCAGGTGAACTGCGTCACTTCCCCCTGCAGCAATTCCCTGCGGAAGTCGATATAGGCCAGCAATCGATCCAGCGGATCGGTGAACCTCTGGTGGGGCGCCGAGGCAAACAGAGTTTCTGACTGGACCTTGAAGTGGTCGAGCATAGCCAGCGCCAGCTCTTCCTTGCTCTTGAAATGATGAAAAAAGCTGCCCTTCGTCAATGCCGCCGCCTCGCAGATGTCCTCGACGCGCGTGGCCTGGTAACCTTTCTCCCGGACCACCCCGAGGGCTGCGTCCAGCAACCTGGTCTTCGATTCGTGCTGATTCTGGGCGGTCTCCATAACATACCGACAAGTTGGTATCCAACGTACCGGCAGCCGAGTCTCCTGTCAATTCCTTTCTCTGGAATGGGTTCCGCCTCTTTCTCGCTCAGAGAGCCGCCCCACGGAGGCAGGATTCACAAATGGATGGGGCAGGCCCCGGCCACACGCGATCTACCGCGGCGTCGTCACCGTCGCCGCTGCGTCCGGAGCCGTCGGTTTTTGCTGGACCGGCTGACCGCGCAGCAGTCCGTACAGGGTGAATACCGTCACCAGCACCACCGCAATCGCCGCCGCGATCACATAGGGTGCGCGCGGCCACCGCGATCCTTCCCGCTCATCGTCTTCCAGTTCTTCGGCGACGCGGTCCTTCGTCAGCATGGGCGGCTCGTCAAACAACGCCGCCTGGGCGTCGATTGCCCGCATCGCAATCACCCGCGAGGCCGCTTTCGCTTTCGCCTCGGCTTTCACCGCAGCCGGCTTCTCCGTCATCGCCGGAGCCGCCTTCCCCGCTCCCCTGGGCGTTAACTCCTCGCCTTGCGTTGACTCCCCGCCTGGATCCTTCATCTCCGCCGCAGCCGCCTTCTTCGCCGTCTTCGACAGCGGCTCGATCCGCGTCGCCTCGCGCGCAATCTCCAGCCGCGTCCCGGCCAGCGCTGCCACTTCGGTCGCCCCGGCAATCCCGCTCAGTGCCCGCCGGATCGCCCGCGCCATCGACTCGGGCAGCAGTTGCAGCACCGGATCGTTCTCGCCCGCCGGAAATCGTCCCGTCACCGCATGGGTCGCCATCCGCGCCGCCCACCGCACATCCTCGGCTTCCATCGCTCCCGGCGCCGACCCGGCCATCTGCACGCAGTCGCTGCGCAGCTTGATCGTCTCGCCCATGGCCACCACGCTGGCCGCCTCCACATGGCGGTGCACCAGCCCGTGCGCATGCAGCATGCCCAGCGCGGCCAGCACCGCATCCAGAACCTGCCGCCCTTCGGCCGCGGTCAGCACGCGCTCCGCCAGCACATCGGCCAGGTTCTCATCCGTGATCTCCATTTCCGCCACCACCACCGGCACATCGTCCAGATGGGAGATCACCGCCTCGCGAATCGCCACGACATTCGGATGCCGGATCTGCGCCGCCGCGCGGAGCCGCTCCAGCATCTCCTCTTCATCGTTCAAAGCTTCGGTGATGCTCAGCATCACCGGCACGCCGTCCGGACCGATGGCCTCAAACCACGCCCGCCGTCCTTCCGGCCGTACCAGCCGTCCCAGCAACCAGCGGTCCTCCAGCCGGCGACCCTCGAAGTCGCCCCACAGCATCATCCGATTCACGCCTGCTGTCGCCATAACTTGCTTTCCTCCCGCAGAATCGCGGCGCGCCGCATCCCGCTCAGGCACACGTCTTCATCCCTTAAATCCCAGTAGACAGCCTTCGCCGATCAACCCGGCGCCCTTTTTTCGCCCGCGTACAAGAGTTGGTACGAATCTCCCCTGTCAATCGCGTGTCGCTGCCGCAACCGGCTGCACTGCGCGCAATCCCTCCGCCGCCCGAGTGCTACGCTCAACTGAAAGATGTCCTCGCCCTCGTCCACCCCGCCGCAGTCCTCCCCGGCAGAGCAACCCGTCAAACTCTGGTGTCCCGTGTGTGCGCGCGCTGTCGACGACCCTCTCGTCTGCGGCGACTGCTCCGCCGTCATCTGCCGCGTCTGCGGCACGCCTCTGGAATCTCCCGACGAGCTCGCCTTTGGCTAAGAAATCGCCCCTGCCTCCGCAATCCGCCGTCGAACCCATCACCGTCAGCCTGCGCTGGCTGCTCACCGCCATCGCGATCACGCTGGTCCTGGCCGCGTTCTGCGGATACGCCACTCTCTGCCTGCTCTTCTATCAGGGCCAGTGGCAGCTCCTCTTTCACCCCTCGCGCGCCCTCTCGGCTACGCCCGCCACCGTCGGCCTCGCCTTCGATGAAATCCACTTCGACGTCACCGATACCGGCCAGCCCCGCCTGGACGGCTGGTGGATCCCCGCTGCTCCCGCTTCGCCCGATGCAAACGCCGCCCTCCTCTATCTCCACGACGCGCGCGGTTCGCTCTCCGACTGCGTCCCCGCCCTTGCCACCCTTCACTCGCTCGGCATCAACGTTTTCGCATTCGACTACCGCGGCTTCGGCCGCTCCGCCGGCGCCCATCCCAGCGAGCGCCTCGCCACAGCCGACTCTGTCGCGGCCTGGACGTACCTCACGGACCTCCGCCAGATTCCGCCACGCCGCCTCATCGTCTTCGGCGACGGCACAGGCGCTACCTTCGCCTCCCGTCTTGCCGTACAGTTCGCCCCCGCCGGCGCGATTCTCGAAGACCCGAATCCATCCGCGCACCAGGTCTTCCTGGCCGACGGCCGCGCCCGCATTTTGCCCCTCTGGTTGTTACAGAACGAGCGCCTCGACCCCACCGCCGATCTCGTTGCGGCCCACGTCCCCCGCCTCTTCCTCGACGTTCACGGCGATTCGCGCCGCACCCGGGCCCTGTTTCGGTCCTCTTCTCTGCCGAAACAGTACTTCGACCTCCGCAGCACTCCGGAAGCCGCTTTCACCGCCACCCTTCGTCGCTTCTTCGATGACGTGTTGCATTAGAACGCGTCGTTACCTGACCCCGAGCCCGCCGTTACCGGACTGCCTCTTCCTGCACCCCTGAGCCCTGTGCCCCGTGCTCTGCAGCCTGCGCTTTGTGTTGACCCCCATCTCCGAACCCCGTAAACTATTTCTTTGCGGCGAATGCGCCTGCGCGTCTCTTCCGCCTGCATCCAACCTGAAAGAGAGATTCGATTCACTCATGGCGAACCACGTTTCTGCGCTCAAGCGCGCGCGTCAGACCACCAGAAAAACCGCGGTCAATCGCGCCAATAAGACCCACTTCCGCACCACCCTCCGCGCCCTGAGGGAAGCCCTTCAGAAAGGCGACGCCACCGTGGCCACCGATCAGTTCCGCACCGCGGTCTCGATTATCGACAAGAGTGCGCAGAAGGGCGTCATCCACGCCAACACGGCATCGCGCTACAAGAGCCGCCTCAATGCGCGCGTCAAGGCTGTTGTCGCCGGCGCCCAGTCGACAACACCCGGCAAGGCTGCCGCAATGAAAAAGTCCGCAAAAGCCGCCCGCTAGTCCACCTTCGCCCGCTCAATCCGTGGAATCGATGCTCTGGAACCCCGTGGGCGAGTAGCTCGTCGTGACGCTGCCGTTCTCCACGGTTACCAGTGTCACGCCCTCGCGATCGCCGTACTGCGCCCCGTTCCACCAGTTGCCGCAAACCGCACCGCCGGTCACGTAGTGGACACCATGCCGGTGCACGTTTTCGATGATGTGCGTGTGTCCCTGCAGCAGCGCGATCACGTTGTACTTCTCCAGCATGGGAACGACAGTGTCCGCGTTCGAAATGGGATCGTACTTCTTGTCGTTCGACCCCGGCCCGTAACTTGCCATACTCGTCGCCACCGGCACATGGCTCACCACGATCGTTGGCGCTCCGACGGTCGCCTCCAGCGCCCGTTGCAGCCATTCCATCTGCCGAATATCGATCTCCGGATACCAGTCCCGTCCCTTGATCAGAATCGAATCCAGCACGATGAACTGCACCCCCTGGTGCTGGAACGAATAATAGGTCGGCGTGTTGAACACCTTCTCGAACATTGCCTTCCCGAAGATCGCGTCGTGGGAACTCATTCCCGTTTCGAGCCCGGCCACGTCGTGGTTCCCCAGTACGTGCCACACCGGCATGCATAGCGCCTTCTCTGCCTGCGCGTACAGCTCGTACTGTTCGATGATCCGATCCTTGTGCACCTTCAGCGCGTCGAAGACATGATCGCCCCCGCAGATGGCAAACTCCGCATCCGAGGCGTTGATCACGTCCATCGCCAGCGCTGTGCCCTGCGGGGCATCCATCTCCGGCTCGATATGCACATCGGTAAAGAACGCAAAGGTGAACGTTCCCGTCGCCCACGCCCCCTGCTGCTCTGTCTCCCGCGCCTGCGCCTGCATGCCGCCCAGGGCGCACCCCGCCGCCGCCAGCCCCGAGCCCTTCAGAAACCTTCGTCGATTCATGGCGTCACCTGCCTAACCGTATGGCCTACACCATCGCGGCGCTATGCCAAAGAAGTCATTCCAGGAGAGTACTGTCGAAAGTAACCGCATTGTCCCACAGGCGACTGTGAGATTGATCACATGTCCGCATCGGGATGGCTTCCTGTCCCGGCTCGTCACGCACGCCGGACCAGAGCCAGGACAAAAATCGTCGCCCGTTCGCCTGCCCGCAAAATGAAACAGCGGACCAGGGTCCGCTGTCGGTCGCATCCGCCCCTTCGACGACTATTCTGCCTCCGGAGCCTCCGCCCGATTTGCCCATGCCTTGAGCCGAGGAAGCCCGTCCTGGCCCGCCTCGTCTCCCGGATCCAGCGGGCCCCGCCCATCCGGCCGCAGCATCCCGTGCCGCGGCATGCCGCAGATCACGCAGGCCTCGTCCTTCTCCGTAATCTCCGCGCCGCAGCAGCCGCAGAAGGCAGCCATGCTTTATCCTCCGGTGTCCCTCATAAGATGACCCCCGAAACCGGAAGATTCGCCAAAACCTATTGCTTGTACCGGAACGATTTGTCCGGATAGGGCGGATGCGGCGGGACAGGCCGCGGATCCTCCTGAATCTCCTTCGTCAGCACGTCGATCGCCTTCTGCAGCTCCGCGTCGGTGCCTTCGTAGGTCGCGTGCGGCAGGTTATCCACCACAATGTCCGGATCGACCCCGTGTCCTTCGATCAGCCACTTCCCTTCCGGCCCATAGACGCCCGTCTCCGCCGCCGTCGCCACGCCGCCGTCCGCCTGGCGATTGCTCCCGCTCAGCCAGATCTCGCCACCCCACGTCCGCATCCCGATCAGCTCGCCCATCCTGAATCGCTTGAATCCTTCGCTGAAGGCCTCGCCGTCCGACGCCGTCTCCTGATCGCACAGCACCACCATAGGTCCGCGGAACGCTTCCTGCATATTCCAGGTGGGATTGCCGACCCGCGGCTGGAAGTAAAACCATGCCTTGCGCAGCAATTTGCCCAGCAGCCACGAATCGATGTTCCCGCCCTGGTTGTGTCGAACATCGATAATCAGCCCCTCGCGGTTGTAGATCGGGTAGTAATCCCGTTCCCACTGATCGATGTCGTTCGGCCCCATGGCCCGCAGATGGATATACCCGATCTTCCCGTCCGAGGCCGCATCCACCTTCAGCCGCCGCGTGTACTCCCACTCCGTGTAGCGCAGGTTCTCGTCCTGCTCCTCACTGATCGGCTTTACCAGCACCTCGCGCGTTTCTCCGCTCGCCGACTTCACCGTCAGCATCACCTGGATCCCCGCCTTGCCGCGCAGCAGCTCGCGCTCGTCGCGCGCGCTCAGCGCATCCGTGCCGTCGATGCTCGTAATCACCTCGCCTTCCTTCACCAGCGAGTCCGGCCGCGCCAGTGGAGGTGCTGTGTTGGGCAGGTCCGGATCGTGTTCGTAAATGTGCTCGACCACAAATCCGCCGGCTTTCTCGTCCCGCCGCATGCGCGCTCCCAGCGTGGCCACGTCGATGTCTTCCTCCGGCTTGCGCTCGTCCCCGCCTCGCACAAACGTATGCAGGGTCGACAGCTCGCTGACCATCTGCGCGATTACATCGTTCAGCTCGTCACGATCCGACACGCGATCCACCAGGGGCAGATACCGCTCCCGCATCGCGATCCAGTTCACGCCCTGCATCCCACGGTCGTAGTAATAATCACGTTCCAGCCGCCACGCATCCAGGAAGAACCCGCGAAACTCATCCCGTGGCGTCGTCTCCAGCGCCCAGTGCGACAGATCCACCTCCGCCTTCGCCAGCGCCTTGCCTTCGCTCAGCGCCGGCCCTTTCGCGTCGGAGTCGATCACATAGAAGTTCTCCCCTTTGCGCACCAGCATCTTTTTTCGGTCCAGCGAAAGCTCGAAACTCCGCACGTCTGCCATCACCGTGTCTGGCTCGTCTCCCTTGTTGTCGACGCTCAGGCACTGCAGCGCCATCTTCGGACGCAGTTCGTCGCTCGCATTCAGCCAGCACAGCCGCTTTGCCGTCGCCTGCAGGCTCTCATCGTTGCCCGCCGGCACCGGAACTTCCGTCAGCCGATCCGCGAGCCCGCTGAAGTCGATCTTCACCTCCGGCGCCTTCTTTTCCTCCGTACCCTTTCCGTCCTCTTTGTCGGAATCCTTGCCCGCCGCCGTCGAGTTCCCGGGTTTGCCTTGCCCCTCCGGGCTCCCGGCTCCCGGCTCCGGCTGTTTCTTCGGCTCTTCCTTCTTCTCTTCCTTCTCCGGCGTCTCCGGATGCAGCTCATCCGCTGGCAGGAACGGCGAGCGCAGGCCCGGCACCAGGGCAATCTCGTAAATCTTCTCCTGGTGATTGAAGTGCGGATCGGGCTGCCGCGGTCCCCACGGTGACGCCACCGTCGTGTTCAACGCGCGGTCTGAAAGGAAGTACAGCCACTTCCCGTCGGAGCTCCATACCGGGTTCCGGCTGTCATAACGATCCGACGTCACCGTCTCGATCTTTCCCGACGCCACGTTCAGCACGCGAACCTCGGAGAAATGGTTGTCGGCCTCTTCCACGTACGCCAGCCACTGGCTGTCGCCCGACCAGCTCAGATCGGAGAAGCGCCCGTTCATCGATTGCGCGATGCGCTTGTTCTCCTTCGTCTTCGTGTCGAAGACCCACAGCTGCTGGTC
Source organism: Acidobacteriaceae bacterium (assembly GCA_035508305.1). Classification (GTDB taxonomy): domain Bacteria; phylum Acidobacteriota; class Terriglobia; order Terriglobales; family Acidobacteriaceae; genus Palsa-343. The sequence goes on along the minus strand of DATJNE010000108.1, from coordinate 2,182 downwards.
CTTGTCGTCGTGCGCCAGCCAGCGTCCGTCCGGCGAAGGAATCCCGTCCCAGCGCAGCACCTTCGCGTCGTTCGTCCATTGCTCCGGCGTTCCCTCGCCATTCGCCGGAAACTTCCAGAACTCCGTTTCGCCGGTCTTCGTCGAGAGCGCCACGATGTTCTTCCCGTCCGGCATGAACCGCGCCGACCGGTACCGCACACCCGAGTTGCTGCCCGCCACGCGAATGATCCGCCCCGTCTTTGCCGGCAGCGTATAGATCTCTCCGCGCACCGTGAAGACCACCCGGCTCCCATCCGGCGACAAATGAGCATCCGTCAGATACGTCAACGGCTTCGTCACCCAGTGCTGCTGCAGCTGATCGAAATCCGAAACCAGCGTGATCGGAATCGCCGCTTCCTGCCCTGTCTTCAGATCCAGCGACCACAGATCCGCGCCGCTGGCGTACACCCCCCGCCCGTCCCAGATCGACGCGCTCTCCACGTCGAAGAACTTCTGGTGACTTTCCTCCTTCAGCCCATGTCCCTCTGCATCCATCGACCACACATTCATCACGCCGTCGCGGTCCGACAGAAAATACACGCGCCCGTTCCAGAACATCGGCGCGTGCGAGGTCCCCGGGTAATCGGCGGTCAGCGGAACCGCCTCACCCTGCCCGTCGTAGCGCCAGACGTGCTGGATAAACCCGCCTTTGTAGCGCTTCGTGTTGCTCCACTGCTTGTCGAAGCGCGTGAAGAACAACACCTTTCCGTCCGCCGAGTAGCATGCCTCCGACCCCGTTGCCAGCGGCAGCATCTCCCGCGCGCCGTTGCTCCCGATCAGCACCAGGCTCGGGTCCGGCAGCGTCGTATACCGCCGTGTCTCAATCAGCAGCCGCCCGTCCGGATTCCACCCCACCGGCTCCGCCCCGCTGTCCCACGTCTGCCGCTGCGGGATCCCTCCCTCGATCGGCATCGTGTACACCTCGCCCGGCCCTTCGTACTCGGCGTAGAACGCCACCGTCTTCCCGTCCGGCGAGATCCTTGCCTTGCGCTCCTCGCCCGTTGCCGACGTCAGCCGATGCGCCGCGCCTCCATGCACGTTCACCGTCCACAGATCGCCTTCCGAGTTGAAGATCAGCGTGTCGCCGTGCAGCGACGGATCGCGATAATACCCGGCCCGGCCTCCCGCCGCGTCGCTTGCCCGCAGCGTCAGCGAACCTGCTGCGCACAGCGCGATAACCATCGCGCCCCGGCGCACTCCATGCACACAGAACATACGGCCACACCTTTCGTTCGTGAAACCGGGAACCGCTCCGCGTCACGAAAATGAGGGATTTTTTCCGGGATTCGGGAATAAAAGGAACACTCTATCACCCGAAAGGCCTACCCCTTCGAAAACGGGTTCGGGCCGAGGTAGTCCATCTCGTAGCGTCGGAAGAAGTCCGCTGGGCTGACGCCCTCCGGAGGGTGCGCCGCGTCGCCCAGGTAAGCCTCCATTTTGCCCGCAGGAGAAAAAGCGATCAGCAGGTGTGCCGGCGCCGAACCCACTGCACAAAATGTGTGCGGGATCTGCCGGGGACCGAGCACCGATTCGCCCGCATGCAGCGTCAGCTTCCGCTCGCCCACCTGAAACGCCACTTCCCCCTCCATCACATAGAACCACTCCTCCTGGCGCCAGTGCAGATGCAGAGGGGGACCACCCCGAATCAGATTCCGATGCTCGATCACGAACAGGTTTCCGCCCGTGTCCTGCGGCGCGACTTTAAACAGCAGCGTGCTGAACCCCAGCGAATGCGGATGCCCGGAACGATCCTCGCCCGCGCCGACAACATGGATCTCGCCGGCCGGCGCCGCAGTTTCGTCCGGGATCTCCGCGCCGAAAACTTCACTCAGCCGCAGTGCCGGCGCCGCCGACGCGGCCGTCTTCAGAAATGCGCGGCGTTGCATATAGCCTCCCTGCCTCAACGAATGGAAAATCGGATCAGCATAACAAACCCGGCGTGTGCCGGTTCTGCCGGCCCCGTCGCAGGGATCGTGCCTTCGATCGCAAATCCGGTCAGCGACTGCCAACTTTTGTCGTAAGGATTTTGCATTTCGTCGCGCCCAGTGTGGAACCCTGCTCTGCAGGAGCGCGTTCGCCGAAAGCCATGCGCTTTTCGTCCCTGGAAAGCACGCGGCAACGGCAGTGTTGCCGTTGTCCAACC
>DATJNE010000107.1:0-12402 GCA_035508305.1 Acidobacteriaceae bacterium | reverse complement strand
GCACGACGTCGGCGCTTTTCGCGGCTGCAACGGCTTCGGCGCGGAGCCCATCCGCGGGGGCCTTCCATTCGAGGGTGAGACCGGAGCCGAAGAGCGGGGCTTTGAAGACATAATCGACGCGGATGGTGTGGGGCGCGGTGTCGACGATGTCGACCTCGGCGCCGGCGCCGGGATGGGCGCGGAAGTTCTGCATCTCGGTTGCGCTGTCGTAAATCTGTTTGCCGTCGAGCCACAGGGTGTAGGTCTCCTGATCGCCGCAGCGATAGCAGCCGCGGCGGCGAATGGCCAGCTCATATTTGCCAGGCGCGGGGGCGGTGAAGGCCCCGGTCCAGCGGACGCTGTATCCGGAGATGGGCAGGCCGGGAGCGGGGCTGGCGGCGTCCCAGTCGAAGTCGATCTGCTTGTCGATGCGGGTGAGGACGGGGGATCCGGAGAAATCGGGGTTGGAGAAATACTCGCCTGTGAGGCCGAGTTCGCGCGAACCGGCCCGGGGATGGAGCGAGGTGCGCGGCAGGACCGCGGCGAGCCCATCGACCCAGGCCGATCCTTCTGCGTAGACGACGGAGGCTTTGCCGCGCAGCGCTTCTTCGATGCCATCGATGGGCAGCGACGGATGAGAAGGGATGGCGTTGTAGTTGCCTTCGATGGAGGCGAGCGAGGCTGCATTGGGGCCGATGACAGCGATGCGTTTCAGGTCCGGGCGAAGCGGGAGGATGCCGTCGTTCTTCAGCAGGACGATGGATTCTTCGGCGGTCCGGAGCGCGAGGGCGCGATGCTCGGGCGAGTCGACGACGGAGTAGGGGATTTGGGCGTACTTCACGTCGGAGGTGGGATCGAACAGGCCGAGTTTGAAACGTGCGGTGAAGAGGCGCTCGACGGCAGCATCGATGTCGGACTCAGGAATGAGATTCTCGTGGACGGCCTGGACGAGCGCCTTGTATTCGTCGCCGCAACTGGTGTCGGTTCCGGCTTTGACAGCGACGGCGCCGGCGTGGGCGGCATCGGGCGAGAAGTGATGGCCGATGGGCGTGTAGAAGTCGGAGATCGCGCCGCAGTCGGAGGTGACGAAGCCCTGGAAGTGCCAGTCGCCGTAGAGATAGTGGCGGAGGAGCATTGTGTTGGCGCAGGCGGGGACGCCGTCAATGGCGTTATACGCGCACATGATGGAGTCGGCGTGAGCCTCGGTGACAGTGGCGCGGAACGCGGGCAGGTAAGTGTCTTCGAGATCGTGCGGTGATGGATTGACGTTGAATTCGTGGCGCAGCGGTTCGGGCCCGCTGTGGACAGCGAAGTGTTTGGGTGTGGCGATGGTGCGGAAGTATTTTGAGTCGTCGCCCTGCAGCCCTTCGACAAACGCGACGCCCATACGCGACGTGAGGAAGGGATCTTCGCCGTAGGTTTCCTGGCCGCGGCCCCAGCGAGGATCGCGGAAAATATTGATGTTCGGCGACCAGATGGTGAGTCCGAAGTAGATGCTGTGCAGGTTGTCGCGGATCGCCTGCTGATATTTGGCGCGCGCTTCGATGGAGATGACGTCGGCGACCTGGCGCTGCAGGGGGACGTCCCAGGTCGCGGCGAGGCCGATGGCCTGAGGGAAAAGTGTGGCGTAGCCCGAGCGCGCGATGCCGTGGAGGCCTTCGCTCCAGTAGTCGTATTCGGGGACGCCGAGGCGCGGGATGGCGGCGGCGTGGTTCTCCATCTGGTTGACTTTTTCTTCGAGTGTCATGGCGCGGACGAGGGCGTCGACGCGCTTGTCAAGGGGCTGGGAAGGATCGAACCAGATTTGGCGGGAGCGATCGGGAGCCGATTGAGCGATCAGAGCGGGAACGGTAGCGGCGCAGAGAATCAGGATCAAACGCTTTGCAATAGTCACAGCATGACTCCTGGAAATCAGATTCGAACCACGGCTTTTATTGGGGCGTGCGCAGCAAGCGGTCCCGCGTCACCAATCCCATAGAGTTCCGTCGAGTTTGCGCAGCACGGGCAGGTAGGCGCGCTGGTAAGGATATTGCGCGGCGAGTTTCTCGTCGAGGTCGACGCCCAGGCCGGGGGCGTCACCCGGGAACATGCAACCGTCGCCGAACTTATAGCTGTGCGGGAAGACTGCGTCGGTCTCCTGGTTGTGCGGCATGTGTTCCTGGATGCCGAAGTTGTGAATGGCGAGGTCGAAGTGCAGCGCGGCGGCCATGCAGACGGGTGAGAGGTCGGTTGGCCCGTGGCATCCGGTGCGGACATGATAGAGCGCGGCGAAGTCGGCGAGTTTTTTGAGCGCCGTGAAACCTCCGGCGTGGGTGAGTGTAAGCCGGATGTAGTCGATCCACTGATTGCGGATAAGGTCGTGGGCGTCCCAGATGGAGTTGAGGACTTCGCCCGTTGCAATGGGAGTGGTGGTGTGTTCGCGGATGATGCGGAAGCCCTGCTGAAACTCGGCGGGGACGGGATCTTCCATCCAGAACAGGTGGAAGGGTTCGAGCTCTTTGCCGAGACGCGCGGCTTCAATGGGGCTGAGACGGTGATGGCAGTCGTGAAGGAGATGGAGGTCGTCGCCGAATCGCTCACGCACTCGCGCGAAGAGTTTGGGGACGTGCAGAAGATATTTTTCGGTGGACCAGCGACTCTCCGAGGGCAGCCCGCGCTCCGCCGGCTCGTAGGGCTGCGCGCCTTTGGGGACGCCGTAGGTGGCATCGAGGCCGGGAATGCCGCTCTGCACGCGGATGGCTTTGTACCCCAATTCGATGTGGCGGGCGACGTCCTCGCAGGCCTCTTCGATGTCGTTGCCGTGGGCGTGGCAGTAGACGAGGACCGCATCGCGACTGCGGCCGCCGAGCAGGTTGTAAACGGGCGTGTTGAGCGCTTTGCCTTTGATATCCCACAGGGCCATGTCGACGGCGGCGATAGCGGACATGGTGACCGGGCCGCGGCGCCAATAGGCTCCGCGATAGAGATACTGCCAGATATCTTCGGTCTGGAAGGGATCGCGGTTCAGGATGCAGGGGATGACGTGATCGGAAAGGTAGCTGGCGACGGCAAGCTCGCGCCCGTTGAGGGTGCCGTCGCCGAGTCCGTAGAGACCTTCGTCCGTTTCGATTTTGAGGGTGACGAAGTTGCGGCCGGGCGAGCAGACGTTGACGGTGGCGCGTGTGATCTTCATGACTTTTGTTTTTCCTTGTGCATTGGCGTCCGCGGCCTCCGCTTGCCGGGCTCGTCGCGGGCGAGAGCCTTGCCCAGAAAGGCTGCATAACGCTCGGTTGCGCGTGCGAGCCCGGCCTTCTCCCTGGTGTTCAGGATACGCAGGAAGGTGGGCGCGATGGCGATTGCGGAAGAACCGACACGTTTGCGCCTCCAGGTGCCGGCGATGCGGCCGTTGATGACGATGTTGGCGGAGAGACCGTGGCCGATCGACTGGAGGACAGACGGATCGCCGGCCATGCTGCGATCTGCATAGGCGACGGTGTATTCGTCGAAGGCCGGGAGCAGCAGCACAGGCGGCGCGCCGGCGGGAGCGGCAGGCGTGTTGCGCAGAAGCCAGTATTCGATGCCGTCCACTTCAGCGGACTTAAGGAGATCGCCGGCAAGCTGCAGCGCGCGCTTTGCTTCGGGCATCGGCAGGCTCGACCACCAGGCGAAGTCCCTTACGGTGGCGGGGGCGTGGGCGCGGAAATAGATCAGGGCGAGTTCGGCCAGGGCTTCGTCGCCGGAGAGATCGCGGCCGCGCGGCGTCCATTGTTCGAGGAGGGCAAAGGTTGGTTGCTTCCCCCGGCACTCGGCCATGCAGATGAGCCCGGCCTGAGCCCAGTGCACCAGAAAATGCAGACCGCGCATGGGAATCCCGGGCAGTTGTGTGGCGACACCGGCGTCGTTGAGGTGCTTGTAGAGATCGGAGCGGGTTCGTTGTATGTCGCGTGCGAAGGCGGATTCGAGGATCTTGCCGGCGCGGGCCAGATCATCGCCGGTGATCTTCAGGGCGCGATGATAGGGCTTCATGCGCGCGATGCCGCGAGGCGCAAGCAGGCGGATCATCCAGCGCGCGTCTTCGGCGGCCATGCAGTGGATGGTGCGGCGCATCGGCCAGCTGCGCACGATGGAGCGATCAGCGAGGGCTCGCTCGACGAGGGCCTCGGTGGCGTTGCGCATGCGCAGGCCGACGGCACAGAGCGAGGCGGCGAGGTCCTGGGACTGCACAGCGCCGAACCAGCGAACAACCTGGGCCGGGGTGGTGAAGGTGGAGCGCGAGAGGCGCTGGTTGCAGAGCCGCAGGCGCGCAATGTCAGCGAGTTTCATCTCTTCAGTGGGCGGCCGCTTTTTGCGGTGCGCGGGCCGACTCGGGAGTAAGTTCGATGTAGTCGATAGGCGCGGGTTCGCCGTCGTCGGGGTGACCTTCGATGGTGAGCGTATCGCCGGGACGCAGCGGTACGCCGTCGAGCGTAAAGCGCGTGGACGTGTCGCCATTGGGCGCCTCGCCCGGGAGGGTGTTGTCGGCGGCCCAGGCGGCGATGGTCTGCTGATTCAGGCGCAGCGTAAAAGTCGAAACGCCCTGCCGGTAGTCGAAATACTGCACGGCAACACTGTACCAACCGGCAGGACGGTCGAGGTGGGCGGAAGCGGTGCAGCTGTTACGGTTCCGGCACGCGTAGGCTTTGCCGTCCGTCGCAGTCTCCCAGATCGTCGCGTCGATGGGTGTGTAGCCGTCGAGCTGCATCCGGGACGCGGTGATGCGATCGGGGTCATGGCCGATGCGGTGCTGGTCGTCGAGGATTCCGGAGATCTGTTTGAACCAGCGGTCGATGGCATCGCGCCAGACAATCGCGTGGCCGGCCTGGTATTCGAGCAGACCGAGGACTTTGGCGTAGCGTTGCTCATCGATGAGTCCGTCGAGGGTCTTCCACTGCGCCACGAGCCCCGCAGCTTCCTGCGCGCCGACGTAGTGATCGTCGTAGATCGTCTGAATGACGGTTTTACCGGAATGGAGTTTGTACGTGTACGGGACATGATGCATGAAAAGGAGCAGATCGTCGGGGCAGGTCTTCAGCGATGTGTACATCGCAGCGACTTCAGGCGGGTACTGGCCGAGGAAGCCTGTGCCGGTAGCGACGGTGCGATCCATGCCAACACCGTCGTGGTCGGCCCGGATCCACTGGCCCCAGCCGTTGTGCTCCTGCGACTGCGGAGCGGGCCCGTAGTGGGGGCCGGTGATATTGGTCAGCGTCTGCAGTCCGAGTGGGCCGGTGTAGTGCTCGTAGATGGACCACGAGGTGAGCAGCATGTGGCTGATGGTGGCGACGACTTTGGGATCATTGGAGAAGGTGAGGCGCGTCCAGTCCTCGGCGATGGCAGCGGCGGTGGTGTTGGGGTTCCAGGCGAGACGGCCGAAGCCGTAGAGATTCGCCATGGAGAGCGGGTGAGACATCCAGTTGGTATCGAGTCCGACGTTGGCCACACCGACATAGCCGCCGAGGGGGCGATGGAAGCTGGCGCCATCGACAATGTCCTTCAGCGGCGTGGAGCGGTGATTCGCGCGCAGGTCAAAGTCAAGGTAGGTCTTCCACTGGGTGGGAAGGAAGACGAGATGGCGCGCCTGGCCCATGTACTCCTGGGTGATCTGGAGCTCGACGGCGGTGTTGGTCTCGCGCAGGCCGGCGAAGAGCGGCGAAACGGGCTCTCGCACCTGGAAATCGATGGGGCCGTTTTTGATTTGCAAGATGACGTTAGGGGCAAACTGGCCGTCCAGGGGATGAAAGATGTCGTAGGCGGCGCGGGCGCGATCGGCTTTGAGGTCATTCCAGTCGAGGTGGTGGTTGTAGACGAAGGCGCGATAGAGGACGATGCCGCCATGAGGCTGCAGTGCGGCGGCGAGCATGTTGGCGGCGTCCACGGGGGTGCGGCTGTATTGCGATGGCCCGGGCTGACCTTCGGAGTCAGCTTTGACAACGAAGCCGGCAAAATCGGGAATGGCGGCGTAGATCGCGTCGATTTTGGCGCGCCACCACGCGGCGACCCTGGGATCACCCGGGTCGTACGTGTCGAGGCCGCCGACGACCTGCGGGCCGTTGATCGCGACGGCGATGGAGAGACGCACGCCCCAGGGACGAAAAGCGTCGGCGATGCGCGCCACGTCGGGGATCATCGTGAGGAGTCTCGGGTCGGCGTTGACGTTGTTGATGGTGCAGCCGTTGACGCCGATCGAGGCCAGCAGGCGCGCATACTCTCCGGCGCGCGTGAGGTCCGCGCGGACATGGCCATCATCGAAGAAAATCGAGCGGCCGGCATAGCCGCGCTCGATGGTGCCGTTGAGGTTGTCCCACTGGTTGACCCAGCGGACCGGCGCAGCCGGCGACTGGCTGCCCTGCATCGAACCAAAGCTCTCGCCGCGCGCGACGCCGGAGAGAACGTGGAAGGCGCCGTAGAGAATGCCGCGCGGATCGGCGCCGGCGACGATCCAGTACTGATACCCATGTGCCGTGACGACGGAGAGGGTGAACCCCCCGGGTCCTGCCTTGTCGGCCTGCCCAGGCGCAGGATATCCGGGCAGGGCTGTGCGGATTTCTTCCGCCGTGCCGAGGACCCAGGCATCGTCGTTGCCAGGAATGGTTGCCTCGAGGCGGAGAGTGCGGCCGAGCATGGAGCGAACGCCGCGAAGCATTTCCTTTTGCGCGCTGGCGGCCTCGACGGAGGAATCGAGGTTGACGAGCGCTGCAGGCATGGCCTCGTAGGTGAGGGGAAAGCCGGTCGGTGAAGGCGGAGCGTAACGCAGCCAGCCCTGGGAGCCATCTTCGGCGTGAAGGGTAGCGACGATGAAGAGGACGGCGAAGGAAGTCGCGATGCGATGGGTCATGACGAAGTGAATCGCGGAAGGATCATTGTCTCGCAGAGAGCGCTCGCAAGCGTCGTCGCTGCTGCAGGTGAAGAACAAAAGAAAGGCCGGGATTGTCGAGGATCCCAGCCGGAGTGAGAAACCTGAGTCGAACGCACGCTGGCTCAGAAGATGAATTTTCCTCCCAGATACCAGAGACGCTCGCCGCCGCTGCCGCCCAGGGAAGCGTTGGCTCCCTGGGACTCACCGGTGACTTTGCCGAAGTTGGCGTCGGTGATGTTGGAGTCCGGATTGGCGAAGTGAGGCGTGTTGGTAACGCCGAAGGCGTCGGCTTCAAACTGGAAGGTCAGGAACTCGGCGATCTTGAAGTTCCGATACAAATTGGCGTCGAGATTGAAGTAGCCGGGTCCTCGGATGATATTGCGTCCGGCATCGCCAAAGGTCGCCGGAGTGGTGACGGACTGGAATGACGCGATGCCGAAGTAGCTGCAGCTGGCGGTTCCCTTCGGGCACAGGCCGGGGCTGTAGGCTGGTTTGCCTCCTGTCAGCTGGATCGGCGCGATGATATTTGGTGTCTGCTGATTGCCCGGAGCATTCAGGCTCGTAGCTCCGTTGTTGTCGGTGACGGTAAAGGGCGCGCCGCCCAGGCGGCTGAGGACGCCAGCCAGGGTCCAGCCTCCTGCGATGGCCCCGGCAACCCCATGGTTAGCGAGGGAATAGCCGGGTCCGAAGGGCAGATGGTAGACCCAGTACGTTTCAAAGTTGTAGTTGTGATCGAATCCCGCCAGAGCCTTGTTCCTGGCGAAGTACGCAGGATAGTTCCAGAGCGGCGAGCTGAGTTCTTCGTTGTCCTCGAAGTCCTCGGTTTTGGACCAGGTAAAAAGAACACCCATTGTCGAAGTGTGACCGAGTCGCCGGGTGAGCTTGGTCTGCAGGGCGTCGTAGTAGCTGTGTCCCGCAGGAACGAGGGTGTTGATGCCGCCCCAGGTCCCGCCAAATTTCGCGTTCAGGATCTCGCCAGCCGCACCCGCGCCTGCCGCCGCGGAATTGAGGTTCACATTCAGGATCGGACGAATCTCCCGCTCTCCTACATAGGAAGCAGTTCCCACGAATCCGGCGAACTGCTGTTCGACGCTGAGGTTGTACGAGTAGATGTAACCGCGGCGGAAATTCGGGTACGTGCCAACGGTACTCGTGGTGACGTTGTTGGGGAGAGGAATGGATCCGGAGCTGAGGTTCGGGGTGGGAATCAGAGTAATGCCGATGGGAAGACTGGCATACGGCCCAGTGGCGTTGGTTCCGGTGAGGCTGGTGGCGGGAGCGGCCGCGCTGAAGTTGTTCGAGCCGCCGGTATTCGTCCCGGTGTAGCTGGAGATGGTGTCGGCAGGATAGTCGTTGCGGAGGTAGCGCCAGTTGTTGCTGTCGGCCCCAATTCCGAAGCCCCCGCGGACTACGGTATTCTGCGTCGCCTTATAGGCGATGCCGATACGCGGCAGGAACTCTCCGGGACCGACTTTCACACCGTCATCTTCGGGGACCGAGCCGTATCCTCCGATGAGCACCTGCATGGTCGAGGGATCCAGCACACGCGCACCCTTGCCGTGATCGCTGTAGGCCATGGGGTAATACTCCCAGCGCAGGCCGTAGTCGAGGTTGAGCCTCGGAGTAACCTGCCACATATCGCGCGCATACACCGCCCACTGCGACCAGCGGAGCGCGATGGGGTCGGTATCCTGAACGGCCTTGCCGTCCTCATAGGGCAGACCCAGCAGGAAATCGGCGTAGGATCCGTACTGGAGATTCGTCGGTGCGTCGGGATTGGTGCAGGTTTCCTTGGTGAGCGGCGGGCCGCCTGTGCAGTTGAACTGCTGGGTTGAAGTGGCCAGGGATGTCGAGAAAGAGCCACGAGCCGTCTGGAAGGTTCCGCCCTGGGGCTGGAAGTGATTCATCTGCACATGGTCCCATTCGCCGCCGAAACGCAGCTGGTGATTGCCCCGAATCCAGGTCAGGTTCTCGTTCTCCACGTACTGGTTATCGCGGAAGACGAAGGGGTTCCCGGTGTTGGGATTGCCGAGGTTGGTGAAGGTGTTGAACTGGAAGGCCGGTATCCCGTAGTAGAGGTTGTCGCTCGGGTCGACCGAGTTGTTGGTTCCGGGGATTTTCAGAGTATTGAGGCCAAAGGGTCCCTGTGCGATGTCCGGCGCCTCTGCCGCCAGGTGCTGGCGGGTAAAGCCGAGATTTCCGTCCAGCAGCAGGTTGGGCGTAAACGTATGCGTGCCGCCGAACCCGATGACATAAATCCGCGTGGTTGCATTGCCCAGCTGGCCGCCGTTGGTGGCATTGCCTTCCGCGGGACCCAGCGATGGAGGATCGTAGATGTCGCCACGCGAAGTGCTGAAGTGGCCAAAGACGGTGGTCTTCTGCGTCGGCACGAAATTGACTTTGGCGTCGTAGTCGTCGGTGTGGAAGAACCCCTTTTGCGTGTCGAGATAGTTGTTGCTGTCGAGCGTGGCCAGGCTCGCCGTAGGTGCGGGAATGAGTTTGGCCATGGCCAGTGCGGCGGGGTCGACCCTGTTCAGGCAAATCGTATCCACGACACCGTTGCAGGAGATGGGGGTGCGGCCGGAACCATCCGGATTGCCAGTGTTGGGATCGTAGATGTGAACCGGATTCCCGGCTTTATCAACCAGGCCATAGGCCGCGGTTTGGAAAGGCCGGAAATCGAAATAGCCCGCGTTCGTGGCGTTGCTGTAGAGCAGAGAGCCGAAAGGCACCGTCTGCGGGTTGCCGCCGGCCGGGGCCAGCACCTGCCGCGTTCCCTGATAATCGCCAAAGAAAAACAGCTTGTCTTTGAGAATGGGGCCTCCGAGGGATCCGCCGAACTGGTTAAAGATGTTCTCCGGCCGGTGGAACGTAGGAGGTTCGAAGTAGTTGATCGCCTTGAGATCGGCGTCGGTGTGGAACTCGTAGGCGTCGCCATGGAACTTGTTGGTGCCGGTCTTCGTTTGCACGTTGATTTCCGCGCCGTTCACCATTCCCTGTTCCGCATCGTAGGAGTTGGTGACGATGTTGACCGTCTGCAGAGCGTCCTCGGGTGGCACATAGGCCACGTTGTTGGGCAGCCAGGGATAGGCATCGAGAATGCCGTCGATTCGAGTATCGTTCCCCTGCGTCGACTGGCCGTTGACATTCGCAGTCATCGCCCGGGCCGGGTTGCCGGCGGCGGAGTTATTCTCCATCGGTATGGTCGATCCGGGAATGATGCGCAGCAGATCCTGGAAGTTCTTTCCTTCGGAGGAGACGGTGGGCAGTTGCTGCAGTTCCTCATTGGAAATATCGGTGTGTACGTCGGCACGATCGGTTTGCAGCGTGGGAGGCGCGGCCGTTACGGTCACGTTCTGCTGGACCTGGCCTACGGCGAGCTTCTCGTCGACCCGCGCTACCCCGTTTGGATCGACAACAATATTGTCGGTTTCAACGGGAGAGAAGCCCGAAGCGGTGACGGTGATTTTCCACGTGCCGGGCAGTAGTTCAGAGAAACGATAAAGACCGGATGCGTCGGTCGTTGCCTGCTGCTGGATCCCTTTCGACGTTTCTGTGGCAAGCACCCTGGCGCCCGCAACAGCGGCTCCGCTGGGATCGCTAACAATGCCCGAGAGGGAACCGTAAAGAACCTGAGCATAGGACTGTCCCCCCAGCAGGAACGCGGCTGCCAGCAGGACGGCAGGCAGCCACCGAGTGACTGCGATGATTTTGGAAATTTGCATGACTGGCCTCTCCACCATTACGTTTTCCTCCTCGCAAATCGCATTCCAGGCTGCTTCGTCAGCAGCAAACGTTTTCAGGGTCTCACTGTCGTTTTTTGTCGACGCGCCTCCGTCCTCGGAGAGATGGCGCTTCGGTTTAATATGCGTCCCGAACTATAGGAGTCGAATCAGAAGGTTGTCAAGGGATTTGTCATGAACGAAAACGGGGCCAGGCTCTCCGTTTTTTTGCTTCCCAATCGTGGGGAAATACGTCCGCGAAGCTGCCCTCCGGCCAGTAAACGAGAAAGTCGACTCCGGTTAGTCGGCCTTGGGGATGGCGTCGCCCGGGAGCTCCCGTTGCTGCGGCAGGCGGCGCTGGAAGACGAGGGCTGCGGCGCCGCGGAGGCGCGCGATTTCGCTTTCGTGCGTGGGGCGGATGAGGGGCGGTTCACCGGAGAGGGTGAGCGTGGCCGCTTCATTTTCAATCGCGGGGCCGAAGCGATGCCAGGCAGAGGTGATGTCGCCAGCGATGAGGATGGTGCTGGGCGAGAGCGCCGCGAGGATCATGCGGAGGCCGCGGCCGATCCACCTCGCCTGCTTTTCGAGGGCCTGAGCTGCCTGAGAATGACCCTCCTCGGCGAGGTTGAGCAGATCGGAGAAAGAGACGGCGCGCGATTTGGGCTGCAACTCGCGGTAGTAGCGCAGCGCGGCGTTACAGGACGCAAAGGTTTCCCAGCAGCCATTCTGGCCGCAGGCGCAGCGGGGACCGGCAGGGTCGACGGGGATGTGGCCGAACTCGCCGGCGAGGCCGTGATTCCCGGAGATGAGCTGCCCGTTGGCGAAAACGCCCGTGCCCACGCCTTCGGAAACGGTCACGAGGACCGCGTCGCGCGTGCCGTCCATTCGCGCGAAGGTGAGTTCGGCGAGCAACGCGGCGGTGGCCGCGTTCTCCATTTTGACGGGGAGCCCGACCCGCGCCTCGATGACCTTCTTCAGGTCGAAGTCGGGCCAGTGCAGGTTGGGAGCGAAGGTGAGGCGCTGCGTGGCCGGATCGACGCGGCCGGGCACGCTGATGCCGATCCCTTCGATGGATTTTTTGGAGACAGCGCGCATCATGCGCTGCATGCATTCGAGGAGCAGGCGCGTGGAAGCTTCCGGGTCGGAGGTGAGCGGCACCAGCGCGCGCGAGAGCAGGCGGCCGTTGAGATCGACGACGGCGGCGATGGCCTGACGGGGGTGAATGTCGACGGCGATGGCAACCAGGTCCTCGTTCAGGCCGATGAGGGTAGGGCGGCGGCCGCGCGGCGCCGAGGCGACGGAGCCTTCACGAACCCACCTTTCGCGGATGAGTTGCTCGACGATCTGGGAAACGGTGCTGCGTTGCAGGCCCGAGCGGCGCGCGAGATCGGCACGGGAGATGGGCTGGCTGGTGCGGATGAGTTCGAGGACGATATCGCGATTGATGCGCCTCGCCGTTTCGCTCGAGGCCAGTTGCACGTCGGTGAGATCGATATGGCGAATTCCGCGCACGTTCCTTGTAGTGCCTCGATTCATCGGCGCCGGCGCAAGACCAGGCGGAGCGAAACTTTCCGCGGGCACGGCTCCGGTCCGGAACCAGGGCGACGCAGCAACCTATAACTGTACACTCGAAGACCCGAAAACATGCCAGAAGAGATGCAGATGGATTCTGGGCCGGAGCCGGCAGCCAGGTCCGCTACTGGTTGACGCCGCTGGCGAGGAAGCCGCCGTCGACGGCGAGAACCTGGCCGGTGACGAAGGATGCGCTTTCCGAGGCGAGAAAGACCGCTGTGCCGACCAGCTCTTCGAGACGGCCGTAGCGTCCCA
>DATJNE010000106.1:0-42620 GCA_035508305.1 Acidobacteriaceae bacterium | reverse complement strand
GGGCGGCTCGATCATCACGCTGACGTATTACGGAGCGGAGAAAGTGGTGCCGCACTATAAGGTGATGGGCGTGGCGAAGGCGTCGCTGGAGGCGACGGTGCGGTATCTGGCGTGGGATCTGGGGAAGCAGAACGTGCGCGTGAACGCGATTTCGGCAGGACCGATGAAGACGCTGGCGGCGCGGGGGATCGGATCGCTGGGGGACATGCTGAAGTACCACGAGGACCGGTCGCCGCTGCACCGCAACACGGAGCAGACCGAGGTGGGGAAGACGGCGGTCTATCTGGCGTCGGATCTGGCGAGCGGCGTGACGGGCGAGACGATCTACGTGGACAGTGGGTACAACATCATGGGGTTCTGAGGGGGCGGGGATCAGAGCTCGGTAACGTGGATGCTGGCTGCGCCTCCCGGAGATTGAATGTCTTCTCAACAGTGTGCGGCTTCGTGATGTTGTTCAGGCTGTATTGAATCATCCCCAGCCTTCTGCTGATCGCGAGAATAGCCAGCTGGAGTCTGGACGGGCGCATTTGATAGCGAAATGATGCTCGTGCCAGAGCATAAATCGCGCTGCCGGGCAGGAGTGTGGTGAATGTGTAGCGCTGTTGGACACCGGGTTGCACAAAAGTGTCATATTTGACAATCCAGAATTCCCCTGAAGAGAGGGGCGCAGTGGCATGCGGGGCCGGTTCTTGTGATTGACTGCCCAGCCTCGGAACCACCACGTGCGCATGGAGAAAATTGACCCTGCCGAATGCCGCGCTCCCCGCGTCATCGACCACCGTGATGATGTCGTCATCGTTGAGATAGCGCAAACGAACGCGAAGATCGCATATGATCAGTGCCGATGAGCCTTTGTTGGTAACGTCTACCTCCACCTCAAGCATGTCTGATGAGGCCGGGGTTCCAAGCTTTCTGAGAGATATTTCCAGCTGAGAAGGAGGAACCAAACCGCGTTCAACAATGAACTTGCTCCAGGCCCAGAGGCCGCCAAGCAGAGTAGCCGTCAGGGTTACCAGACCCTGTACAACGTCGATCCAGGCTCTGATGGCCTGGGGATTGTTCGTCCAGGCTCTGGTGACGTTCGCGTCCATCGCAATATGCTAATCGAGCGAGTATGAAATTCGATTTTCCGAAGTCTGAGACGCTCGGCGGAGACGAGGTGCGGATGCTCATCTCTTGACAATGCATTCGGCCTGATTTGTAGTGGAGATAATCAAGCGGCGAAGGAGTTCGCCTTTAACCGCTGTCCCTCTGTAGCCGGACAGATGATGACTCCTGACAGGGAATCCTGTCGCGGAGGCATGTCCCGGCGCGATTCCTGAAAACCTGAGTTTTGAACCCATGCTGTGCCTGGGCTGCGCGTCCGTGCCGGATGCGGCGCGCAGGAGCGGGAGGAGGAACGTTGCAGAAATATCTGCTGATCGCGCTGGGGGGCGCGCTGGGATCGATGGCCCGGTACTGGGTGGGCGCGGCGGTGACGAACCGGATGGGGACGCGTTTTCCCTGGGGCACGCTGGCGATCAATCTGACGGCGTGCGCGATTATCGGGTTTGCGCTGACGTTTCTGGGAAGGCGGGCCGGGTTCAGCGCGGGGTGGCGCTACCTGGTTCCTGTGGGATTCGTGGGGGCGTACAGTACATTTTCGACCTACGAGTGGGAGACGCTGTCGCTGCTGCGGGGCGGAGGATTCCTGCCGGCGGCGCTGTATGCACTGGGCAGCCTGGTGCTGGGGCTGGTGGCGGTTTGGGGCGGCATGGCGGCCGCGGAGTGGTTATCGTGATGCGGGTTGAAAAGGAGGAAGGATGCTGACGACGGGCAAAGCGCTGAAGGTCTCAGTGACGGTAAGCGAGGGCGCGCGGTATCACGGCGCGTCGGCATTTTCGTCAATCCTGGATTTTCTCTTTTATCGCGGGGTGAGCGGGGCGACGGTGATGAAGGGGATCGCGGGGTTTGGCGCGGACCACCATCTGCACGCGGCGAGCATGGTGGAAGTGTCGGACAAGCTGCCGATCCGGATCGAGTTCATCGAGACGCGGGAGAAGGTGACGGAGCTGCTGGGCAAGCTGGAAGAGATGGCAGGGACGGGGCTGATCGAGGTGCAGGAGACGACCGTGGCGAAGGCGCCGACGCTGACGAAACAGAAGAGGCCGGCGCCGGAGCATATGAAGATCGAAGGCAAGGCGCGGCTGATGCGCATCTACGTGGGCGAGAGCGACCGCTGGCAGGACAAGCCGCTGCACGAGGCGCTGGTGCACGCGATGCGGGCCAACGACATTGCCGGAGTGACGGTGTATAAGGGTGTGCTTGGGTACGGCGCGCACCGGCGCGTGCACAAGGAGAGGCCAGCGCATCTGTCGAAGGATGCATCGATCATGCTGTCGGCGATCGATACAGAAGGCAAGCTGCAGGCGTTTCTGCCGGTCGTAGAGCAGATGGTGCAGGAGGGGCTGGTGGTGCTGTCGGATGTGGACATCGTGAAGTACTCCTGGCGGCCGGCGGAGCTGGAGACAGCCGGACAGTGAGGGACTGGTGGCGATGAAGGAACAGTTCGAAGCCCGCATGCTGCGCATTTATTTCGGCGAGAGCGATAAGTGGCAGGGCAAGCCGCTGCACGAGGCCATTGTGGCGAAGTGCCAGGAGCTGGGCGTGGCGAGCGCGGTGGTGTATCGGGGCATCGAGGGGTATGGGAGCAGCACGCGGATTCACCGGGTGAGCCCGTGGAAGCTGTCGCGGGACGCGCCGATGATGGTGAGCGTCATCGATACGGAAGAGCAGATCGGCAAGCTGATCCCACACCTGGACGCGATGGTGGGGGAAGGGTTGATCGTGACGTCGAAGGTGGACGTCATCCGGTACTCGCGTGCGGAGGCGCCGGCGCAGGGCGCGTAAGGCGGAGGCGGGGCTAGTCGGAGCGGAGGGCCTGCATGGGGTCGACGGAGGCGGCGCGGCGGGCGGGAATGTAGCTGGCGAGAAGCGCGACGAACGACAGCAAGGCGATGACGCCGAGAATGGTCGGCGGGTCCCAGGGACGGACACCGTAGAGGAGGGATGACTTCGCGATGGAAATGCCGGCCATGGAGCGCGTGACGAGCAGAGCGGCGATCGTGCCGGCAGCGATTCCGATGCCGGCGAGGACGGCGCCGCGGCGCAGGACCCAGCGGAGAACGTGACCGCGATCGGCGCCGAGAGCCATCCGGATGGCCATTTCCTGGGTGCGCTGGCCGACGACGTAGCTGATGACGCCGTAGAGGCCGACGCTGGCGAGGAGCAGCGCGAGAGAGGCGAAGGCTCCGAAGAGGATCATCGAGAAGCGGCGCGCGGCGATGGAGTCGGCGATGATCTGGTTCATGGTGAGGGGACGCCAGGCGACCTGGGCGGAGTTCATGCCCTGCACGGCGGTGCGAATGTCCGGGAAAACGGCGGCGGGGTGGTTGGTGCGCGCGAGCACGTCATAGAAGAACCCGGTGTTGGGGCCGCTCTGCGCGGCGTCCACCAGCAGGCCGTCGAATTGGCCCGCGGGCAGATAGAGCTGCGCGTGGAGCGGGAAGCCGGCGTCGTTATCGAGGCCCCACTGCAGGACGTGGCCGACTACACCGATGACGGTGACCTGAGTGTGATCGGGATTCGTGATGTTGACGGTCTTTCCGATGGGGTCGGTGTTGCCGAAGAACTGGCGGGCGAGATCTTCGTCGATGACGGCGACGTGGGGTGTGTCCTGCCGGTCGGCTTCGGTGAAGAAGCGGCCGCGGAGAAGGGGAATACGCAGGACATTGAGGTAGCCGGAGTCGACGATATAGAGCAGGGACCAGTGCATGTCGGCGTCGGTCGCGGGTTTGGGTTCGTTCTGGAGCCAGAAGAGTTCTTCGTCATCGTCGCCGGTAAGAGGGATGCCGCCGTCGGAGACGAAGGAGACCGCAGTGACCCCTGGAACGGCCTGGATCTGCTGGTGGAGGCGGCGAATCCAGGCACGCGCGCCGGCGGGAGTGGAGAGGGACGGGATTGCAGGCGCGGCGACGCTGAAGCGGAGAACGCCATCGGGATCGAAGCCGGGAGAGGTGTGGGTGAGCGCGAGCAGGCTGCGGATCATGAGGCCGGAGGCGCTGAGCAGGACGAGCGCGGCGGCCATCTGCAGGATGACGAGCGCGTCCTGGGTGCGATGGTGCGAGCCATGAACGGAGCGGCTGCCGCTTTCACGGAGTATGGACTGCGGGTGCCGGGCGGCGATCTTCCACGCAGGGATGAGGCCGAAGAGAATGCCAACGAGCAGGGAAATGAGGAAAGTGAAGGCGAGGACCGCGGGGCTGATATGAATGTGCGAGGCGCGGGGCAGCGCGTCGGGAGCGAGCGTGATGGCGGCGCGGGTTCCGGCGGCAGCAATGGCCAGACCGAGGCCGCCGCCGGCGAGGGCGAGCGCCGTGCTTTCGGTGAGGAGCTGGCGAACGATGCGGCGGCGTGAGGCGCCGAGGGCGAGGCGGACGCCGAACTCCTGCGCGCGAGCGGTGGAGCGGGCGAGGAACAGGCTGGCAACGTTGGAACAGGCGATAAGGAGAACGAAGCCGACGGCGGCGAGGAGAACGTAAAGGACGGGGCGCACAGTGCCGATGATGGCGTCGCTGAGGGGCCGGAGGCTGGCGCGCAGGCCGTGGTTGGTCTCAGGGTAGACGGCGGCGAGGTGATCGGAGACGTTGTTCATGTCGGCGCGTGCCTGGGCAAGGGTGACGCCGGGTTTGAGTCGAGCGATGCCGTGAATGCCGAGGCCCGCACCCCGGAGCTTGAGCGCGTCAGTGTCCCACTGGCCGATGGGGATGTAGATGTCTTCGGGGAGGAAGCCGCCGAAGGCGAGGTCGAAGGACGCGGGGATGACGCCGATGACGGTGTAGTCGCGGCCGTCGAGGGTGATGGAGCGGCCGATCATGCCTGGGTCGGAACCGAATTTGCGAGCCCAGAATCCGCCGCCGAGGACGACCAGAGGAGCGCGGCCGATTTCATCGTCGCCGGGAGCAAAGAGGCGGCCGAGGACGGGCTGGACGCCGAGAAGGGAGAAGAAATTGGCGGAGACGAAGTTGCCGCGGACGCGCTCCGATTCTCCGCTGCCGGTCATGACGAAGCCGATGTGGTGATAGATGGCGAGGTTGGAGAAGCTGCGGTTGTCGCGCTGCCAGTCGCGGAAATTGGGCCAGGAAATAGAGCCGTGCTCGAAGTTGGGCTTGGCGGCGTCGACGGCGACGAGCTCATCGGGATGGGGCAGGTCGATGGGATGAAGGAGAACCGTGTTCACGATGGAGAAGAGCGCGGTGTTGACGCCGATGCCGAGGGCGAGGGTGACGATGACGACGGCGGTGAAGCCGGGGGCTTTGCGCAGCTGGCGCAGGGCGAAGCGGAGGTCCTGGCTGAGGGTTTCAGCCCCGGGCAGGGTGGTGCGTTCGCGCATGGCCTGGCGGGTTTGCTCGAGGCCGCCGAGATGGATGAGGGCCTGACGTCGGGCTTCTTCAGGACTCATGCCGGCGCGGAGATGGTCGTCGATGTGCAGCTGGAGGTGGCTGTCGAGCTCGGCAGAGATATCGGCGTCGCCGGGACGATTGCCGAAGAGACCACGGAGACGCAGGAAGAAAGCCCGGAGGGCGCGTGGCAAAGGATCCATCAGGCCTCCTCAGCCGGGGAGAGAAAGCGGGCGACGATGGCAGTCGCCTGCTCCCAGCTGCGGGCTTCGCGGGTGAGCTGTTTGCGGCCGGCGCGGGTGAGGCGGTAGAACTTCGCCTTGCGGTTGTTATCGGAGGCGCCCCATTCCGAGGCGATAGCGCCTTCCTGCTCGAGTTTGAGGAGCGCGGGATAGAGGGTGCCGTAGTTGAGGGCGAGGCGGTTGCCGCTGGTCTGCTCAATGCGGCGAGCGATGCCGTAGCCGTGCTGGGGGCCCATGGTCTCGAGGGTTTTGAGAACCATGAGGGCGAGGGTTCCCTGCCAGACGTCGGTTTTATCGGGCATGCGCGGCTCCTCCTATGGGTGACCCATAGATATAGCACCGGACTTATGGGCAAGCAATAGGAGAGTGACGAACGGACGAATGCGAGCATTTCGCAGAGTGGGACAAAAACGGCGCGGGGGCACGACAGGGCACGGGGTTTCTGCAACCATACACAGGGGTTGCGAAAGGGATGGCAATGAAGATTCTGTGTTGGCCTGGGCTGCGGTTCCCTGCCCTGCTGCGAGCGGTTGCACTGCTGCTGGCGGCCGGCTGGGCGCTTGCGGCCGGGTCGCAGACGGCGCCGTGGTCGCAGAGGATGGCAGACTCGACGATGCAGCGGTGGCCGGAGGGGCGATGGACGGCGGCGGGCGCGCCGTGGCGCTGGAACTATGAGCTGGGAACGCTGCTGGAGGGGATGGATGCAGTCTGGTACGGGTCGGCAAGAGGCGAGTACTACCGCTATGTCAAGGCGTCGATGGATGCATTTGTAACCCCGGACGGCACGATTGCGACGTACAACGCCGATGAGGATCAGCTGGACAGCATTTTGTTGGGGCGACAACTGTTGCTGCTCTACCAGGTGACGCAGGACAAGCGCTATTTCGAGGCGGCCAGGCTGCTGCGGGAGCAGTTGGCCCAGCAGCCCAGGACAGCGTCCGGCGGATTCTGGCACAAGAAGATTTATCCGAACCAGATGTGGCTGGACGGGTTGTACATGGCCGAGCCCTTCTATGCAGAGTATGCGGCCGAGTTTCAGGAGCCGCAGGATTTTGCGGAGATCACGCGGCAGTTTGTGCTGATCGATGAGCACGCGCGCGACGCGAAGACGGGACTGATGTATCACGGGTGGGATGCATCGAAGGAGCAGTTCTGGGCGAACCGAAAGACGGGGGATTCGGCGAACTTCTGGGGGCGTGGGGATGGGTGGTTCATGATGGCGCTGGTGGACACACTGCCGTGGTATCCGGCGAACAATCCGGGGCGGGCGGAACTGCTGGCGATTTTGCGGCGGACAGCGGCGGCGGTGGTGAAGGTGCAGGACGCGCAGAGCGGGCTGTGGTGGGAGGTGCTGGACAGGCCGGGCGCGAAGGGGAACTACCTGGAAGCGTCGGCGTCGTGCATGTTTACTTATGCGCTGGCGAAGGGCGTGCGGCTCGGGTATCTGCCGCGCGCGTATGAGGAGAATGCGGAGCGCGGATGGGGCGGGATCCTGAAGCGGTTTGTGCGGACGGACAGCGGCGGGAGCCTGACGCTGACGGGGACGGTGAAGGTGGCGGGGCTGGGCGGCGCGGAGCATCGCGACGGGAGCTACGAGTATTACGTATCGCAGGCGGTGGCGGATAACGATCCGAAGGGCGTGGGGGCGTTTCTGCTGGCGGCGAGCGAGATGGAGATGGCGCCGACAGCGACCGAGGGTCTGGGCCAGACGGTGCTGGTCGATGCGTGGTTCAACAGCCAGACGCGGAAGAACGCCGCGGGTGAGACGCAGCTGTTTCACTACAAGTGGGACGACTTCGCGAATTCAGGGTTCTCCCTGTTCGGGCACATCTGGCGGAGTTACGGCGTGGCGACGAGGACGCTGGAGAGCGCACCGACGATGGAGAAGCTGCGGGGCGCTCAGTACTACATCCTCGTTTCTCCGGATAACCTGGCGAAGAACCCGCATCCGCACTTCATGACGGCGGAGGACGCGGCGCAGACGGCGGCCTGGGTACGGGACGGCGGGGTGCTGCTGATGATGGAGAACGATCCGGCGAATGCGGACATCGAGCGCATGGATTTACTGGCGAACAGGTTCGGACTGCACTTCAACAACGTGCTGGTGCATCACGTGATCGGGGACGATTTTGCGATGGGACGGATCGATGTAAAGGAGGCGGCGCCACCGTTTACGCATCCGCACGTGCTGTACATGAAGGACACCTGCTCGCTGACGCTGTCGGGGAGAGCGGTTCCGCTGATGAAGGACGATCAGGGCGAACTGCTGATGGCGTGGACGAGGTACAGGAAGGGGATGGTATTTGCGGTGACGGATCCGTGGCTCTACAACGAGTACACAGATGGGAGGAAGCTGCCGCCGGAGTACGACAATTTTGCGGGCGGGGTGGAACTGGTGCAGTGGCTGATTCAGCAACGGGCGACGCTGGCGCATTGAAAAAAGTGCGCAGCCGGAAGATGGCAACCGGCTGCGCAGGATGGGCATGACAACAACTCAGCCCTCGGAAGAAGAGGAAGGATGGAGCACGCGGAAGGTGCTGCCGCCGTCGGACCAGACCAGCACGAGCGCCTCCTGACCGGCGGGAACGCTGGAGAGCTGATGGGCCACGTCGGAGGCGTTGGGCGTGGGCTGGCGGTTGACGGAGATGATGACGTCGCCGCGCTGGAGGCCGGCATTATCGGCCGGGCTGCCGGAGCGGACGTTCTCAATCACCGCACCGTGAATGCTGGCGGGCGCCTGGATCTGCTGGCGAATGTCCGGCGTGAGATCGGCGAGGCCGAGACCCCAGCGACCCTTGCCATTGCCGTTCTCTGCCACCACCTGGTTGTTATCGCCATTCAGCGAACCCAGGGTGACGGGCAGGTTGAGGGTTTTGCCGTCGCGCATCACTTCGAGTTGAATGGTGTCGCCAGGCTGCTTCTCGGTGGTTTCCATCTGCAGCTCACCGGCGTCGGAGACCGGCTTGCCGTCGAGGGCGGTGATGACGTCGCCCGTTTTCAGGCCGGCCTTGCTGCCCGGTGAATCGGCCGTGACGTCGGAGACGACTGCGCCGACGGCCTTCCTGACGTCGAAGAATTTGGCGTTCTGGGGCGTGACGTCCTCAATGGAGATGCCGATGTAGCCGTGGCGGACTTTGCCGTCGCGGATGAGGGTGTTCACGATGGGCTCGGCGATCTGCGTGGGGATGGCGAAGCCCATGCCGGAGAATGCGCCGGTGGGCGAGTAGAGGAAGGTGTTGATGCCGATCAGCTGACCGCGGGCATCGACGAGCGCGCCGCCGGAGTTACCGGGATTGATGGCGGCGTCGGTCTGAATGAATTCACCCGGTTTGCGGCGGTCGGAGTCGGGATTGGCGCGATTGAGAGCGCTGACAATGCCCCGCGTGACGCTGAAGCGAAAGCCATAGGGATTGCCGAAGGCGAGGACGGTCTGGCCAGGCTCGAGTTTGGTGGAGTCGCCCCAGGGAATGCTGGGGAAGTGGTGGCCGTCGATTTTGATGACGGCGAGGTCGGTGAGGGGATCGGCACCGATGAGCTTCGCGGGATAGATGTCGCGGTTGCTCATGGTGACGCTGATGTTGATGGCGCCGGCGATCACGTGGTTATTGGTGACGATGTAGCCGTCGGGCGAGATGATGACGCCGCTGCCGAGGCCGTGCTCGATGCTGGGTTGCTGCTGCTGCATCGGACCCTGGAAAAACTGGAAGGGCGAGCCGGGGCCGAAGAACTGCTGGAACTGCTGCTGCTCCTGGCCGTCCTGGCCGCCATCGTCTTCCGAGAGCTGATGCTGGGTAAGTTTTGAGGTGACGCTGACGTTGACGACGGCGGGCTGGACGCGCGCCGTGAGGTTCTCCATGGCCTGGTCGAGCGAGAGGAGCGGAGCGACGCTGCTGGCGTCGAGGGGAGCGGCGGCAGGCGCGGGAGCCGCGGCGGCATGAGCCGGGCCGGTGTAGAGCCACGTCCCAAGTGCGGCGGCGGCGGTCAACGCGATGACCGGAATGGCGACGCGCCGGGTGAGTAAGGATTGCAGTTTTTCGAGGTTCATTGGTTTGGTTCTCCTGTTTTGCGAACTAATTAATTAGTTGATGGTGACAAAAATTTTTAGATCGCCTGCGAAGGCGATCCGGGCAACTGGGGCACGACAAGCAAAATGCGTAATACCTGCATGGGTGCGCCGGTTTCGGGGTCGATGACCTGCAGAACCTGGATTTGCAGAGCGGGGTCTTCCCTGCTCTGCAGCTGGCGGACGCTGCGGTCAGCGTGCGCGCCGCTGACGGTGGGCAATTCAGCCGCGACCGCGGTAGCACTGGCCGGCCGGAGTTCCGTCGTTTCAAAGACGACCATGGTAGGCAGCAGCGCAGGCGATGCGGGGCCGGTGGTCTCAAGGTCGGCGAACCGGGTCATCACGACCGAGGATTTTGGCTCACGTTTTCTCACCAGCGCGGCGCGGCGGAGAGGCGTGGGCAACGACCGATGGCGATGCGCGACGACGGGGCGAACGGGAGCGGCTTCTTCCTGGTTCGCCGGGTGGAAGCTGACCGGAACGACGGCGGAGGGCTGGAATCCAGGACCGTTCTCGATCAGCGGCTTTGCGAGATCGAGGGGCGGGTTGAGGTGCGCGGCAGAGGCGGCGTCCATCGGGACGAAGGCAACCAGCTGCGGCGTGCAAACAGCGATGCCGGCGCAGACGAGGGCGAGCGAGGCAGCCATGCCGAGCGCGGCACGACCGAGGCGCGTGGTAGTGACGGGGCCCACACGCAGGATGCGCGCGATGCGCAGGGAGGCGTCGCGGGCACGAGCAACGGCGGCCTGGGCCATGGTCCAGCCGCGGCGGGCGCAGCCTTTTTCCAGCAGATCGATGAGGCAGCCGGCGTAGGCGCGGGGATTGCCGGTGGCGGCAAGGACGACATCGTCGCAGGCCATCTCGCGCTCGAGGGAAAGGCGCGCGTCAATCCACCAGACGGCGGGATGGAAGAAAAGGACGGCGCGAACAAACTTCTGCAGGAGGTTGGTCCAGTCGTCGTGGCGTCGAAGGTGAGCCAGCTCATGAATGAGGATGGGACGGAGCTCCGCGGCGGTCAGGTCGCGCAGGGCCCAGGCGGGAATCACGATGGCCGGGTTGCGGAAGCCGAGGGCAGCGGGGACACGAACGCCTTCCGAGGTGAGCAGGCGGACGGGGCGCTTCGACGCAGCGAGCAGACCCTGCAGTTCCGGGTCGATCGAGGCGGCGGGGACTTCTTCGCAGCTGCGGCGAATCCGGCGCACCTGCCAGACGCCGGCGAGTACGCGCGCGAGGGCGAGAGCAGCGATGGCGACCCAGAGCAGGAAGAAAGCCGCCGCCCACCAGGCGGGAACGGCGATTTCAGGATGCGCGTGGGGGATCGGAATGGGCAGGCTGTGCGCCGATCCCGGACCCGCCAGGCTCAGGCCGCTGAGCAGCGGCAGAGCAACGACGCCGGCCAGCGCGACGAGCCAGACGGCGAAGCGCGTGCCGGAGTTCTGGCGGCCCATGACGCGGAGCAGGAGCCACGCACCGAGCGCGATGAGGAGACCTTCGGGAAGCGAGTTCAGCACACGCTCCACAACGAGATGGGCGAAGGGCATCATTGGGCGCCGCTCCCGGGTTCGCCGGTGCGCTCCAGCATTTTGCGCAGCCGCTCCAGCTCGGCCGGATCGATACCGCGATCCTCGAGGATGTTGAGCACCAGATCTTCATGAGAATTGCGGAAGAAGCGGCCGACGAGGTGGCGAATCTCCGAGCGGCTGGCCTCGTCTTCGGCGACCAGCGGGGTGTAGACGTGGGCGCGGCCGTCTTTGGCGTGTTCGACGTAGCCTTTGCGCTCGAGGATGCGGATGGTGGTGAGAACCGTGTTGTAGGCGAGCGCGGGGTTGGCGGGGAGGGTGTCGAGAATCTGCTGGACCGTGCCGGGACCTTTTTGCCAGAGCACCTGCATGATGCGCAGCTCGGCTTCGGTCAGGGTCTGGGAGGTTTTGCGAGGCACGGCCGGAAATCCCCTTTTGTCCATTCGACGGAGGTGAACGGCAAAAGTAACTAAGAATTTAGTTCAAAACTGAGATTCTACCGCAGAAGAGGGTTGGGCCCTCGCCGCCTGTCTGAGTCAAATCGTTCAAAATGAGTTGCTTTTGAGGGCGATAATATACTTGACAGAAGTGAGGCAAGGCGGTAGACTGAAGTTGTTATGAAGCCGCCAAAGACCTTACAGCAAGCGATTCAATACTTTACCGATCCTGAGAACTGCCGAGAGTTCATGGTTGCGATGCGCTGGCCTGATGGCATTGTGCGCTGCCCCACCTGCGGCAAAGAAAACCCCGCCTGGATCGCAAAGTCGGGGGTCAATTTCTGCTCTGGCAAACACCCGCGCCAGAAGTTCTCGCTCAAGGTTGGCACCATCCTCGAAGATTCTCCCATCGGCCTGGACAAATGGTTCCCGGCGATGTGGCTGATCTGCAACGCGAAGAATGGAATTAGTTCGTACGAACTTTCCCGCGCTCTGGGCGTGACCCAGAAAACCGCATGGTTTATGCTCCATCGGATTCGCACTGCGATGCAGAACCAGAGCTTCGTGAAGATGGGCGGCAACGACGGCGGGCCTGTCGAGGTGGATGAGGCTTTTATTGGTGGCCAGCTAAAGAACATGCACGCCAGCCGTCGCCTAAAGCTGAAGGCCGCTGTGAAAGATCACAAGGTCGCTGTGATGGGAATGCTGGATCGTGAAACTCGCCAGGTGCGGGCAAAGGTCATTCCCGATGTGAGCCGCGAGACACTGCTCAACGAGATTCTCAACGGGATCGAGCGCAAGGCTACCATCTACACCGATCAGGCTGCCAGCTACGATGCGCTCAAGGTCCGGGAGTTCGTTCACGACACCGTGAACCATGCGAACGAGTATGTACGCGGGCAGGTTCACACTCAGGGCATCGAGAATTTCTGGAGTCTTCTGAAGCGCGGCCTAAAGGGAACCTATGTTTCCGTTGAGCCATTTCACCTGTCGCGCTACATTGACGAGCAGGTTTTTAGATTCAACAATCGGGCGACCAAAGAGAATCCGTTGGACGATACCGATAGGTTTATGCTGGCTGTGTCGCAGATCGCCGGGAGACGGCTAACCTATGCAGACCTGACCGGCAAGGTGTCGGGGACGGAACCCTTCTAACGCTCCTTGGAAGAGACGCCAGGGGCGCGGGAAACGGAAGCGCCGCGCTTCTTCTTATCGGCTTCCATGGCGGCTTTGACTTCGCTGTGTGGCACAGCCATCAACCGCCGCACAAAATTCGAGAATTTGCCGAAATCGCCTTGGGTTTCCGTGGCAGGTTCCTTTTGGCTCTTCGTCGGCATGACTCCCCAGAACGGAGTCTGCGCCGATGTGTGCCGAAAGTCAATACTCGCCGCTCTATCATTTGGCTTGTTCGGTTCCTTCTTTCTGGAAGGGACACAGAAAACTCATGGGAATCTATACAGGTTACTTCGATGAGAGCGGCGACGAAGAGCAGCCGGACTTTGTGATGGGGGGAATAGTCCTGGACGCCGAAAACGCGGCGGACTTCGATAGAGACTGGCGCAATGCAATCAAGGAACTCCCCGTCCTCAACGGACAGCCTTTCCTCCATACGGCAGACTTTGTTTCCGGCAATCGGCAATACGACCCCGACTGGAAAGGGCGCTACGACGACAAACTGATGATCCTCTCCAGCGCCGCTCGCGTGATCAACCGGCACAGCGTCCAGGTCATCACCTCCGCACTCGATATGGAGGATTACCGCGAATTTGATGCACGGTGGAAGCTAAGCGAGGCAGTCGGGCACCCCTACGCCGTCGCAGCTCAGATCGCGTTCGAGCACATGACGCTCTGGGCGAAAAGGAACTCTGTACTGACCCCGATAAAAATGGTCTTGGAAGACAGGGACGGCATAGGCGACGTGATCGAAATGTTCAAAATTATGGGACATCCACTTCCGTCCGCCGAGAGCAAAGGGTTGCCACAGCTACAGGCTGCTGACTACGTCGCATGGATGAGGCTAAAGCGATACCATCCGAGTTCGCCGTATGAGCTAGTCAAGGCTAGCTGGAATGAAATTAACAAATGGCTTTACATAGACCAGCCCTATGGACTATCTGAGCTAATCCGCGTCGTCCTCAGACTGTCCGACCAGCATCCGGACATTTCATTCCCGCAGCGTGATGATGACCGCACTGTGATCACATACAACAACAACCGCAAGAGGCCCAGAAGGCCCTTTAAACGCAAGAGCGGTCGAAAATGACGAGTCGGGCCCTGTCACGGTTCCTCCATTATACTTCTGTCAAGTATATTATTGCCCTTTTGAGAACGGCCTTGGGCACCGCGTCACATCTGAGAGCACATCCGAGGTCGGAGGGGTTTCGGGCGCGGTTCGGCGCAGTCAAAGCCTGCCTGAGGTCCCGCCACCAGGACCTCAGGCGACGACGGGGTGACCTGGATCTGCACAGAACTGATCAGGATTTTCTGGAGGCGGAAGGCGGCGTGCGGCGCGCGATCCGCCGCACTATTGAACCCAGGGGGATGCGCAAATGGGGCCTGAAACCAAAAAACGGGAAGAGGAAGACTCTTCCCGTTTCGCTTGCTGCGGATCTTTTAGAGAGCCTGGACGTTCTCAGCCTGCCAGCCCTTGGGTCCTTTGACCACGTTGAACTGGACGGCCTGGCCTTCCTGCAATGAGCGGAAGCCGCCGTTGCTCTGGATTGCGGAGTAGTGGACGAAGACGTCCTCGCCGTTCGGCCTGCTGAGGAATCCGAAGCCCTTGGCGTCGTTAAACCACTTCACTGTACCTTGTTCCATTTTCGTGTTTCCTTTTTCGATTTGAATTGTATCGCTGAACTCAAGTGGGATTGTTTGCGAGTTAAGCGATGACGCGGAACAGGCAAGAACACCAGGTCGGATTCGACGATCCATTCCAGTATAGCATTGCTGTGCCGATCCCCGGAAACGCACACGTCTACGCCACGGCGCTCTGCATTCAGAGTGAGGCCGCCGCACTCTCCTGGTCCTTGAAGAGCCCGGCGTATTTGGCGATGCCGACCATGGTGAAGACTTTCTGGAAATGCGGGGTGAGGCCGAAGGCGGCGACTTTGCGGCCGGATTTGTCGGCGTCCATGAGTATCTGGATGATGAGGGCGATGCCGCTGGAGTTGATGTAATCGACTTTGGAAAAGTCGAGGAGGACGGGACCGCCGCCGCTCACCGACTGCCAGGCGCCGAGGACAGAGTCCTTCGAGGTGCTGGAGATGTCACCGCTGAAGCGAAGCACGGAGACGGATGAGCCGCCGGGGCCGGAGGCGCGATCAATCGTGGTTTTGGTATCGGCCTGCACTATTCGTTCTCCTTGTCCAGCCGGATAACCAGCCGTACGTAACTGCCTTTGCCTTTGCTGTCGTGGACCCACTCGGCCTCGTCGACGAGAGCCTGAATGAGGAACATGCCCATGCCGCGTGGATCTTCCTCGCCGTGGATCTTGCGGTCGATGTCGGGGTTGGGAGGCTGCTTCGAGATGCCCACGCCGTTGTCGACGACTTTGACTTCGAGCTCGTCGGCGGTAGCCGAAAGGATGACGCCGACGGAGAGCTTCTCATTCAGTTTGTTGCCGTGTTCGATGGCGTTGATGCAGGCTTCGGCGACGGCGGTTTTCAGGTCCTCGATGCGCTCGTCGGAAAAGCCTTTGAGCCGGGCCATACTGGCGGCAGTGCCCATGGCTACTTTTTCGAACCCGAGCTTCGAGGGGATCCGCAGTTCCACCGAGGAAGCCGTGGTGTGTGCCATCGAAGGTTCTCCCGTCAGGCGCTCATGCGCACGAGTGCCAACGCGGTCATGTCGTCTTCCTGCAACTCGTTTCCGGCGAAGCGGCGCAGTTCCTGCCACAGCGTATCGAGGATAGCAGCAGAATCCTGGGCGGCGCACTGCTGAAAAGAGGCGAGCAGGCGTTCGGTACCAAACTCCTCATCGCCGCGGTAGACCTCAGTCAGGCCATCTGTATAGAAGAGGAGGCGCGATCCGGGTGGGAAGGCGGCAAATTCGGACTGATACTCGACGTTGGACAGGATGCCGATGGGTGTGGCGCTGGCCTTCAGCAGATGCGCGGAGCCGCCGGGGCGCAGGAGGAAGCCGGGGTTGTGGCCGGCGTTGACGACTTCCAGACGATTCTCCCGGGGATCGAGCCGGAGAAAGATGCCGGTCACATAGCGCTTACGGGTTTCCGCGCTCTCGGCGCATTGCTGATGATTGAGGCGCGAGACGAGTTGCGGGAGCGGGAGGCCGGCTCCGACGCTGGCGCGGAAAGCGGAACGAAAGGCGGTGCTTACGATGGCGGAGGCAAGCCCTTTGCCGGCCACGTCGGCGACGGCCATGACCCGGGCACCGTCGGGGAGGCTGATGATGTCCACGCAGTCGCCGCCGACCTCGTAGCAGGCGCTGTAGCGAACGGCGACCGAATAACCCTCGATTTCCGGCATCTGTTGGGGCACAAGGCTGCGCTGGATGGCGCGCGCGGCGTGGAGATCCTGCTCGACACGGACCCAGGCAAGGCTCCGCTCGTAGTAGCGGGCGTTTTCCACGGCAACGGCCGCCTGCAGGGCCATGCGTTCGAGGAAGTCCTCCTCGAAGATGGTAAGAGGGCGGCAATCGGGGGTAGAAACGATCAGTTCGGTGGTTCCTTTGCCGTCCTTGTCATAGAGGGGGAAGCGGAAGCAGCCGGTCCAGGGCTCGGCGGGCATTTCGCCGCGGCTCATGCGAGGGTCGGTGATCATGGCGCCGGGGAGTTCCAACTCGCGAAGGACGATGTTCAGGACGGTGGAGAGAACGTCGTCGAGGCGGATGGTGGAGTGCACCTGGCGGGAGGTTTCGAGCAGCGCCTGCAGGCGAACGATCTCCTGCTGAAGATCGAGGGTGTCCACGGAAGGTGCTGAACGGATCGGTGTGGCCATGAGAATCAGTCGCCGGCCTGGGGGCTGTGGAGCGGGGAATTCGTTCACTGTAGCACAGGGGCAGGACGAAGCTGAAGGGCGAGCGGGAGGCGGACCCGGTGATCCGAGCCGCGGCTCTGCGTGTTGCTGCGAGCCGGGCTGCGGCGGTGGCGGGCGATCGCGGATGCGATCAGGCGGAGGCGGAGCGCGACGTTATGACCGGCGGCGAATTGGCCGCCTGCCCGAGGACGAATCGGCGCGTGAAACCGGTGGGATCGGCGGAGATCTTCACCTGGAGGTTGCCGTTGGCGTCGCAGGTGTACTTTTCGTGGATGGTGAGGTTGGGCTGGTCAGCCAGGCGCTGAACAGGATACGAAGACAGATCGGCGGCGCTCTGCAGACGCGGATCGAAGGGGAAGCGGATCTGCTCCCAGTTCGTGATCTCACCGAGGGGCTGACCGCGCTCGTCGAGACGGGAGCACTCGAGATAGCGGAGGTGGCCGACGTTGTGAGCGGGGTGGTAGACGCGCTCGCTGGAGAGAGCCGGCTCGCCGGGACGGGGAAGGCGCGAGCCGCGGGGGAAGATGAGATCGAAGACGATGGTGCCGCCGGAGTCGGCTTCGCGCCAGATGCCGAAGTTCTGGTTGAACTGTTCGCGGAGCTCGTCGGTCTGCAGGGAGGCGCGAATGGCGAGGCCGACGGCGCTGGCGGAGCGCATATAGGCGGAGCGACGCACTTTGCGTCCGTAGGTTTCGCGGAGGATGCGCGCAACAGGAGGCAGCTCGGAGCCGCCGCCGGTGACGTACAGCGTATCGAGAGGGACGCCCGGGTGTTCGACGAGCAGACTCTCGACGACTTCGCGAGTGGATTCGATGAGGGGGCGGCAGCGTTCGTAGTAGAGATCGACGGGGATGGTGGTCTGCGACCAGCCGGAGCGGACACGATCGAGATCGATGGTGACTTTGCGGGTGTTGGGATTGAGAGATTCTTTCTTCTCGCGGCACTCCTCGAGCAGATGGTGGCGCTGGGCGGCGGTGAGCGGAGTGTCGTGGCCGGCGGTTTCGAGGGCGAGGTCGGCGAGGATGCGGTCGAAATCGTCGCCGCCGAGGCTGGAAATACCGTCGGAAGCTTCGACAGTATGCTCGGATTCGCCCAGGGTGACGAGCGAGACGTCGAAAGTGCCGCCGCCCATGTCGTAGACGAGCAGGCCGCTGCCGGCGCGGCTGCGGCGCTCCGCGCTGTTGCGATAGGCGTACTCGATGGCCGCGGCGGAGGGCTCGTTCATCAGGCCGAGGACCGTGAATCCGGCACTTTGAGCGGCTTCTTCGGTGAGGAAGCGCTGGTTGCTGTTGGCGTTGGCGGGGACGCCGAGAACGGCCTCGAGCGGCTCGGTCGGGCTGCCGCCGAGATTCGAGTGCTCGAGCAGCTGGACGCGCAGGGCGGACATCATCTCGGCCAGAAGAAGACGCAGAGGCAGGGTCTGCCCGCCGGCATGGAGCTCGGTATGCGGACTGGCGTTGCGTAAACAGCGCTTGAGGGAGCGGAGAGTGGTCCAGCTGTCGTCTTCCAGAGCCGCTACGGCGCGCCATCCGTAGAGGCGCGCGGCGCCGCGAATCGCAACCACCGGCGGGAACCAGTCGCAGGCCTGCCCGTCGGGGGTCTCGAAGTTCACCAGCGGGAAGTTGCCACGGTCGACCGAAGCAACAACGATACGTGTCGTTCCGAAGTCGATGCCGATTCTCATTGGCTCCAGTTTACGACGAAGCCATGAGCCGAACCGGCGTGGAAAACCGGGGCGGAATCCGATGCTGCAGGGACGCGGCGGGCGCGCGTGGTAGCGTTCTATCGGGATCAGCCGGCTCCGGAAAACGATGAGAATTCTCTACGGGACTGCGATTTTTCTGGGTGCATTTCTGCTGTTCGCCGTTGAGCCGATGGCGGCGAAGCAGCTGCTGCCGGCGCTGGGCGGCTCCTCGGCGGTATGGATCACGTGTCTGGTGTTTTTCCAGACGGCGCTCCTGCTCGGCTACCTCTATGCACACTGGCTGGGACAGAACCGGTCCGCGCGAGCAGCTGTGGTTCTCCATCCTGCACTGCTGGTGGCGGCGGTGGCGGTGCTCGTTCTGGTCAGGCGGCCGGATCTGAGCGGGGCGGCGAGTCACCCGCAGACGGCAATTTTTGCCGTACTGGCGCTGACGATCGGGCTGCCGTTCCTGCTGCTGGCTTCGACGAGCCCCCTGCTGCAACTCTGGCTGGCACGCGAGGAACGCAGCGGCGTGCCGTGGAAGCTGTTTGCGCTGTCGAATGCGGGATCGCTGCTGGCGCTGCTGCTGTATCCGTCGCTGATCGAGCCTTACTTTTCGCTAAGCGTGCAAAGGAAGGCGTGGGGCTGCGGATTTGGAGTGTACGCGGTGGTGTCCGCATTGATCGCGTGGCGCGTGCGCGGCTCCGGCGCTGCCGTGGAGGCCAGGGAGGATGCGGAGCGGGCACGGAGTTCCTTCCGGGCGAAGCTGTTGTGGTTTCTGCTCCCTGCCGGCGGAGCCATGCAGCTGTGTGCGGTGACCAGCCACCTGAGCCAGAACATCGCGGCGATTCCGCTGCTGTGGGTACTGCCGCTGGGGGTTTATCTTCTGACGTTCATCCTCGCGTTCGAAGCGCCGCCGCTGCGGTACCGGTGGATCATTACGCGGCTGCTCGTGGTACTGCTGGCGGCGCTGGCGTGGATGCTGTCGAAGACCGACGTCACGGTGCCGATCCAGATCAGTATTGGGTTCTTCCTGGCCGAGCTGTTCTTTGCGTGCCTGTTCTGCCATCTGGAGACATACGCGGTGCGGCCTGCGGACCGGTCGGAGTCGACCCTGTTTTATCTGCTGATCGCGGCGGGCGGAGCGGCAGGGACGATCTTCGTCGGGGCCGTTTGCCCGCTGGTGTTCGATGCGAATTACGATGTGGCGCTGGCATTTCTGGCGACGGCAGGACTGGCGCTGATTGTGACGTGGGAGAAGGGATGGGCGCAGCGACTGCTGTGGGGAGCGGGGACGGCGCTGCTTCTGGCGCTGGCCATCATGCTGCATGTGGTTTATGCGCGCGATGCACTGGTGGAGGAGCGGAACTTCTACGGCGCACTGCGGGTGAAGGAATCGCATGTGCCCCCCGGGGCGGGGACAGTTCGTACGCTGCTGAACGGGACCATCGAACACGGAACACAGTGGTTCGCACCGGAGTTCCGGCGCAATCCGACGACTTACTATGCGACGGACTCGGGTATCGGGCTGGCTCTGCGCTTTTGTTGCGGGGAGCGGGCGCGGAACATCGGGGTGATCGGTCTGGGCGCCGGAACGCTGGCTGTTTACGGCAAACCGGGCGATCATATCCGGTTCTACGAGATCAATCCGCTGGTGCGGCCGATCGCGGAGAATCTGTTCACCTATATTCGCGAGTCGGGGGCGCAGGTTTCCTATGCCGGGGGAGACGCGAGGATTTCGCTGTCGCGCGAGGCGCCGCAGAACTTCGACGTACTGGCGATTGACGCCTTCACCGGCGACGCGATTCCGGTTCACCTGCTGACGACCCAGGCGATGGCGGTGTATCGGCGGCAGATCGCGCCGGGCGGCATTCTGGCGTTCCATGTTTCGAATCAGTATCTGGATTTGACGCCGGAGGTAGCGGCGCTGGCGGCACTCTCGGGGATGCAGGCACGGGTGGTCGACACGCCGGCCCAGCGAGCCCGCGGGGAATATCGGGCAACCTGGGTGCTGGTGACGAACCAGGGGGGATTTTTCGCGCAACCCCAGGTGGCAGCGTTCGCCCGAGCCATCGCCCTGAAGCCGGATTTGCGCGCCTGGACCGACGATTATTCGAGCCTGCTGCCGCTGCTGCAGTGGCGTCTGCCAAACGAGTAGCAAAACCCGAGACAAACCCTGCCTGCCCTCCGGCGTGTCGCAGCCGAAACAGCGAAACCGATCAGTTTTTGTTCGATGTGATCATAATTGTGGCCAAACAATACAGGAATATGTTTAGATTATGGCCAACTCGAGTCCCGATCCGGAAGGACTGTCCAGACAGCCCCGGAATCTTCCATCGGAGGCTCGCGCCTGGCTTGTTCGGAATTTCTGCTTCGCCAGGATTGAGCATGCATTGGGAGGAAAGGACGCAATGGTTACGAATTGGATGCGTGTCATTTTGGGAGGCACACTCGCGGCGTGCCTGTGTGCCTCCGCGGCGATGGCGCAAACGGTGACCGGATCGATCACCGGAGTGGTAACGGATGCGAGCGGAGCGGTCGTTACCGGGGCGCGGGTCACGGCACACGACGTGGACACGGGCGTCGACACGACTGCGGTGACGAACAGCGACGGCGTGTATCACATCGGCTTCCTGCCGGTGGGGCACTACCAGGTGGCGGTGCAGGCGACGGGGTTCGAGCGCGTCTCGCTCCACACGTTTTCGCTGGAAGCGCTGCAAACCGCGGCGGAGAACGTGTCGCTGCGGGTGGGTTCGTCGACCACTACCGTGAACGTCTCGGCGGCGGCGCCGATTCTGAACACAGAGAGCCCGACCCTGGACAGCACGTTTACTCCGAACACCATTGCGAATATCCCGCTCAACGGGCTGGATTTCTCGGCTCTCACGCTGTATGTACCGGGATCGGTGGATACGGCGGGAACGTCAGGCACGACGAATTTCGAGCGGAGCACGTATTACACCGATACGCCGAACATCAACGGCAACCGCGCCCAGGCGAACAACTACACCCTGGACGGGATCGACATGAACGAGACGTACAACAACCTGATCTCGTACAGTCCGGCGCCGGAAGCGCTGCAGGAGGTCAAGGTAGTGACGGCCGATTCGCCGACCGAATTCGGCAACGTGAACGGGGCCGCGGTGGTGAGCATTCTGAAGAGCGGGACCAACGAGTTTCACGGGTCGGCGTACGGGTTTGTGCAGGATTACCGGTTCAACGCGAACTCCTACGGCCATGGGCAGACGACGCCGGCGACTCCGATTTCTCCGTTCTCCTTCGATCAGTTTGGCGGCAATATCGGCGGGCCGATCCTGCGCCGGAAGCTGTTTTTCTTCGGCGACTATCTTGGATCGCGCTGGCACCAGGGCGGTCTGGGGACGGCATCGGTGATTCCGGACGCGATGCGGCACGGAGATTTCTCGGTACTGCTGACGGGCAGCAATCCGATTCAGCTGTACGATCCGGAGAACAATTTTGCGGCGTACAACGACAACCAGGGCATTCCGATCAACAACCCTGTGGCGAAGTTCCTGTTTGCGAATCCGCAGTTCTATCCCGACTGCGGAGCGTCGAGCCCGACGACACCGAGCAACGGCAAGTGCCTGCCGCCGTCGGACGGCATCGCGCAGAACAACTACGAGGCGCCGTATCACAACTACAAGGGGAACGATCAGGGCGACGGGAAGCTGGAGTACGACCCGCTGAGCAGCGATAAGATTACGGGCTTCTTTTCCATCTCGCATGCCTACGACGGCAGCACTCCGGTGCTGGCGATCACATTTCCCGGCATCAACCTTTATCCCACCTGGATTGTCGGGGCGAACTGGGTGCACACGTTTTCGGCCAACCTGGTCAACTCGGCACGGGCGGGGTTTACGAGGACGGACTGGAATCAGGGCTTTCCGCAGGATCCGACCGGCCAGTTCGGCACGGGCGGCAACGCCAAGGTGGGGATCACGTTTCCGGGGCAAAAGTATAACGGCTTCACCAGCCAGGGTCTGAACAACAGCTATACGGATCCGGGAACGCAGGCTTACAACGCGGGTGTGATCGACAACACGTATACGTACAGCGACGACCTGAGCTGGCAGCGCGGGCGGCATTTCCTGAGCATGGGGATTTCGGCCATCCGATATCAGAACAACTATCCGACAGGAAACAACGACGGCTATCTGGGGTACGAAAACTATTCGGGGGCGTTCACCTCGAATCCGAATGCGGCGAATGGGCTTGGCTACGGGCCGGCAGACTTCGTGCTGGACCGTGTGCAGTCCGTGGGCGTAACGCTGGGCAGCGTGAACGTGGGACAGCGGCAATGGCGGACGGCGGGGTTCTTCCAGGACACATGGAGGGCCTTACCGAAGCTGACGCTGACGGGCGGCCTGCGCTATGAGTTCGACGAGCCGTGGGTGGAGCAGAACAACAAGACCGGTAACGTCAACCTGTCCACAGGGCAGATCATTTACGCGCATGCGATTCCGGCAGGGGCGCCTCCCGAAGCGGGGCTGTGCAGTAACCGTGCGTGCTATCAGCCGAGTTACCGGCAGTGGATGCCGCACCTGGGATTTGCATATGAGATCACGCCGCGGGCCGTGATCCGCGGCGGCTACGGGGCCAACAGCTTCTTTGAAGGCAACTCGTATAACCAGCGGCTGACGGCGATCACGCCGTTCATCCAGGCGGTGAATATCTCCATCAACTCACCCGCGCCAGGCGCCGTTACGACGCCGCGGACCGCGGAGCAGGGATTCACGGGCGGGACGACGAACTACAGCGGGTCGTCCTACTTCAGCGTCTATCCGCAGAACATCCAGCCGGCGTACATCCAGGAGTGGAACCTGACAGCGGAGTACGCGCTGACGAATACGGCATCGGTGCAGGTGGGTTACATCGGCGAGCAGGGCCAGCATATTGAAGACTACGGCAACGTGAACGCGCCGAGGAACAACGCGGATCCGACGTCGGCGCCGTACTACAACAACCAGTACATCGGGATCAACGGCGTGGATTCGGCGCTGGGGATCGGGCCGAACTTCCTGCTGATCACCGAGTCGCGCGCCATGATGAATTACAACGCACTGCAGGCGGTCCTGCGACAGCGCTTGTACCACGGGCTGGAGTTCACGGCGAACTACACCTATGGCAAAGCCATGACCAACAGCCTTGGCAATTATGCGCTGGATGTGAACGGCTTCAGCGGCTCATTCCAGGACTACTACAACAGCGCAGCGGACTACGGTCCGGCGGGTTACGACGTGCACCACGACTTCTCGGCAACCGCCGTCTATGCTCTGCCCCTCGGGCGCGGACAGCAGTTCCTTTCCGGAGCGAATCGCGCTGTGGACGAGGCCATCGGGGGCTGGAAGCTGTCGACGGCCATCGTGGCGTATTCGGGATTTCCGGAGACGATTACCGGGCCGAATAACAACTCGCAGAGCATCTCCGGCGTGTTCCGGGTGAATCAGTATCGACCGCTGAAGGTGGTAGATCGCACCAATGAGAACTGGTT
Organism: Acidobacteriaceae bacterium; assembly: GCA_035508305.1. GTDB lineage: Bacteria > Acidobacteriota > Terriglobia > Terriglobales > Acidobacteriaceae > Palsa-343. The sequence goes on along the minus strand of DATJNE010000106.1, from coordinate 18,730 downwards.
CGGAAGTGATCCGTCTGCGACTCCCTGTACCACCGCCGGCGTGGACAACGGCGTCTGCGCGTTCGGGGTTCCGGCTCCCAATGCCTTCGGGACGGAAAGCAACGGCGCGGTGCGGGGGCCTGGCTACTTCAACGAAGACCTGTCGGCCTTCAAGGATTTCCATGTTACGGAGAAGCAGATGGTAGGCTTTCGGTTCGATGCTTTCAACGCCTTCAACATCGTGAGCTACGGCAATCCGGATACAGGGATCCAGGACACCAATTTCGGCAACGTCTCGCTGCAGGGACCTCGCTCGACGGAACGTCATCTGCAGTTTTCCGCGCACTACGACTTCTAAGGCTGCGGGCTGCCGGCGCCAGGCGGCAGCCCGGGTTGCGCGCACCGCGGGTGGCTGTTGCTGCGAGGAGAACGAGGACGCGGGAAAGTGTAGTCGATGGCACAATGGGTGACAGACCTCTATGCAAGTTGAAATCTGCGTCGATTCGGTGGAATCGGCGATAGCCGCAGAGCGCGGCGGAGCACAGCGGGTGGAGCTCTGCAGCGATCTGCTGGAAGGGGGCATTACTCCCTCGGCCGGGCTGATCGCGACGGTGCGGCGGCGCATCGGCATCGGGCTTTTCGTGATGATTCGGCCACGCGGAGGCGATTTCTGCTACACGGACTTTGAATTCGAGGCGATGCAGGAGGACATCCGCCGCGCACGCCAGATGGGGGCCGATGGCCTGGTTTTCGGAGTTCTGGATCAGCACGCCCGCGTGGACGTGGGACGCACGCGGAAGCTGGTGGAACTGGCCGGACCGCTGCCGGTGACTTTTCATCGCGCGATCGACATGACGCCGGATCCCTGCGCAGCGCTGAACGATGTAGTGGCCGCCGGCGTGCAGCGCGTTCTGACTTCGGGCGGGGCAGCGAGAGTGAGCGAAGGATTGCCGGTGGTGGAGGGTATGGTGAAGGCAGCCGACGGACGCGTCGGCGTGATGGCGGGGGGCGGCATTACGCAGGAGACGATCGCGAGGATTGCGGCAGCAACGGGCGCGTGCGAGTTCCACGCCAGTCTGCGCAGCACGCGTCCAAGCCCGGTGGATTTTCATCGCCGGAACGTGCAGATGGGCGAGGTTCGGGACCGCGAGTATCTGCGGTTCGCCGTCGAGGAGGAGAGTGTTCGCGCTCTGGTGGCGGCGTTGCAGCGGCTGGCAGAAGAGCGAGCCGCGGCGGGCCCGCGGTGAAGAGGCAAACAAAAACGTGCCGGGCCGCGAGTTTCAGAGATAATGGTGCGGCGATCCGATGTCTCTGAAGACTGAGCAAAGGGCAAAAAACATTCTGCAGGTCCTTCTGCAACACGGCAACGCCTCCGTAGACGAGCTGGTGGGCTACCTGGGCGCTTCGGCGCCGAGCATTCGCCGCGACCTGGCCCGTCTGGAAGAGCGGAACCTGGTGCATCGCACGCACGGGGGAGCGCGGCTGGCGGGGCAGACGCAGTACGAGCCGTTCCGGTTCGATTCCTCGTTTCATGTGCGGGAATCGCGTTTTGCCGAGGAGAAGAGGCGCATCGGGATGGCGGCGGCGGAGCTGATCCGCGAACACGAGACCGTAGGCTTTACGGCGGGCACAACACCGACGCAGGTGGCGCGCTGCATCCGGCACCGCAATTCGATTCATGTGATCACGAACGCGGTGAATATCGCGATGGAGCTGAGCAATCAGCCGGCGCTGAACGTGACCCTGACCGGAGGAACGATGCGCTGGGCGGGAGCGTTCTCGCTCACCGGGCCGACGGCCATCGAGATGCTGAGCGGCGTTTTCATGGACAAGACCTTTATCGGCGCCTGCGGCGTGGATCCGGCGCGCGGGGTGACGACGATCGAACCCGATGAGGCTGCGGTTTTTCGGGCGATGGTGCGCCAGGCAAAGCAGGTTGTGGTGGTCGCCGACTCGAGCAAGATCGGGATGCTCAGCCCGGCACTGATTTGCCAGGCAAGTGAAATCGATATTCTGGTGACCGACACCGGACTAACAGCGGAGGCACGCGAGGCGTTCCGAGCTCACGAGATTGAGGTGCTGGCGGTATGAACTGGATGAAACGCACGACGGCTTTGCTGGTTTTTGGCGCCGCACTGGAGGGTTGGGCGGCACCACCAGCGGCGAACGCGCCGCAACCGGAGACGGCGGCGCATGGCGCCCGGCCGGTGGCGCTGTTCTACATGACGAACAGTCCGCAGTCGATCCGCGATTTTTTTGCGCACTCGTCGCAGATCGACATTCTGGTGCCGACGTGGTACCAGGTGGACGAGAACGGTCTGGTGACGGGTGAGCCGGAGCCGGCCGTCCTGGCGCAGGCGAAGAGCGAGAATTTGCCGGTGATGCCGATCGTCACCCTTTTCAACAAGAGGAGCTTTCACCTTCTGGCCACCAGCGCGAAGGCGCAGGCGGAAATGAATGCGGCTCTGGTTCGCGAGTGCAAACTGCACGGCTACAGCGGCATCCAGTTCGATCTGGAGAATATTGACTGGACGGACCGGGACGCGCTCAGCGCGATGATCACCACCAGCGCTGCCGAACTGCATCGGGCCGGGTACCAGGTGAGCATCGCCACCGTTCCGAATGCGCCCGGGTATCCGAGCGCAGGCGGCTTTGCCCGGTGGATCTACACCGACTGGCGCGGCGCCTACGACCTGGCAGCGATTGCCAAGGCGGTGGACCTGGTGTGCCTGATGACGTACGACCAGAACACGCGCTGGACCACGCCGGGACCGGTGGCGGGGTGGCAGTGGACGGTCGACAACATGCATTACGCGCTGCAGTTCGTGCCAAAGGAGAAACTGTCGCTGGGGATTCCGCTCTACGGCTATCACTGGTACACGGGCGCGCCGATTGTGACGCCGCCGACGCGTGAGGGGGAATCGGCGACGGAGAAGCCGAATCCGACGGCGGAGTACATCAGCGAACCGGATGCGATGCAGCTGGCGCACGACTGGGGCGGGAAGGTTCAGTGGGACGACACGGATCGGACAGCGTGGTTTTATTTTTATCGCGATCAGATGCGCGAATGGATCTTCTTTACCGACCTGAGAACATTCCGCGAACGCTATGATCTGGCGCAGCAGAACGGGCTGGAGGGTTTCTGCTCGTGGGTGCTGGGCGAAGAGGATCCGCAGATCTGGACGTTCCTGCCCAAGCGGCATCCCTAGGGAGAGCGTCGCGTCTGGGTGGAGCGGATCGGATACCGGGCTGAATCGGGGAGAGGAACCGGATGCAGTATTTTCTCGGCGTGGACGCCGGCGGTACGAAGACCGTGTTCGTCCTGGGCAACGAGAAGCGCGAGCTGGCGCGCGTGCGCGTGGGCACCATTAAAAGGATGAAGGCCGATGCGGAGACGGCTGAGGCCAATTTGCGGCTGGGGCTGGAGGAACTTGAGGCGAGAGCCGATGTTTCGCTGAAGGTGGTCGCGCGGTGCTGCATTGGGACCGCGGGCGAGACGGTTCCGCTGGTGGTGAACTGGCTGCGCGAAGCCTTTGCGCGGCATCTTGGAAGCGAGCTGATCATCGTCGGCGACGTGGAAATTGCCCTGGACTCGGCTTTCCTGGGGCGGCGCGGCGTACTGGCGCTGGCGGGGACGGGCTCGAATGTGGCGGGGCGCGCGGCGACGGGGGAGATTGTCACGGCGGGCGGATGGGGTCCGGCCCTCGCCGACCAGGGATCGGGCCATTTCCTGGGGCTCGAAGGTCTGCGGCGCGGCTTTCTGGCGGTGGATCAGCAGCGCGCGACGTGTCTGCTGGATCGGGCGCGCGAGTTCTGGAAGCTGGGCTCGCTGAGCGAACTGATTGAATTTGCCAACGCGAATCCTGCGCCGGAGTTCTCGAGGCTGGCTCCGCTGGTGGTCGCGGCCGCGGAAGAAGGCGACGCTGTTGCGCGTGCAGTGGTCATCCAGGGCGGAGAGGATCTGGCGATGCTGGCCGGTCTGGTGGTTGAGCACATTCGCGGTCTGGAAACGGGCAAAACCTGGACCTTTGAGCTGCCGGCGGTGGCCGTCGCCGGCAGCATCCTCGAGAAGGCTGCGCCGGTACGGGACGCGCTGGTGCGTGCTTTGCGTGCGCGGTATCCCGGCATCGAGGTCATGGAGGCACCGGCCGATCCGCCTGCGGGCGCGTTGTGGAGGGCCCGCCAGCCCGGCGCGGCGGCGACACAGTAAAGCGCTGAGACCCGCCAATGACCTCGCCGATCGCGCATCCGATGCATTTGCGACCGATTGATCTGGTTCTGGTTGCGGCCTATCTGATCGGGATCACGCTGTTCGGGCTGCGCTTCCGCAAGTCGCGCGAAAACTCGCTGCGATCGTATTTCCTGGCGGATCGCAATCTGCCATGGTGGGCGATCGCGCTTTCCATCGTGGCCGCGGAGACGAGCACGCTGACGATCATCAGCGTTCCAGGACTGGCGTTCACGGGCGACTTCGGGTTCCTGCAAATCGCGCTGGGATACCTTGTGGGGCGGATCGCGATCTGTATTTTGTTTTTGCCGCGCTACTTTCGCGGCGAGTTGCTGACGGCATATCAGCTGATCGGGCAGCGCTTCGGGCGGAGGCTGCACCGCTTCACCGCGGCGCTGTTTCTGGTGATGCGGGCGGCGGCCGAGGGCGTGCGCGTCTTCGCGGTGGCAATTGTGGTAGGGGTAGCGATCGGAACGGGCGACGTGACGTCGATCGCGATCCTTTCGGCGCTGACGCTGGTGTACACGTTTGAGGGCGGCATGACGGCGGTGATCTGGACCGACGTGGTGCAGATGTTTCTGTACGTGGGCGGCTCGCTGGTGGCTCTGGCCGCGGTGTGCCACAGGATTCCTGGAGGATGGGGCGCCCTGATCGCGGGCGCATCGGCTGCGCACAAGCTCACGATGCTGCACTTCTCCTGGTCGCTGGCGGACACGTACACGTTCCAGGCGGGGGTGATCGGCGGATGCTTCCTGACGATGGCGAGCCATGGAACCGATCAGCTGATGGTGCAGAGGCTGCTGGCAGCCAGGAATCTGCGCGAGTCGCGCGTCGCGTTGCTGGCGAGCGGGGTGGTGATCTTTTTTCAGTTTGCGCTGTTTCTGCTGATCGGAGCGGGGCTTTTCGTTTACTACAGATCTATGGGAATGACGCCGGGTTTGAGCGCAGACCGCATTTTTCCCGCGTTTATCGTCGAGGCAATGCCGGCTGGAGTTGCGGGACTGATGGTGGCAGCGATTCTGGCGGCAGCGATGTCGAACCTGAGCGCGGCGCTGAATTCTCTGGCCTCTACGTCGGTGGTGGATTTCTATTTGCCACGGCATCCGGAGATTTCCGGCGCGCTGCGGACGCGTCTTTCGCGGCTCATGACAGTGGTGTGGGCGACGGTGCTGTTTGCCCTGGCAATGTTCTCGCGCGGCGGGGGACACGTGGTCGAGATCGGGCTGTCGATTGCGTCGGTGCTGTGGGGCGCAATGCTGGGGGTGTTTCTGCTCGGCACGCTGAGCCGCCGCGCTGGCGAACGCGGGACGATCTGGGGCATGGCGGCGGGGGTTGCGGTCAACCTGCTGCTGTGGCTGCGACCGCGCGCGCTGAGCTTTTCCATTGCGGGGCACGGGATCACCGTTCCGCAGATTGCATGGACGTGGTGGGTGCTGATTGGATCGATGGTGACCTGCGCGGTGGGCTATACGGTGAGCCTGCTGTTTCCTGAAGCCGAGGCGCAACACGAGGAGGTGGTGGAGGGATGAAGCGAATGCGGCGAGCGGGTGTCCTGGCGATGATGCTGCTGACCTGGTGCGGTCTGGCGGCCGCGCAGGACCGCTTTGCCGCCATCGATCAGCTTGTGAACCACGCCGTCGCGGAGCATCTGCTTCCCGGGGCGGTCGTGGAGGTGGGGCACGATGGGCATGTGGTTCTGCGCCGGGCTTACGGGATGCGGTCGCTGGAGCCGACGCGGGAGAAGATGACCGTGGACACGATCTTCGACATGGCATCGCTGACGAAGTGCCTCGCCACCGCGACGGCGGTGATGCAGCTCTACCAGCACGGAGATTTTCGCTTTGACGATCCGGTGGCGAAGTATCTGCCGGCCTTCGCGGCGAAGGGAAAACAGGACATTACGATTCGGGAACTGCTGACCCACTACTCGGGGCTGCCGCCGGATCTGCCGCTCGCGAACCCGTGGGAGGGGAAGAACACGGCCTACCAGATGGCCTTCGCCATCGCGCCCACGGGACCGCCAGGAGAAACGTTCCGCTACAGCGACGTCAATTTCATCGTACTGGGAGCACTGGTGGAGAAGCTCTCGGGGATGACCCTGGATGAATACACGCAACACTCCATCGCCGGACCGCTGGGGCTCCGGCACACGCGATTCCTGCCGCCGGAGTCGTGGATCCCGAAGATCGCGCCGACGCAATACGAGCATGGGGCCGCGGCGTACGGCGTGCCCGGACTGCCAACCGGTCCTGGCGACGTGATGCTGCGCGGGGTGGTTCACGATCCGACGTCGCGGCGCATGGGCGGGGTGGCGGGACACGCGGGGCTCTTCAGCACGGCGGACGATGTTGCGGTCTACGCGCAGAATCTGCTGGATCGGCTGGCCGGTCGGCCGAGCCGATTTCCGCTCTCGGGGCACGCGCTGCAGCTGATGGTTCAACCGGAGCAGCCGCGCGGCGGCAAGGCGCTGCGGGGTTTTGGCTGGGACATCGATTCGCCGTACTCCAGCAATCGGGGAACGATCTTTCCAGTTGGATCGTTCGGGCACACCGGTTTCACAGGCACATCGCTGTGGATGGATCCGGCGAGCGACACGTACGTGATCATTCTGGCCAATTCGGTTCATCCGAACGGGCCGAAGCGGATTACCGTGTTGCGGGGGAGGATTGCGGACGCGGCAGCGACAGCGCTGGGCATTCACGCGACCGCAACGCCGGGGCGGCTCGCACCGGCCCGCTGAGCCCGTTCCATGCTGCGGCGCTGCTCGCAAACCGCTTGCCAGGGCGCCCGGAATTGCACTATGATGCGGCCACCATTCCCCGCCGTAACTTTGCAAAAATCCAGGTCCGGGTGTCCCAATGAATGTGGGTCTGTGCCGCAGGTTTCTGAGACTTCGCCCTGCCTTCCCTCAGTCAGCGTCGCGGCTAGGCACGATTCTGGCCATCGCGTGCATCGTCCCATTGTGTCTCTGCGGGTGCGGCCCAAGACGGGTGAAGGCAGACTTCAAAAACTATGAAGCTGCGTACGCCCAAACCTCCAACCACCAGATGCTGCTGAATCTGGCGCGCCTGAGGAATCACGACCCGGCCTACTTCTTCAAGCTGGGGCAAATTACGAGCAGCTATCGCATGCAGGGCAGCGTCACCGGCACCGGACAGATGACCTCGTCCAGCGGCGCCGTGCAGATTCCGAATGGCGGAGGCTCGACCGGACTGATTTACGAGAATGACCCTACGTTTCAGTTCATTCCGGTGAACGACGACACGAACGCGCGCCTGCTGCTGGAGCCAATCCAGGCGGAGACCTTCGACGCACTCTATCAGCAGGGATGGCGACTGGACCAGCTCTTTCGGCTCCTGGTGGACCGCATCGAGATTACGCGGCCGGTCAGGGTCGTGCGCAACGGAAAACCAGGCATGGATTGCGAGGTGGAGACGATCCGGAATCTTCCTCCGCCTACGGCGAACCCTGTGACCCCGGAAGACCGCGATGCGCTGAGCAACTATGTGACGTTCCTTCGCGTGAGCGCTCTGGTTTATGAGCTGCAGAAAGAAGGTCACCTGGTGCTCGGCAGTACCGAAACCTTCCAACCCTACGACAAGGATGCGCTCATTTCCTTTGGCTCCGGCAAGGGGACCGGAGACAAAAACACTTCGCCCGACGCAGGCGGAGACAAACCGAAGGAAAGTGACAATGCCAATGCCGGCGGCAGTGTAATGCAGGGCGCGCAGGGACCGCTGCAGATCAAGGACCTGGAGGACGCGGTCGACAAGAACAACATGTGGAAGAGGACTTCGCTGGGATGGGAGCTGGGGCACAAGGTTTTCGCTCCGGTCTTCTATCTCACCCCGATGATGCCGGTAACGACGATCGAGGATGGCCAGCCGGTAACGACCTACGTTGCGGATGTGGATCAGATCATTCCCGACATTCATCTGCCTGAGCTGTCTTCCGGCAGCGCGCTGAAAAACGCGATGCTGGTTCTGGCCAACGGCTTTTCCATTCAGACGCAGGAAAGCCAGCAGGAGATCGAGCAGGATGTCTGTCCGGCACCGAACCCGTCGCCGACTGCGGAGGCCTCGGGCACCGCGCCGGTCGCGGCAGGCCAGGTGAAGATGTCCGCCAAGCTGATTCTGCGTTCGCTGATCGCCGTGATGGCGGCCGCCTCGCAGGAAGAGGAAGTTTTCGAGGCCCTGAAGGACAGCAACCAGCCCATTCCGCCGAGCCAGTACGATTCGCAGGAGGACAGGAATGCACCGCCGGAGACCTTCAGCCAGGCGGTGCCTCCGATCGAGCAGATTCCTTTGCTGCAGCTGCAATGGGCGGACAGGAACGAGGTAAAAGAACCGCTGGTGGAGCTGAGCTATCAGGGCAAAGACTTCCTGGTCACGGATCCCGAGAATCCGAGCGACCCGGAGAATCAGTACTGGAACCGGGACATGTTCCGCCTGATCAACGCGCTCACCTCGCAGGTGACGGTGGATATTTCGAAATTCCCGCTGCCGGAGATCCTGCAGCTGCACTCGGATTAAGATCGCAGTCGAACCTGATTGCGGATTATGTCCTCGCACCCGAACCAAACCGATTCGCGGGTCCGGCTGCCGGCGGTTCTGGCGATCGGTTTCACCGGGCACCGGAGGCTTCCCGATGAGGAGCAGTCGCGGAAACTGATTCGGGGATTTCTCGAACAACAGCTGGCTGCAGGGCAGGGCGTTGTGTTCGGCGTCTGCTCAGTGGCCGCCGGCGGCGACCTGCTCTTTGCGGAAAACTGCCTGGAGCTGAGCATTCCGCTGCGCGTGCTGCTGCCGATGCCTCAGGAGCGGTTCCGCGACGATTTCGACGCGGCGACCTGGGCGCGAGCCGAGCGAGTTCTGGCTGATGCGATTGCAGTGGAAGTGGTGAGCCATCACGAAGGGCACGAAGGCTACTACGAGTGCGGGATCGAAACGGTGCAGCAGAGCCAACTGCTGGTGACCCTGTGGGATGGAAAGAAAGCGCGCGGCATGGGAGGGACCGCGGAGATCGTCGCATTTGCGACGAAAGTGGGCAGGCCGGTAGTTCGCTTTGACAGCGAAACCGGCGCGAAAGAAATCTTCAACGAAGAGGCGATGGGAGATTTGCTGCGGGACGCCGAACTGGATTTCCTGAACGGTTTGCCGGACGCAGGCGTGGTGATGCCAGAGCAGAAGGGGGAAGCCCTGGCCCGCGCCTGGTTTAAGAAGGTGGATGCGAATGCCAGCCTGTTTGCCCCGCGATCGCGCAAGCTGGCGTCGGTGCCGGTTTTGTACACGGCAGCGGCGGCGCTGTTCAGCGGGATCGCGACCCGCAATCCTGACGCGATTCTGTGGCTGGCGATCAGCGCCGGAATGGGCGTGGTGGCCGCGCTGCTGCCGGCGATCCTGCGTCTCGATGCCTGGCAGGCGCGCTGGGCGCGCACCCGCACCGCGGCCGAGGTCTGCCGTTCCACGATCGCGTTGTGGAACACCCCTGCCACCTACGATCTGATCGGGCCGGAGAGCATTCCCAATCTGGCCGGAGTGCTGCGGTCGCTGCGCTATCTGCGCATGCAGGACACCGCAGGGAAGGCCTTTTCCCTGGAGGAATTTCGGCATGAATACCGGGAACAGCGGCTGGAAGGACAAATCCGGTATTTCGCAGACAAATCGCAGCAGGCAGCGCGGGAGGGGCGATGGTTCCGCGCGGTCGCCTGGGTGAGCGGGGGGATGGCGCTGGCCATCACCCTGTGGTGGTTCGCGTCACGCCTGGCCGGCTTTGCTGTGCACCGGCACTTTGCCGGCCGGTGGATCCCTCTGGCGATTTCAGCGCTGTTCCAGATCGCGACGGTCACCGGAGCGCTGGTCGTAATCAGGGACTGCGACCGTCGACACCATCGCTATCGCGAGTTGCAGGAATGGCTGCAGAACTGGTCGCCGCTCTTCGATGCGCTGAATACCTGGGGACTGGTGCTGCAGGTCGCCAAACGAGTCGAGCGTGCCCTGCTGGTGGAACTGCTCGAGTGGAGATCGCTGATGCGACATGCGAAGTTACCGAGGAAATAGCCGATGAAGAGCATCCTTGCGCTGGACGGTGGCGGCATTCGCGGAGTGTTCACTCTGGAGATCCTGGCGCGCATGGAGAAACTGCTGCGTCAGCATTACGGACACGGGGATCTGGTGCTGCGCGATCATTTCGACTTCTTCGCGGGCACCAGCACCGGCGCGATTATCGCCGCGTGTTTGTGCTGGGGGTATTCGGTCGAGCAGATTCTCGAGCTTTACGTTCAGCATGGCAGGCAGATCTTTCATCTCCTGCCCTGGTATAACCCGAGGCGATTTCTGTTCTCTCGCTTTTCTGCCGCATTCCTGTCGCAAAAGCTGCTGGAGATCTTCTCCGAGGATGGGAAAGGCAAAGAGCCCGCGTTACTGGGAACGGACAAACTGAGAGGAAAAGACGGGCGCCTGAAACTGCTCCTTGTCGTGGTGCGGAATCACACGACCGGCTCGGCGTGGCCGCTGACCAACAACCCTCTGGCGAAGTACAACGATCGCCGCCACACGGAGTGCAACCTGAATATGCCGCTGTATCAGCTGGTGCGGGCCAGCACCGCAGCCCCAACCCTGTTTGATCCGGAAGTGATTCATCTGGATAAGGGCCGGGCCCCCAGCGTTTTTGTGGACGGCTCGATCACTCCTTACAACAATCCGGCGCTGATTGCCGCTCTGACGGCGGTGCTGCCCTGCTACAACCTGAACTGGGAAACGGGGCCGGACAAGATTCGCGTCATCTCGGTGGGAACCATTCGATTCCCGTCGGGCCTGCCGAAGGGAGCGGGCAATCTTTGGGTTGGCTACAACGCCTCGCATATTCCGGCAGCGCTGATCCAGGGAGCGGCATCGGAACAGGATTATCTCTGCCGGTGCCTCGGAGAGTGCATTTTCGGCGAGCCGGTCGACGGCGAGGTGGGGAACCTGGTGGGCGTCCCATTGCCGGGCGAACGCTGGTTCAGCTATGTGCGCTACAACCGATCGTACGGCGCCCGGGAGGTGGACAAGCTGCTGACCGATCATCCGGAGCTGGCGCGCCTGGATGCGGTGCACGCCATTCCGCTGCTGCGCAACGTCGGTCAACAGTATGCGGACAACGTCCGGCTGAGCCACCTGATTTGATCCGCGCTTCAGCGAAGAGAAAGCAAGGCGCGGCTAACCTTCGCTTGCCGCAGGCGGGAGAGACGGCAGGATTTCCGGCTCGGCCCTCTTATCTCCGGGACGAAGAAACAGGCTGAGGATGACGGCGCTGAGGGCCACGACTGCGAGATAGACGATAAAGCGCGGCTGATACGACCCGGCGCGATCGTAAAGATGTCCGATCCACAAAGGTCCGGTAGCGCCACCGATGGCATACGCGGTCCAAGTAAAACCGTACAGGACCGAGAAATGCCGGCGGCCGAAGTAGCGGGCAAGCAGGTACGGCCCGACGTCGGCTTCGCTGCCGAGGCCGACGCCCAGCACGGCGGCGCCGACCAGTGCCAGGGGTCCGGTGCCGGCGAAGGCGAGGATCAGAGTACCCAGGGCGGCGAGCACAAGAACGAAGGTCTGAATGCGCTGTGGCGATACGCGATCGATGGCGAGACCGATGCCCAGCCGTCCGAGGATGCCGGCGCCTCCGCGCACCGAGAGAGCCAGCGCTGCGCTGGAAGCCGTAATGCCGTGCTGCGTGAGGATGGCAGCCAGGTTGGTGACCAGGCCATTTTCGCTGAACGCGGAGAGCATGGTGATAAAGGCAAGAATCCAGAAGGCCGCAGTTCGCAGAGTGGCTGCGACCGTCACTCCCGGTGCACGACGGTCGGTGCGGGTAAGCACGGATTCCGGGCGGTTGCGCACAAGGATCGCCGTGAGGGGAAGGCCGAGAAGGGCGATGCAGCCCAACATGAGATAGCCGTCGCGCCATCCGTGATGCCGGATCGTCCATTGGGTGAGCGGCGGTATCAGGATGGAGCCGACGCCGCTGCCGGTGAGCAGCAACGCCAGGGCGAAGCCCCGATGCTTTGAGAACCAGGTGAGCAGGGTGCGCGTGTAGGCGAACTGCGCGGTTCCATTCGCCACCAGTCCAAGGACAAAGAAGGTGAAGTAGAACTGCCCGATCCGCGGTGTGAGCCGGCTGAGGGAAGCAACCGCGACGGCAAACACCAGGATAGCCGGCAGGATGACGCGGCGCGGGGCGAAGCGGTCGAGCAGGACGCCAATGCCGGGCGAAACGAGCGCCACGGTGATGGCGGCCAGGGCAAAGGCGCCGCCCATCGCTTCGCGCTTCCAGCCAAAAGCAGCGTGCAGAGGATTGAGAAACAGACTGAAGGTATAGGGAATGACGGGAGCGAAGCTCACCATCACGCCCAGGAAGGCAGCGGCGAGAACGCCCCAACCGGCGTAGCGAATCGAGCTCTCGTTAACCGGCGCGGCGGAGGTCGTGTCCATCCGGGGATCGTGCAGCAATCCGGATTGTGCCGGATGAAGCGGCGGGCGGGAAACCCTCCAGGGTAGGGTGCTGCTCTACAACCTTCGATGGAGCAATGCTGAAGGATCCGCGAGCCGCGAGAGCACGGAGAAAAAGAGGGAGAGAAGAACCGCCCTTCGCCTACTCGACTGTGACCGACTTGGCCAGGTTACGCGGCTGGTCGACGTCGCAGCCCCGGCGAACAGCAATGTGGTACGCCAGCAGCTGGAGTGGAATCACGTCGAGAATCGGCAGCAGGAGCTCGGGCGCACTCGGGACAAAGAGAACGTGGTCGACCAGCTGGTGGATGTGCTCGTCGCCCTGTGTGGCGACGGCGATCACTTTGCCGGAGCGTGCGGTAACTTCCTGGATGTTGGAGAGCGTCTTCTCGTAGCGCAGGACGGAGTCGCGATTCGTCTCGTCCTTCGTGGCCAGCACGACGACAGGAAGGGTTTCGTCAATCAGGGCGTTGGGGCCGTGCTTCATCTCGCCGGCCGGATAGCCTTCGGCGTGAATGTAGGAAATCTCCTTGAGCTTCAAAGCGCCTTCGAGCGCGATCGGGTAGTGGATGCCGCGGCCGAGAAAGAGGAAGTCGCGGGCATTGGAGTACTCGCGGGCCAGCGGTTCGCACGCGTCGTCCACCGTGCGGAGAATTTCCTCGACCTTGCCGGGCAGGTGGTTGAGGGCGTCGAGGAAGTCGAGGCTCTCCTTGTCGGTGATGGTGCCGCGCACCTGAGCGAGATGAACGGCGAAGAGGAAGAGGGCGACCAGCTGGGCGGTGAAGGCTTTGGTGGAGGCAACTCCGATTTCCGGTCCGGCGTGGGTGTAGATGGTGCCGTTGGCCTCGCGGGTGATCATGGCGCCGACAACGTTGCAGACCGCGACGGTAGGCGCACCCTTGGAAATCATTTCTTTCTGGGCGGCAAGAGTGTCGGCGGTCTCGCCCGACTGCGTGATGAGCAGGCCGACGGTGCTGGCATCGATGATGGGATCGCGATAGCGGAACTCGCTGGCGTAGTCGACTTCGACGGGGATGCGCGCGAGGCGCTCGATCATGAACTTGCCGGCGGTGGCGGCGTGCCAGCTGGTGCCGCAGGCGGCGATGTGAATGTTGCGCGCTCTGCGGAAGGTCTCGTCGGGGATTTTCATTTCGGCCAGGAAGACCTTGCCGGTGTCGAGGGAGATGCGGCCCATGGTGGTGTCACGGATGGCGCGCGGCTGCTCGAAGATCTCCTTGAGCATGAAGTGCTTGTAGTCGCCCTTTTCCGCCTGAATGGGATCCCAGAGGATACGCTGCAGGGGCCGCTCGACGGGGTTGCCGTCGAAGTCGGTGAGCTGGACGCCGCCGGGCGTGAGCACGGCCATGTCGCCGTCGGCGAGAAAGTAGAGATCGCGGGTGTGGTGGAGAATGCCGGGGACATCGGAGGCGACAAAGTACTCGCCCTCGCCGACGCCGATGATGACGGGAGGGCCGCTGCGGGCGGCGACGATTTTGTTGGGATCGTCGGCCGAGAGCACGCTGATGGCGAAGGCTCCGGTAAGCCGCTTCACGGTGCGACGGACAGCGTCTTCCAGGGGTTTGGGTTGACCGGATTTCCGGGCGGAAGCAAGCTGCTCCTCAACCAGGTGCGCGATGATCTCTGTATCCGTCTCGGTTACAAACTTGTGGCCCTGAGCGATCAGCTCCTGTTTCAGCTGCAGGTAGTTCTCGACAATGCCGTTGTGGACGACGACCAGACGTCCGCTGCAGTCGCGGTGGGGATGGGCATTTTCCTCGGTGGGGCGCCCGTGCGTGGCCCAGCGGGTATGGCCAATGCCAAAAGAGCCGTGCAAAGGCTTGTCGTGGAGAACTTCCTCCAGCTTGCGCAGTTTGCCGGGCGCGCGGCGCAGCTGCAGACCGTCACCGTTGCCGCCCACCGCGATGCCCGCCGAATCGTAGCCGCGATATTCCAGGCGGCGCAGCCCCTCAATGATGATGGGGACGACCTCCGTACTTTTGCCGACGTAACCGACAATGCCGCACATAATCTTTTAGGGTACCCCAGAGAGATTTACTGCGAAGAGACGACGAAAGTTGTAGACACTGCTGCCATCGGTGCAGCGGGATGAGCGGGAGACCTGCGCCGCTGCTACTCCAGCCGGAACGAGTATTCCTCGATAACCGGGTTGGTAAGGACTTCCCGGGCGATGCGCTCCACCTCGGCGCGCGCGGCGGCCTCGGGAATCCCATCGTCCAGGGTGAGCTCAAAATGCTTGCCCTGGCGCACGTCGGCCACGCCCGCATAGCTCATTTTGCGCAGGGCGTTGTGAATGGCCTGGCCCTGCGGGTCGAGCACGGTTTTCTTCAGGGTCACATAGACATGAGCCTTCATTGTGCCCGATTATAAATCCAGGCCCACGCGACGCCGCTTCCGCGGCCTTCCCACACCTCCGGGCGAAGAACTGCACACAAACTAAGAGATACTGGAATTGTCTATGACGAATTATCTGGAACTCCCCGTGGGCGACAAAGCGCCCGAGGTCTTCAACGTCGTGATCGAAATCCCGGCGGAGGGCATCAACAAGTACGAATACGACAAGCAACTGCACGTCTTCCGGCTGGACCGCAACCTCTACTCTCCGGTGCATTATCCCGGCGACTACGGTTTTGTGCCCTCGACCCTGAGCGACGACGGCGATCCGCTGGATGTGCTGGTGCTGGTGGACGAGCCCAGCTTTCCCGGCTGCGTGATGCAGGTGCGCCCCATCGGTCTGCTGGAGATGACCGATCAGGGGGTGCTGGATGAGAAGGTTCTGGCCGTGGGCAAGAATAATCCGCGTTACCGCGACGTGTGGAACTACTCGGAGATCTACCCGCACATGCTGAAGGAGATCACACACTTCTTCTCCATCTACAAGGACCTCGAAGGCAAGCGTGTCGAGATCAAGGGATGGCAGGATGCCGCCCACGCGCGCGATCGCGTGATATATGCGGTGCGGAATTTCACCGAAACGAAGGACCGGAAGCTCATCGAAATGGCGGCGAAGCGGTAGCCAGGCCTCAGTCGGCGGCGGCGGGCAGTTCCTGTTCCGGCCGCCGGCGACGCCTGATTCTCGACAACGAATAGAGCAGCGGCCCGCAGGCGGCGATCAGCCCGCCCAGGACGAGCGCAGGCATGTGCGCGATGTGCTCCCGGCGCGAGGCAAAATCCGCATAGAGGATCAGCCCCGTCGGGATGGCGCCGATGACGCAGGCAGTTACGAAGCTACCGGCACGGAAGGGCCGTTCGAGGGCGGGCTCGCGCAGGCGGAGAACGACGAGGGCGATGAACTCGAGAATCAGGCTGCTGCCGTAGAGGATGAGGTCGATGGAGATGAGGCGTTCAAAGCTGAAGCGCAGGGCCAGAGCCCAGGAAACGGCGCAGGCCAGCACGGCAACCCAGGGCACTTCGCGGCCGTTTTTTCGCGCGAGCAGCGACGGCAGCATATGGTCTTCGGCCAGCACCATGGGCAGTCGCGCGTAGGACATCGTCAGCGCGTTGAACATGCCGACCGACGTCAGCGTTCCGCCGACGACGATGGCCATGCCGAGCCAGGGGCCGACCATGGTTCGCGCCACGTCCGCCCAGGAGCCGGTGCTGAAGGAATCGGCGGGAACCCCGGCCCAGGCCATCGCGGCCAGCGGAATGACATAGGTGACAGTCACCAGGGCGGCGCTGGCCACCATCGCCCGCGGGTAGTTGCGGCAAGGATCGTCGACTTCGCGCGCCACGGTGGAGGCATTATCCCAGCCCATGTAGTTCCACATGGCAACCAGGATGGCCGTGCTGAGACCGCCGGCGTCACCGGACCGGCTCCAGGCAATGTGCGCCGGCAGGTGCGATCCGTTCCACAGCGCCGCGACCACCAGCACGGCGAAGGGCGACAGCAGTAGCACGAAGAGGCCCACGGAGCCACCGCCGACGGCGGGCGCGCCGAGCAGGTTCCAGATGCAGCACAGGGCGATCAGTCCCAGTTCCCACGCGATGCCGTGCCAGCCTGCCGTCCAGGCGGGAAAGAGGCGCCCGAGGTAGAGCACGAAGAGGGTCGGGTAGATGGCCATGTCGAAAATGCTGGCGGCAAGCGAGAGCCATGCCTCCTGATAGCCCCAAAAGGGACCCATGGCGCGGCGCACCCAGACGTAGAAGCCGCCTTCTTCCGGCAAAGCGCTGGCCAGTTCGCCGATCATCAGCGCGGTGGGCAGGCTCCAGAGCAGGGGCAGCGCCAGCAGGATGATCAGGCCCTTCAGATATCCGGCGCCGAGAATGTCCTCGATTCCGTAGGGGCCGCCGGAGACCATGAAGAACGTCGCGGCGATGAGCGGCAGCAGCCGCATCCCCCGGCCAGGCTGAACAGTCTTTGCGATCCCACGATCCTCCGCGCGGCAAAAGCTGAGAATCCGAATCTACTCCGGTTGTTGTTCGCTGCAAAGCGAAAACGCCGCCGCGGTGCGGCAGCGTTTCGCGCGCGAGCGGAAGGATCTACGATGCCTTGCGGCGCGGCTCCTCCTCAGGGAGATAGTAGGAACGCATCGACCCATAGATCTGCACCGGGCTTTCCCGATCCCTTGTGCTGTGCGGCGTCGTGGTTCCTGCGGCATATTCGAAACGGACGCGGCCGTGATTGCGCTCGAGAATCGCCTCGGCGAGCGAGGAGCGCTCTCCGGCGCGCACCGTGACCACAGCGCCACCGCGGCTCAGCTCGCTGCTCAGACGGCGAGCTTCCTCCGGGCCCAGCCCCATGCCCGCAAACGAACCTTCGAAGGCCGGCTCCGAGTATTCGTAATCGGGAAAGAGGCCCAGGGTTCCTTCGCCGGTTCCGAACTTCGGGGTTGAGGGGGCTGCGGTGCGGTTCTGCGCGGGTGTGGCTGCGCCGCTGCTATACGTGCGATTGAGGTGCTCAATCCAGCGGTCGTCGGCGGCGGAAACAGCCGGCAAGTCGTGCGGGAGCGTTTCGGGCAAATCGTGCCGCAGCGTGGAGGGGATTTCCGCGCCCGGAATCGGCCCGGGAGTCGAAGGCGCCCCGGGAAAGGCGTTGCCTGAACCCGGCGCCAAGCCGGCCGGGGTGACCGACTGATCGCCCGACGCCGGACCCCCGACAGACCCGGCCAGCCCGGGGTTGCGCTCGGTCAATTCGCGCACTTTCTTCATCTCGCCGGATCCCCGCAAAGCCGGGCCCTGACGCGGTGTGCGAAAGGCGGCTCCGATCTCGGAGGGACGAAAGCCCTCGTCCACAAGCTCGTTGATGGCGCGAGAGGCATGAGCGCCCTCAGAAAAATAGCCCACGACAAGGTTTTCCGGCGTGCCTTTGGAGGTTGCAGTCATATTGGTGATCTCCCTGATTCGGGTGGCCCATGCCACCAGAAGTGGGATGCACGCCGGGGCGATTGCGCTACCTCTGCGGTCGCACCAAAGATTCACCCGCGGACGAGGTTTTGGGTTGGGCCGAGGGCGTTCCTGGTATACTGGCCACAACCCGGACCGGAGAGATGGCCGAGAGGCTGAAGGCGGCGGTTTGCTAAACCGTTATAGGGTTGAAAAGCTCTATCGAGGGTTCGAATCCCTCTCTCTCCGCCAGATCCCTTTTAGAAAACTGAATACAAACAGGCTTATCGGATGGCCCTGCTGCTAATGACAGGGAATGTTTGGTAATGCCCGCGTTGTTCGCGTGATCGGTTTGCGCACATCGCAGCGGAGTACACTCTGCGCATGGGCTACAAAGTTGCTTGGATCGGTGCCGTCGCTTTAGGTGTTGAAACGGACGGCGGACGACAACTCGCGTTCTCTTTGGAGGAGGATCAGCAAATCCCCTCGGAATTCAAAGAGGGCGATCCTATCGAGATTGTTAATCACCCGGACCATCCCTCGGTAGCGACAATGGGACTTGAGAGCGGAGGTTTCTACGAGATCACACATCTTCCCACCGGGAAGACATTCCGGACTTGGCATCGGGCAGACATGTACAAGGTGGAAGGCCGGTGACCATGAACGCTTCCCTTTTTGTTCGCCCCGCTCT
>DATJNE010000105.1:0-4735 GCA_035508305.1 Acidobacteriaceae bacterium | reverse complement strand
GAGCTCGGGGGGGATGTTTTCGAGCGGCAGTGCGCCGGCGAACTGGATGGCGCGGATGGACTGAAACTCATCGCCGTCGGGACGGGCAAAGGGATGGCGGCCGCTGGCCAGTTCATAAAGGATGACGCCGAGCGCCCAGAGGTCGGACTGGACGGAGCTTTGTCCGGTAACGAACTGCTCGGGGGCCATGTAGGCGATGGTGCCGCCGCGGGCGGTGTAGGTGGCGATGGGGTCGCCGGGTTTTCTGCGCGCGGTCTTGGCGGGATCGAAGTCGCGCTCTTCGGGTGGGAGACGGCGGGCGAGGCCAAAGTCGAGGATCCTGGCGAGGCCGCCGTCCGTGAGCATGACGTTCGCGGGCTTGAGGTCGCGGTGGAAGATGCCGAGGGAGTGGGCAGCGGAAAGGCCGTCGGCGATCTGGATGCCGACCGAGAGGATGAGCTGGAGGGTGGCGGGACCGCGGGCGATGAGCTTGTCGAGAGACTGCCCGGGGACGTATTGCATGACAATGAAGGCTTCTTCGCCTTCTTCGCCGACTTCGTAGATGGCGCAGACGTTGGGGTGCTCGATGGCGGAGGCGAGGCGGGCCTCGCGCAGGACGGTGGTGCGCATCTGGTCGAGGGTGAGGACGCCCTGTTTGAGGATTTTGAGCACGACCGGGCGCATGAGCTGGGTGTCGTTGGCGAGGTAGACGACGCCGGAGCCGCCGGTACCGAGCTTGCGAACCAGCTCATAGTGGGAGATGGTGCGTTTCATGGGCTCAGGGTTAGTTTAGCGGGGGCAGTGAAGAGGATGGGCGCGGCTGCCTCTTTCCCCGAGGGGGAAGGGGACTTTGTCGCAGTGGGGGCGCAGGATTGTTTTCGGCGAGTGTTGGCCGCCGGGTGTGCAGCGGACCGGCTGCGGTAACACGCCAGGTTCCGCGTTCCCGCGGAGTCTGAATCCGGGCCGGTGCCGGCCAACGGTTTGTGCCGCAAGCGGCTAGTCGTGGACGAGCACTTTGCGGATGTTCTGGCCCTGTTTGTTGAGCTCCTCGACGAAGTCCTCGACGCGGACGAGGAAGTCCTGCCCGGAGCGGATCACGCGGGGCATGGAGTTCCAGAGTTCGCGAACGGTCTCAGGACTCTCAAGGAGAGCGACGGCGGCGCCCGCAGCGGAGACAGCGATGGCCGATTTGCGACGGCCGGAGATGAGGAGCAGCGCGCCGACGACGAAGGACCCGGCAGCGATGGTGCGGGTCCAGGGGATTTCCGCGAGGGTGGATTCAATCCTGCTGGTAATTTTCATGGGCTGGATATCTGTGACCATGGTAGCTGAGTCGTGCGGAGGAAGAAGTTCCGCCACTGCCGTTTCCTTTCCGTTATGGTACTGCGGCCGCTCCCCGGGGTTGACGACAGGGAGGGGTGAGGGGTCAAAGCCACGTTTCATGCGGTAGAGCCATTCGGCTCCGCTCAGGGTATGCTCCCTGGCATCCATCTTCACTCCTAGTCGAGATCGAATTCGCGGAGAGGTTTGCCGGTGTCGGGGGATTCCTTTGCTTTTTTGAGGGCTTCTTCGAAGCGTTTGTTGAAGAGGTCTTCGCGGTTTTTCTGGGCCTCGACCGACTGGCGGAAGATGCTCTCCTTGCGCTCGTCGGCTTCGCGCATGGCGCGTGTGGCCTGGTCGAAGTCCTCGAAGGTACGTTTGCGGGGGGCCGGAGTATGCGCGACGACGGCGCGGGTGGCGGCGTCGATTTTGAGCATTGCACCACAGTCGGGGCAAGCAACTTCGAACGTCGAATTGGAATGCGATTTGGCCATACTGCTGTGTCCAGAGGGAGAGTGTATCGCAGGGGCGGGGGCGGAAGGTAGGGTGGGGTGCCGGCGGCGCGGCGGAGTTGGTTGGGGCGTCGGCTCGGTGGTTGGCCCGCTGGTTTGGGGGGCAACCGCTACCGAAGTGGTATGTCGGTCCCCCGAAGCGGGCGTAGAGTGGGGGGATGGCATCCAGTGCAGCCGATCTCCAGCGGGCATTGGAGCGCGACGAGTTTTTCCCTGTCTTTCAGCCGATGGTGGAGTTGCGGACCGGCCAGCTGACGGGGTTTGAGCTACTGGCCCGCTGGCGCCGCGACCGCGAGACGACGGTCGGCGCGGAGCACTTTGTCCCACAGATCGAAGCGAACGGATTGAGCAGCCGGCTGACGCAGGCGCTGCTGGAGAAGGCGTTCGCGTCGGCTGCACTGCTGGAGAGCCCGCTGCACCTGGCCGTGAACCTGTCGGCGCTGCAGCTGCAGGATCCTGGACTGCCGGGGATGATTGCGTCTTGTGCGGGGCGCGGAGGGTTCGCGCTGACGCGGCTGACGCTGGAGGTGACGGAAAGCGCGCTGCTGGAGGATCTGACCCGCGCGAAGGCCGTGGCGCAGGAACTGAAAGAGCTGGGATGCAAGCTGGCGCTGGACGACTTCGGCACGGGCTACTCGAGCTTGCGGCACCTGGAGTCGCTGCCTTTCGACAAGCTGAAGGTGGACCGGAGCTTCGTCGGGTCGATGACGACGGCGCGGGAGAGCCGGAAGATTGTGGCAGCGGTGGTGGGGCTGGGACAGAGCCTGGGCCTGACTACGGTGGCCGAGGGCGTGGAGACGCCGGCGCAGGCCAGCATGCTGCTGTGGCTGGGGTGCGATCTGGGCCAGGGCTGGCTCTACGGGAAGCCGGCCGGCGCAGAGGAGATTCCACGGATGCTCGCAGCGGCGCCGCAGACGTTCCAGTCGGCGATCCCGGCAGCGGCGGATGGGAATTCGCTGGTGGGTCTGGAGTCGCTGCCGGCGCAGCGGCTGGCCCAGATCCAGGCGATCTACGACGGGGCGCCGGTGGGGTTGTGTTTCCTGGACAAGAGGATGCGGTATGTGAGCCTGAACCGGCGGCTGGCGGAGATGAACGGAGCGCCGGTGCGGGCGCACCTGGGCAAGACGGTGGCCGAGGTGATCCCGCATGTGTGGCCCATTGTGGAGCCGTTCATCCGGCGGGCGCTGGCGGGCGAAGCCGTGATGGGGGTGGAAGCGCAGAAGCCGCCGCGCGAACCGGGCGGAGAGATGCAGACGGTGCTGCTCTCCTACCAGCCGGCGCGCGATGAAGCGGGCGAGGTGCTGGGCGTGTCGGTAGCGGTGATGGATGTGACGGCGTACAAGCAGACCGAGGAAGCGCTGCGGGAGAGCGTCAGCAACTTCCGCCATCTGCTGGAACTGGGGCCGCATGTGCCGTGGGTGCTGAACGACAAGGGCGAGGTGGTGGAAGCCAGCTCGCGGTGGGAGGAAGTGACGGGGCAGCCGCTGACGGATGCGATGGGGCGCGGGTGGATGAAGATGCTGCATCCGGACGACGTGGGGCCGACGAACGAGGCGATCCGGGTGTGTCTGGGGACGGGAGAGCCGATCGACGTACATTACCGGGTGAAGGGGCTGGATGGGGAGTGGCTGCTGATGCGGTCGCGCGGATCGCCGCGGTTCGGAACGGACGGGAAGATTGTGGGGGTGTACGGGGTGGTGGAGGCGGTGATGCAGGAGAGCGAGGTCCGGCGACTGGCGCGGGTGGTGTAGACGGGGAGCCGGGAGATTGCAGCCCCTGCGGGGAGGGTTGACCCTCCGGGAAACTGTTGATTCCATAAGGGTGGGCCTGGGCTGAACCCCCTCTTTATTAGCAGACTAGTAACAGGGTTGCGGGTGCGACGGGGACTTTGCCTCTGAACGCGGAGCGCGGAGAGGTTGGCCGGGCGGGTAATTTCCGGAAGCGGACGTTACGGTCCAGAACGGGTCAATGAGCGACTTGGCCTGTTGGCGTCAACGTTGAACGAAGATCCTTCCGGACTGCGGTCTACAGCTCGCGAATTGCGGTCACCGGGTTCCGGCGCATCGCGCGATGGGCGGGAAGGTAGCACGCCAGCAAGGACATCGCTCCAAGGAGCATGACGACGGAAACGACGGTGACCGGATCGTGGGCGCCGATTCCGTACAACAGCCGGACGATGATGCGTGTTAGTCCCAACGCGAACGCCAGTCCCAGCGCCAGCCCAATGCCTGTGAGCCATACTCCCTGTAACAGCACGAGCCGCAGCACATTGCCGCGCGAAGCGCCCAGCGCCATGCGTATTCCAATCTCGTGGGTCCGCATCTGGGTTCGATAAGCCACGACTCCGTAGATTCCGGTAACCGCAAGAATAAGCCCAATCAGCGCGAACATTCCCGCCAGGACGCTCTGGATGACGGCGAAACTGTTCGCTATCTGGGTGCTCTCCCGCATGGGACGCACATCGAAAACCGGCAGCCGCGGATCGATTCCGTGGATGGCGTTTTCGACCGCCGGCGCCAGATCGGCCGGATTTCCCTTCGTCTCCAGCTGCACGATGGTCTCGTACCCCGCCTGGAAAAAGCTCATATACACCATGGGCTCAGGGGACTCATTCACGAAGGTATGGGTTGAATTCCTGACCACACCGACAACCGTGAAACGCCGGCCCCAGATCATGAGATTCTTTCCCAGAGCATCCTGTCCTGGCCAGTAGTGCCTCGCCGCGGTCTGATCCACGATGATGACCCTCGGGGCTTTTTCATCGTCATTCAGAGTAAACTCGCGTCCTTCCAGAATCGGGATATGAAGGGATTCGAAATACCGCGGGCCCACCTCGGCATTCTCCATCAGCAAAGATTCATGGGGGTACGGCACATACCCTTCCGGATACGCATCGTTCCTCTTTTGGATCAGGGTCATTGGAA
>DATJNE010000104.1:0-4766 GCA_035508305.1 Acidobacteriaceae bacterium | reverse complement strand
GTACCGGATTGCGTGTGTCGCGGTGCGCCACAATGCAAACGGAGAATCAATCGCATCTAGATGATTATAATAACTTTACTGGCGTAAAGCGTTGCTTCGCCAAGGCTTCGATTTTGGGTCAAACTCGCCTTAAAAGGGCGTTGCTCTACCAACTGAGCTACGAGCTCACTCCGTGTTCCAGTTTACATGCTGATTGCGCTCATCGACGGTCGAGGAAATGCGTCTCGGGCAGTGAGCGAAGGCGGTCGGCGGCGGACTCCGCCGTGATGTCGCGCTGGGGCATGCCCAGCATTTCGAAGCCAACCATATATTTGCGGACGGTAGCCGAGCGCAGCAGTGGCGGGTAGAAGTGCGCGTGGAAATGCCACTCATGGTGGGGATCGCCGTCGGTGGGAGCCTGGTGGAAGCCCATGGTGTAGGGGAAGCTCGTTTCGAAGAGGTTGTCGTAGCGGGTGGTGATCTGTTTGAGGACGGCGGCGAGGGCGTCGCGGTCGGCATCGGTGAAATCGAGGAGCGAGCGCAGATGGCGTTTCGCGATGACGAGCGTCTCGAAGGGCCAGACCGCCCACCAGGGAACGACGGCGAGGAAGCCGTCGTTCTCGGCGACGATGCGGATCTGCTCCCGGGTTTCGAGCGCGGCGTAATCACAGAGCAGACACGCATCGTGGCTGGCGCGGTAGTCGCGGAGGGATTCGGTTTCGGCCTGGGGTTCGTCGGGGACGTGTTCGGTGGTCCAGATCTGGCCGTGGGGGTGCGGGTTGCTGGCGCCCATCATGGCGCCGCGGTTCTCAAAGATCTGGACGTAGCGGAAATCGGGTTCGGCGCCGAGGGTGCGGTATTCGTCGGTCCAGGCGTCGACGACGCGGCGGATCGCGGGGAGCGGCATGCGGGCGAGCGTGAGGCTGTGGTCGGGGTGGAAGCAGAGGACGCGGCAGCGTCCGCGCTCGCGGTCGGCGCGCAGGAGTTCGGGGGCGTTGGCGCGGGTGGGCTCGGGCGAGTCGGGCAGGAGCGCGGCGTAGTCGTTGTCAAAGACGTAGACGCTGTCGTACTTCGGCGTGAGGTGGCCGCCGGCGCGGGTGTTGCCGGGGCAGAGATAGCAGGCGGGGTCGTAGTGGACGTCGGTGAACCCCGAGGAGGCATTGACTTCACCCTGCCATGGACGCGCGGTGCGGTGCGGCGAGACGAGGACCCACTCGCGGCGCAGCGGATTGTAGCGGCGATGCGGGAACTGGAGGTCGGACAAGGGACTCCTCTTTCTGTTGCTGGCCGGCAGCGAGCCGGTTGCATCCATTCTGCCGGATTGGAAACATCCCTCAGCGGTTCGCGCCGCCATCCTTGCCGGTGACATTAGCGGCACGGCTGAAGCCGTGCTTTCAAAACGCCCCTTCACCGGAGGGTCCTGCTCAGGACTTTGAGGCCTGCGTCTCCTACGCCGTTGGCTTCTCCGGCACCGGCGCCGTCGCCAGGAACTCGCGCGCGAAGCCCTCCGCGAACTCTTCCAGCAGAGCGCGGATGCGTTCCGGATCCTCGCTGCGCACGATGAGGCCGGCGTGATGATGCTTCTTGAGGCGCAGGACGATCTCCGGGGCAAAGAAATTGCGCGTGTCGGGCTCGGCGGTCTTTGCAAGGCACAGGACGCTGCCGGCGTAAAAGGCCAGCGGCTGGGGCACGCGGTACGTGTCGCCACGGAGATGGGCGACTTCGATGCGGGCCCACTCCCGCCACAGGTTCACGGAGGTGGCGGCTTCGATGACGTCGGCGATGAACGCGCCGCCCACGCGCGCCGCGGCCTCGAGGAAGTAGAAACGCCCGTCCTCTTTTGCTCGAATGTATTCGGCGTGGGTCACGCCGCGGACCATGCCGAGAGCCGGCATCAGGCGGGCGTTAAGGGCAGTCAGTTCGCGCGCGCTGTCCGAGGCGCGGTCGAGGACGCGTGTGGTGAAGACACCGCCCTCGTGCATGACCTGCATGGGCGGTTTGCCGTAGCCGCTGACGCTGGTGAGGACGACCTGGCCTTCGCTGACGATCGCATCAACGTGGAAGATGTCGCCGGGAACGAAGCGCTCGAGGACGAAAAAGCTCTGGCGATCGCCCAACTGCTGGAGAGTGCGCCAGACGTCGGCAGCGGCGTGCATCTTTTTGATCCCGATGGCGGAGGCCTCGGAGCGCGGCTTGAGAACCCAGGGAGCGGGGACGCGCTCCATCCAGGCGCGCAACTCGTTGTGGACCAGGACGCGGGTGAAGTCGGGGACAAGGAAGCCGGCTTCACTGGCTTTCTCGCGCATCACCAGCTTGTCACGGAAATGCGCGGTGAGGGTGCGGCCCATGCCGGGGATGCGCATATGCTCGCGAAGATGGGCGACGGTTTCGAGGTCGAACTCGTCGAGGGCAACGATGCGATCGAAGCGCTTCGCGCGCGACAGATACGTCACCGTGTTGGTGATCTGTTCGAGCGTCAGGCCCTCAGGCATAGTGTGGAAGTCTTCGAGGACGGACCTGGGCCAGTCGGCGTGGCGCAGCTTGTCGACGGTGAGCAGGACGACGCGGCAGCCCAGAGCGGCGCACTCTTCGAGGAAGGCCTGGCCTTTCTCGTAGGAGCTGATGCAGAAAATCCGGGGCTTGCCGGTCGTGTTCATCGGTCACTCGCTGTTCTACCATAGCGACGGACGATGGCTGAGGCTTTTCACTTTTCCGCGGTCGACGTGGCACGCCTGCAGGAGCGGGCGACCGAGGCGTGGCACGAACAGGAGGGCGGGGGTGGGGAGGTTGAGGGCGTTGGCCTCGACGGCGAGTCGTTCCGGGCGACGGCGCTGGCACAGCATCGCGCGAACTTCGATCTGTGGCATGTGGAGGATCGGGCACGGACGCCGGGGGCGACCGACGCGGAGGTCGTCGCTGTGAAGCGCGCCATCGACACGATCAATCAGAGGCGGAACGATCTGGCCGAGCGGTGCGATGCTCTGCTGCTGGAGGCGCTGCGGACTGTGAAGCGGCCGCATCCAGCGGCTGAGCTGAACTCGGAGTCGCCCGGGCTGATGATCGACCGGCTGTCGATCCTGGCGCTGAAGATTTTTCATACGCGGGAGGAGATCGAGCGGCCGAACGCGCCGGCCGGGCATGCGGAGCGGAATCGGGAGCGGCTGGCGATGCTGCTGGAACAGCGGGACGACCTGGTGGCATGTCTGGATCGGTTGTGGACGGAGGTGCTCGCCGGCCGGCGGCGGTTCAAGGTGTATCGGCAGCTGAAGATGTACAACGACCCGACGCTGAACCCGGAGATCTACGGGGCTGAACGCTGAACGCTGTACGCTGGATTTCGTGTCCCTGATTGTGAACGCCGACGATTTTGGCCTGACGCCGGGAGTGAACCGCTCCATTGGCGAACTGCATCGGGCCGGGGCGCTCTCGTCGGCGACGCTGATGGCAACGGGGACGTATTTCGAGGATGCGGTGGCGGTGGCCCGGGCGCACCCCGGGCTCGAAGTCGGGTGCCATGTGCTGCTGGTAGATGGGACGCCCGTCCTGCCGCCCTCGCAGATTCCCACGCTCTGCCCGGATGGCAAGTCGTTTCGGCCGTCGCTCACGGCGTTTGTGCGGGATCTGTTGACGTTTCGCATTCGCGCCGCGGAGATCACGGCGGAAGCGGCGGCGCAGATGGAGCGGCTGCAGGCGTCGGGAGTGCGGGTTTCGCACTTCGACACGCACAAGCACACCCACCTTTTTTCCGGAGTTCTGCGGCCTCTCCTGGCCGCGGCGCGGGCGTGCCGCGTTCCGGCCATCCGCAACCCGTTTGAGCCGGACTGGGCGCTGCGCGCGACGCGGGGCATGGCGACACGGATGCGGCGGCTGGCGGTGGTGGCGCTGCAATCGCAGCACCGGGCTTTTGTGCGCGCGGTGGAGGGTTTGGGATTTGCAACGACGAGCGGGACGGTCGGCGTGCTGGGAACCGGGACGCCGGAGGTTCGGGAGACGCTCCGCGCGCTGCTGGCCGCGATGCCGGGCGATCCCGATGCGACGTGGGAGCTGGTCTGCCATCCGGGCTATCCTGACGCGGCGCTGGACCAGGTGCGGACGCGGCTGCGGGCCTCGCGAGGTGAGGAACATCAAGCGTTGCTGGAGCTGCTGCCGGGAATGCGGCTGGGGACGTGGGGGGAGTTGGGGGCTCAGCGCAGCACGGAGCTCTGAAGCCAGCCCTGAACCCACGCGATGGGGATTCCCACGCAAAGCATGTGGATGGGGATCTGCATGAGCCACGCCTTCCACGAGAACGGGCGGCGCAGACGCGACAGGGGCAGGACAATGCCGCTCATGACCAGATGAACCGCCAGTCCATAAGCGGCGCCCAGGAGCAGCGGCCATGAGAAAAGCACAGGCCACCGGTGGCCGGCGATCCAGTAGATCGTGGCCCAGCCGGCCGCGATGCAATAGTGCAGGAAGAATCCGAGGGCCGCTGTGCCGACGCCGCCCTCGAAAGCGGCGCTCCCCAGCGCTCCGCTGGCCACACCCTGCATCAGCCGGCGAAAGGGGACACCCTGCGCCCGCGTCAGGCTGCCGGTGGCTGACACGTCCAGCGTCCCGGCAATCAACGCACTGAGGGCAATGGCCCCTGTTGAGGTCACGCGCATCCTCCCTTTGTCCTGATGCCGATCGAATCGCGCCGGACGCTGCGGGGCGGAAGAAAATCCGCCCGGCACGGCAACGGACGGTGCGGTGGAGGCGCCTGGGCGGGAACCAGCGCAGCCTTGCGCGCGTAAAGTTGCAGCATG
>DATJNE010000103.1:0-4090 GCA_035508305.1 Acidobacteriaceae bacterium | reverse complement strand
GGTGAGCCGGGTGATGAGCGGGAGCTACGCGCCGCCGGAGGAGAGTGTGGCGCCGCGGCCCTTCGCGAACACGGTCGAGGGGAAGGATTGCCATTATCGCGCGATGGCCGGCGAGCTGCTGTTCCGGATCTACTTCGATCCTTCGCCGGACGGCGCGACGCGATTGTTTGCGCAGCTGAAGATGTTTTACAGCCCGCCGAAAGCGGTGCCGGGTGTGGGCGACGAGGCGTATTTCGACTCGCGGCACGGTCTGCACGTACGCAAGGGGAACGTGCGTTATTTTCTTCAGGGGACGGGGAGCGACGACCGAATCACGGAACTGGCGCAGGTGGTGGCGAAGAAGCTGTAGGGACAGAGCACAGAGCTCAGGGTACAGGGCGCAGGAGGCAGCGTTCGGCGCTCAGCGAACAGCGGGTGGCATACGGCGCAGCTGAAAGCTGGAGCCTTTCAAACGGCAGGTTTTTCCGCAAGCGCCAAAGGCTCGTGCCCAGATTGTGATGGCCCGGGCCTGAAGGCCAATTTTTTTGCCGGCCTTTTTCCACGGCCTGAAGGCCGTGGCTTCTACCGTTGGCTCGCGGCGCGAGCCTAAGACTGTCCGGCCACGCAGGACGTTCCGGCACTCTTCGGCGTCGGCTGCAACTTCCGCACCTGCGGGGTGGACCACGATCAGAAGGGAAGTCGAGTCGTCATCCGGCCCAGTAGCTGCGATCGAGGGTTCTGTACTCCGCCCCATCGCGCAAAAACGGGTGCGCCGGGCCCCGTATTCTAGCTCCAGTAACTTCGGTCTAAGGTCCGATATTGAATCGCTTCGGCGATGTGGGGGACGGTGAGGCGGTCGGCGGCTTCGAGGTCGGCGATGGTGCGGGCGACTTTGAGGATGCGGTCGTGGGCGCGAGCGGTGAGTCCCTGCTGCAGCATGGCGCGTTCGAGGAGCTTTTCCGCGTCGGGAGAGAGTTCGCAGTGGGCGCGAATCTGGCGCGTTCCCATCTGCGCGTTGGAGAAGATTTTCTCTTTGGCAGAGGCGAAGCGCTGGCGCTGACGGTTGCGGGCTTCGAGGACGCGGGCGCGGATGGTGGCGGAGTTCTCGATGGCGGCGGCGCCGCGGAGTTCCTTGTACTGGACGGCGGGAACTTCGATGTGGATATCGATGCGGTCGAGCAGAGGCCCGGAGATTTTCGCAACGTAGCGCTGGATGAGGGGCGGGGTGCAGTGGCACTCGCGGGTCTTGTCGTTGAAGTAGCCGCAGGGGCAGGGGTTCATGGCGGCGGCGAGCATGAAGGCGGCGGGGAAGGTGAGGGACATGCTGGCGCGCGCGATGGTGACGTGGCGATCTTCGAGGGGCTGGCGCATGACTTCGAGGACGTTGCGGGGGAATTCGGGCAGCTCGTCGAGGAAGAGGACACCGTTGTGCGCGAGGGAGACTTCGCCGGGGCGCGGGATGACGCCGCCGCCGATGAGGCCGGCGTCGGAAATGGTGTGGTGCGGGGCGCGGAAGGGGCGCTGGGTGACGAGGCCGGCTTCGGCATCGAGGACGCCGGCGACAGAGTGGATCTTGGTGGTCTCGAGGGCTTCGTCGAAGGTGAGCGGGGCGAGGATCGAGGGCAGACGGCGGGCGAGCATGGTTTTGCCCGAGCCGGGAGGGCCGATCATAAGGATGTTGTGGCCGCCGGCGGCAGCGACTTCGAGGGCGCGCTTGGCGGCTTGCTGGCCGCGGACGTCAGCGAAGTCGAGGGGGAAGTGCTGGAGCTCGCCGAGGACCTGACTGGGCTCGACGCGGAAGGCGGGGGTTTGAATGCCGCCGTTGCCGGCCTGGTTGAGGAGGTCGCGCACCTCGAGCAACGAGTTGACCGGGTAGACGCTGATGCCTTCGACCACGGCAGCTTCGCGGGCGTTGGCTTTGGGGATGAGCAGGTTGTGAATGCCGCGTTCGCGGGCGGCGACAGCAACGGGCAACATGCCGGGGACGGGGCGGATGGCGCCGTCGAGGCCAAGCTCGCCGATGAGGAGGAAATCGGGCAGGCCGGTCTGCTGGTGGAGCGCGCCGTAGGCGCCGAGGATGCCGACGGCCATGGGAAGGTCGAAGCCGGAGCCTTCTTTCTTGATGTCGGCGGGGGCGAGGTTGATGGTGATGTGGGTGGGCGGGAGGTCGAAGCCGGAGTTGCGGATGGCGGCGCGGACGCGGTCGCGGGATTCGCGGACGGCGGCATCGGGCAGGCCGACGGTGTTGAAGACTTCCTTGTCGACCTGGAATTTGGAGAAGTCGACTTCGACATCGATGATGCTGGCGTCGATGCCGTAGACGGCGGCGCTGCGGGCGGTGAAGAGCATGGCGCGAGTTGGGGTCGTTGGCAGCGGCCGTTGAGAAAGGCGCCCCTCAGGGGCTGAAGCCCGCGATGCTCGGGAGGCTTGCCGGCACGGTTAAAGCCGTGCCCTTTCAAAACGACGACCGACAGGAACCGGGATTTCTGCCGTGGAGTGTAGCAGCGGGAGGCGGCGGGCGGCGGTGATGGCGAGGCGCAGCCGGGGAGGGTCAGCACACGGAGGTAATGACACGAAAGGTGGGCAGGAGCAGGAAGGAAGAAGCTCGAAACCGGAAGCGGGTGACTGAAAAGGGCGTTCAGTGCGCGGGAATGGGCTCGGGTTCGGGTTCCTCGTGGGGATCAGGGGTGAAGTCGGGTTCGGTCCAGAGCAGGATGGCCTGAGGAAGCGTGACGGCGAGGAGGACGGCGGGCAGGGCGATCCACTCGAGCAGGATGGGCAGAAGGTGGGGCGGCATGAAATGCACCGGGCGGATCTCCCACTGAGCGATGAACCAGATGGGACAGAGCAGAATGGCAAGAACCTGGTAGGCCTGGTAGTGAACGCGATCGCGGCGGCCGAGCTCGCGCTCGTCGTTGCGGTACTGGTCGGGGGCATCGGGGTCGAGATTGCCGTAGCGGTAGAGTTCGAGTTCCATCAGGTTTGAGGGTATGGGCTCGTTGCGCGGACCTTTGCCGTTGAAGGGCTTTACCAGGCCGTTGGGACCGTAACCGCCGAGGATCTTCCAGTTAAGGAACATGGCGATGAAGTAGACGTAGATGCTGCCGGTGACGCCGAAGCGGTCCAGAAACCAGCCGAGAACCAGAAGAGCAGCGAGGAGCGCATACACCGCGACGACAAGGCGGCGGCGGGCGATCTGCTTTTCCATGTTGAATCCGAGAACGGTGGTGCGGCGCATGGTGGTTCTCCTACGGGATGACTTTGACGACGGTTTGGGGGCCGCGCTCTTCCGCGTCGGGATCGAGGTCGGGTTCGGTCCAGAGAATGATGGCCTGAGGCAGGGAGAAGAAGAGCACGGCGAAGGGGACAGAGAGGATGAGAACGGTGCGACCCACCTGGGCGGGCGAGGCGTCGAGGAGGAAGAGCGGACCGAGGAGGGCGGCGATGGCAGGCCAGCGCAGGGCGGAGTAGGCGAGGTAGTGGGCGCGGTCGCGAGTGGCAATGTCGTGCTCGTCGAGGCGATCGATCTCGATGGTGGGTCTGCCGGGGAGCCATGGATGCGGGCGATGCGCGTCGATGCCCCACGCTGAACCGTTCCTGAAACGGCGCTGCCACTCGGAGAAGAGCTTCACGGGACCACTGAAAGCGAGACCGCCCAGCATCACTGCGAAGTAGTACGTCATGGGAAGGAGACGGTCGTATTTGGCGGGACCGCGCAGCCAGAGCAGAAGGATCGCAAACGCGGCGAACACCACGTAGTAGCCGATGACGAGGGCACGACGGCTGCCGCGGGTTTCGACGGGGATGAAGAAGAGGAATCGACGGGAGGCTGTCATTTGGAACCGCCTGAGGGTGACTTTCCGTTGCCGTAAACCTGTTCGCTCAAAGGGCGGAAGGGTTCGCGGGAGAAGATAGCTTCGATGGGGAGGCCGAAGTAGTCCGACAGGGCGAAGGCGAGGGTGAGGGAAGGTTTGTAGTCGCCGCGCTCGAGGAAGCCGATGGTCTGGTAATTGACCTCGAGGGCGTCGGCGAGATCCTGGCGCGAGAGGCCGCGTTCAGCGCGAAGGACGGCAATGCGGTTATAGAGCCCGTCCGATCCGGGGGCGGTGCC
>DATJNE010000102.1:0-4253 GCA_035508305.1 Acidobacteriaceae bacterium | reverse complement strand
TGAGGCACAGCGGTCTCCTCCGGCTGGGGTGCGGGGTTGGCGACGGCGACGCCGACCAGTTCGGATTCCTCCTCGGCGAAGGTGAGCTCCTGGGGATCCACGGACTCGGCGTCGGCAGCCGGTTCGGCTTCATGGACCCTGAAGGCGGAGACGAATTCGCGCGCGGTGACGGGAACGAGCAGGGGCGCCTGGCGCGGTTGGGAGACGGCCGGGGCAACGTCGTCCTCCTCCTGCTCCTCGCTGGCAAAGCGCGGGGCCGGCGGGCGCGATTCGATGCGTGGAGCGGGGACCTCACGCAGCGCGGCGGAGAGCATCTGGTCCCGCCGTTCGGCCGACCCCTGGCGAAAACCCGTGGCGATGACCGTGATTTTGACGTCGTCGCCCATGCTCTCGTCGAGCACGGCGCCGAAGATGATGTTGGCGTCCTCGTGGGCGGCGTTCTGGATGAGGGTGGAGGCCGCGTTGACCTCGCTGAGCTTGAGCGACTTTGAGCCGGTGATGTTGATGAGGATGCCGCGGGCTCCGTCGATGGCGCCGTCTTCGAGGAGCGGGGAAGCCATGGCGGCCTGGGCGGCTTCAACGGCGCGCTGCGAGCCGCTGCGGATGGCGGTGCCCATGACGGCGTAGCCCATGCCGGCCATGGTGGTCTTCACGTCGGCAAAGTCGCGGTTGATGATGCCGGGGATGGTGATGATGTCGGAGATGCCCTGGACGCCCTGGCGGAGGACGTCGTCGGCGATGCGGAAGGACTCGAAGAAGCCGGCGTCTTTGGCGACGGCGAGCAGCTTCTCGTTGGGGATGACGATCATGGTGTCGACGCTCTCGAGCAGCTCCTGCATGCCGCGCTCGGCCTGGGCCATGCGGCGCTTGCCTTCGAAGGCGAAGGGTTTGGTGACGACGGCGACGGTGAGCGCGCCCATCTCGCTGGCGAGGGAGGCGATGACGGGGGCAGCGCCGGTGCCGGTGCCTCCGCCGAGGCCGGCGGTGACGAAGACCATGTCGGCGCCGTCGAGAGCTTCGAGGATCTTGCCGGAGTCTTCGAGGGCGGCCTGGCGGCCGATGTCGGGATTGGCGCCGGCGCCGAGGCCGCTGGTGAGCTTGCCGCCGAGCTGCAGCTTGACGGGAGCCTGGGAGAGGGTGAGGGCCTGGCGGTCGGTGTTGGCGGCGATGAACTCGACGCCTTCCATGCTGGCGGCAATCATGCGATTGACGGCGTTGCCGCCGCCTCCGCCCACGCCGATGACTTTGATCTTCGCGCCACGCAGGTTCTCTTCGTGATACTGAATGCGGATTTCTTCGGGCTGGGGCATGGGTTGGTTCCTCATCGGCGTTGACTCCATGGGTTGAATTCTCTTCATGGCGTGCATCCCTCGGGGGCTGAAGCCCCTGTGTTACGGATCCTGGTGGGGCACGGCCGAAGCCGCGTCCTGATACAAAAACAGCCGGCGCTGGAGGCCGGTGGCGCACCGGTGCGGGGCGGCATAGGCGAAGCGCTGCCCGGATTCCCCAAAAAGGCCGAGGCTCGGTTGCGGTTTCCCGAAATGGACAGAGGCGGTACTTTCGAGGTGAAAGCGAGCGCCGCGGTCTTGAAAACAGACGGGCCGAGGTATGAGCTGCTTGCTGTGGGGTGAACCTTGCGGCGGGGCGCCGGGAGGTTGAAGTTTTTTGCCGGCGGCGCGGCCCCCGGGGAGGGATTGCGCGCGGCGAAGGCGATTTTCCCGATCCGCATTAAACGCTCCCCGCTAAGATGGCGCGCAGCTTGGCGCGCAGTCCCTGGTTTTCCGCCGCACGATTCACGCTGGTGCGGTGGGCGTAGAGCATGGTTCCCGTGAGAACGGAGAACTCGGGTCCGGCGAGGTCGGCAGGCATGCGCGAGAGCGGGACGGGGGAAGCGAGGCGGGCGGGGACGCGGAGCAGGCTCTCGGCAGTTTCGAGCAGTCCGGGCAGGCGGGCGCCGCCGCCGGTAAGGACGCAGCCGGCGCCCATGGCTTCGAGGACGCCGCCCTGGCGGAGGTTATCGCGGAGCATCTGGAAAAGCTCGCGGGCGCGGGGCTCGAGGATTTCGGCCATGTAGCGCTGGCGGACGAGGCGCGGTTCGTAGCCGGGCAGGCCGGAGACCTCGACCTCGCTCTGCTGGGGAACGGCGGTGACCACGGCGTGGCCGTAATTGCACTTGAGCCATTCGGCTTCGGGCGGGGTGACGTGGAGGCCGACGGCGAGGTCGTTGGTAAAGTGATCGCCGCCGATGGGGACGACCGAGGTGTGGGCGACCGATCCCTCGAAGAAGACGACCAGTTCGGAGGTGGAGGCGCCGATGTCGAGGAGACAGACGCCCAGCTCGCGCTCGTCGGCGGAGAGGGTGGCTTCGGCGGCGGCCAGGGATTCGAGCACGGTCTCAGTGACTTCGAGGCCGGCTTTGTTGACGCAGGTGACGATGCTCTGCTGGGCGCTGGCGGAACTGGTGGAGATATGGAGATTGACTTCGAGGCGATTGCCGATCATGCCGACGGGATCGCAGATGCCGGGCTGCTCGTCGAGGATGAACTGCTGAGGGAGCAGGTGGAGGACTTCGCGATCGGCAGGGAGGGGGATGGAGCGGGCGCGATCAACGGCGGCGCGGACATCTTCCCTGGTGATCTCGCGCAGGCGTGTGCCGAGGCTGATGCCGCCGCGGCTGTTGACGCCGCGAATGTGGGGGCCGCCGACGGCGACAACGCATTTTTCAATGGTGAGCTGGGCGGCGTCTTCGGCGGCGACGGCTGCGCGATCGACGGCGGAGCAGGCGGGGGCGAGGTCGGCGATGAGTCCCTTGCGCATGCCGGCGGCGTCGGCGACACCGTGGCCGCGATAGCGGAGAGCGCCTTCATGGACTTCGGCAATGAGGACGCGAATCTTCGAGCTGCCGGCATCGAGCACAGCGATGACGTTGTCCTGCTGGCTCATGCCG
The DNA here is from genome assembly GCA_035508305.1 of Acidobacteriaceae bacterium. Taxonomy (GTDB): domain Bacteria; phylum Acidobacteriota; class Terriglobia; order Terriglobales; family Acidobacteriaceae; genus Palsa-343. The sequence continues at coordinate 1,306 of DATJNE010000102.1, read as the reverse complement.
GCCTCCGGGTGGCGCGGGTTGGATCCTGCGCACTGTGCGTTGTTTTGCCCGGCGCGGCGTGCTTCACGGTCCGGGGCTTGTGCGGCGCGGGATGGGCGGCTGCATGCGCGGCGTGGACTTTATGTTCCGGGACGGCTTTGCGGTTCCGTGCGGGGATTCTCGATTTTGCTGCGGGGGCGGTTGGTTTCGCGGCGGGCGCGGGCGACTTTGCGCCGGGGGTGGTTCCGGGATCGCCGGCCATCTTCAGCACCACCTCGCGGTCGTAGCGGAGATCGACGGAAGCGAGGTGCGGGTACTGCTGGCGCCACTGCGCGATGTGCGCCTGATAGTTGCGCCAGCGGGGGAGGAAATCGTCGTTGCCGAAGTGCAGGAGGAGATCGGCACCGGCAACGGGGACGGTGGCGCGCAGGTCCTCCGGATCGGAGAGGTCGACCTCGCTGAGCTGGGCGGAGAAGTGCTCGCCGGTGGAATCGAGCGCGGCCATGAATCTCTGGTATAGCTGCATGCGCGCGGCGCGGATGGGGAGGGGGTCGGCGGGGTCGATGCCGTCGACGACCGGGAAGGAATAGTGGCGGGCGGCGATTTCGTCGGGGGTGACATGGAGGATGACGCCGGCGGCGTCGACCAGGGCAACGCGGCCGCGCAGGGCGACGAAGGCGATGGGCTGGCGCTCGACGATGGCAACGCGGATCTGGTTGGGCAGGACGCGCATGACGGTGGCCTGCCGGACCCAGGGGATCTGTTCCAACTCGGCGCGGCGTTTGGCGAGCGGGACATAGAAGAGGTTGCGGCCGATGTCGGATCCGAAGACGGAGAGCAGATCGGCGCGGCTGAGCTGGCTGTTGCCGAGGGTCTGGATGGAGGCGGAGGATTCGATGCGGAAGCGGGGATCGTGATCGAGGAAGAGGCGGACTTCGATGAGGAGGGCCAGAACCAGGCCGACGGCGACAACCAGGGCGGCGGCGAGGGCGAGCCTGCCCCAGAGGGTGCGCGTCCAGGCGGGGAGCCATCCACGGCGGATGGGAACACGGCGGCGGGCGCGCAGGAAGGGCTGTTCTGCGTCGTCGTCGGGCTCGGCTGGTGCGCGGGCCGGACGAGGCGGGCGTGCTTCGGAGTTCCGGTCCGCGCGCGGACGATAGAAATCCGCCGGTTCGTCCAGAAGCGTCGCGCCGCTGTCTGCGTTGGTTTTAGCCACGCCTGAGCAAGGTCGTGAGAATCGCCTCATTGACTATAGCGTGACGTCCCCTGTGGATTGGCGGGGAAAAACTGCGGGAATCAAATGAGGGAACAGCAGGGACGGGAGGGT
>DATJNE010000101.1:0-25862 GCA_035508305.1 Acidobacteriaceae bacterium | reverse complement strand
GCGACCATGCCCGCGAAGATGGCCTCGTGGCGCAGGGAGCGGGCGAGATCGGGAGGAGCAGCGGGTGCGGAACGGTGCGCCGAGCCGCCGGGCCGCCTAGTCGAGATGCGAGAGCTGGCGGAAGAGCGCAAAGCGTTCCTCGATCTCCTTCGGTTCGAGATGCTGGAGGCGTTCGGTGCCGAAACGCTCCACAGCAAAGGATCCCAGGACGCCACCGTAGAACATGGCGCGACGAAAGACAGCGGGGGTGAGCGCGGGCTGCGAGGCGATGTAGCCGACGAATCCGCCGGCAAAGGAGTCGCCGGCGCCGGTGGGGTCGACGACTTCGGCCAGCGGCAGAGCGGGTGCGCGAAAGGGGACGGTGACCGTGGCATCTCCGGCAAAGGAGCGATCGCAGAAGAACGCCGTTGCGCCGTACTCGCCGTGCTTAACGACGAGAGCTTTGGGCCCCATGTCGAGAACCTTGCGGGCGGCCTGGACGAGATTGTTGTCCTTCGCCAGCATCTTTGCCTCGTTGTCGTTGATGAGAAGGACGTCGAGGCCTTTGAGGACGCGGGCGAGGTTGTCGGCGTGGTCCCTGATCCAGTAATTCATGGTGTCGCCGCAAACCAGTTTCACCTTCGGCATTTTGCGGCGGACGTCTTCCTGGAGCAGGGGGTCGATGTTCGCGAGGAAGAGGAATTCGCTGTCCTGATATTCGGCGGGGATTTTGGGGGAAAAGCTCTGGAAGACGTTCAGTTCGGTGTTGAGCGTCTGCGCCTCGTTGAGGTTCTTCATGTAGGAGCCGCTCCAGAAGAAGCTCTTGCCGGGGACGTGCTCGATGCCGCGGGTATCGATGTTGCGGCGGGTCAGGACGCTCTCTTCCGCGGATCCGAAGTCCTCGCCGACCACGCCGATGACGCGGACGCTGGTGAAGTTGCTGGCGGCGAGGGAGAAATAGGTGGCGGCGCCGCCCAGACAACGATCCCGGCGGCCGGAAGGGGTTTCAATGGCGTCGAACGCGACACTGCCTACGACAAGAATGGCCATGCGTGGGTTGATCCTCGTGGTTTCTAGATCTTCTTCAGATACTTTCCGATGAGCAGATCGAGCTTCTCGCGCGTTGCCGGCGGAATGGCATCGGGGCTGGTGAGCAGGGCGAACTGCAGCGCCGTCGCGCAGGGGCACCTGCGCTCGCGGGGCATCGCAGCCACGGCGGCTTTGACGACGCGGGCGGCGTTGGCCGCGTTCTGGTTCATGACTTTCACGATCTGATCGATGGTGACGGCGTCGTGGCCCGCGTGCCAGCAGTCGTAGTCGGTGACCATGGCAGCGGTTGCGTAGCAGATCTCGGCCTCGCGGGCGAGTTTGGCTTCCTGGAGGTTGGTCATGCCGATGACGTCAGCGCCCCAGCTGCGGTAGAGGTTCGATTCGGCACGGGTGGAGAACTGCGGGCCTTCCATGCAGACGTAAGTGCCGTTGGATTTGGCGGGGACGCCCTGGGACTGACAGGCGTCGTACAGGCCACGAGCGACGGTGGCGCAGACCGGGTCGCCGAAGGCAACGTGGCCGACGACGCCATCGCCGAAAAAGGTGGCGATGCGCAGGAAGGTGCGGTCGATGAACTGATCGGGAACGACGAAATCGCCGGGCTTGTGCTCTTCCTTCAGCGAGCCGACGGCGGAGACGGAAAGGATGCGCTCGACGCCGAGTTTTTTGAGGGCGTAAATGTTGGCGCGGAAGTTCAGCTCCGAAGGAAGAATGCGATGGCCGCGTCCATGGCGGGCGAGGAAGGCGACTTTGCGGCCCTCGAGGTCGCCGAGGATGAAGGCGTCGCTGGGATCGCCGAAGGGGGTCGCGACGCGCTCCTCATGCAGGTTGGTGAGGCCGGGCATGGCGTACAGGCCGCTGCCGCCGATAATGCCGATTTCCGCCTGTTGCAATACGACTCCCTGCAGGGACGCGCCGCATGGATGCCGGGGCGAGGCTAAGCCCCGACCCCGCAGGATGCGGCTGCGCTGGATGAACGCAGGGAATCAGTATAAATGGTGGGGCAGAGCGGCTTTCATCATGCCGCAGCCCGCCATGAAATGCACCAGGCTGCCGGAGAGCTCGCCGGTAGGAGTCACGTCGACCTGCGGCGCGGCCAGGGCGATAGCCTCCGGGGCATTCGCCTGTTGCGCGCCGAACATGAGGAACTGCAGCTTGCGCGCCATGGTCAGGTCGAAGCTTTCGCTGATGAAGACGTCTTTGCCGCTGGTGACGATGAGGACAGGCCCTTCGCTGGTTTTGTAGACCTGCTCGGAGGGACTGGTCTCGGCGGAGGTGTCGCGCGAGATCTGAGAGTACTTGCGACCCAGCTCGTCGGCGTACATCTTCACGAAGTCCGCAGCGGCGTCTTCCGACTTCCACTGGGAGAGGTAGAAGAGCGCGACCGAGGCTGTGGAGTCCTTGTCGGTCGCGTCCCTGCGCTGCGCCGCGTAGTAGATGCCGCCGTCCCAGGCCGGCGTCAGCTCGGCGGCGACTTCCTTGCCTCCGAAGAGTTCGGAGAGGATGCGCACATCGAGCTCCCCCATCACGCCGATGTCGTAGGGGTTGTACTGCGCGTCGATCACGGGGTGGATGTCGGGCATGTTGAGCAGCGGAACCTTCACCTGATCCTCGTAGGCATGAGGATTCATGATCTCGTAGCTGCTGGCCGGCGGGCGATCGAGAACACCGGCATAGGCGGTGGAGGGGTTCTTCGAGTCGGAGAGCAGCGCGGCCTCGAACCTGAGGCCGTCCTTGTAGGGGAACAGGAGGGATTCCTGGAGGAGCAGCGGAGCGCGGGCGAGGACGGGCGAATCGCCGTCGTCGGTCATGTTGTCGAGGAGGTTATCGATGAGGTCGGGGGAGTCGCGCAGGCTGCGATGGGCCGGGGCCAGGCTGTAATCGACAAAGACGGCCATGGCCTGGCCTTCGAGGACGGCTTCGCGGGCGGTGTCGTCTTCATCGGTGGCAACATGTTTCTGGTCTTCGGCCCAGGTGTGGGAGAGATCGTCGCTGGTCTGGTTCTCCCATTTGTCGAGATTGACGCGCTGGTCCTGCAGTGCGTGAGTCAGCTCGTGGGCCATCACCGGCTTCTGGGTATCGGGGGCGATCCAGTCGAGCAGGTTCACCGTTTTCGTCTTGCTGTCATAGTAGGCGGCAATCTGCTCGTCGAGCAGCTTCAGGAGGAAGGGGCGGAGCTGGAAGTCGGTATCGATCAGGCCGAATTTTTTCAGGACGATCTCTTCGCGTTCCATTTTCTTCGCATCCTTGTCGTCCTTCATCTTGTCCAGCAGATACTTGTTCACCTGGGCGCGGGTGATCAGGCGCGGCCTGACCTGGTGTTTGATGGCCAGCTTCGTGTCCTGGGAAGCGAACTGCAGGATGACGGGCACCGAGGCGAAGAGTTCTTTGGCCTGTTCCGGCGTGATGAGGGTCTCCGGCGCTTTGGACGGGCCGGCTGACGGCGCGGCGGATCCCTGCGGCGCCTGAGCCGGAGTGTTGGGGGCGGTTTGCGCGCTGCCGGAGAGCGCGATCAGAAGCGCGCAGGCCGCGCACCAGGTGGTGATGTATCGTTGCATTCCTTTTCCCTTCGCCCTGGGGGCGAATCGGCTGCGGGAGTCTCTCCGCCAGCCGCAGACTATAATTTTTTTGAGAGCCTCGTATGAGCCAGACATACCAGATTCCCGATGCCGTTGTCGCTGCGACGCCTCTGGCCCAACAGTCAGGCGCGGCCGCTTCTGAACTGGAGATGCACTGCGGAGTCCGGACGCAACGGCGATTCTCCGAAACTCGTACAGAATTGCAGGCACTGCTGCAGAGTGCCGGAATTTTCGATCTTGGTTACCGGATCTGCCTGCGCGCCACCGGAAAAGACCGCGTTCGCTGGCTGAACGGGATGATCACGCAGGCGGTGAAGGGTCTGGAGCCCGGGCAAAGCGGCTATACCCTGGTTCTGAATCCCCAGGGGCGCATCCAAGGCGATGGCGCTGTGTTCGTGTACGAAGACTATCTGCTTCTGGAAACCGACCGTTCTCAGGCTGAACGCCTCCTCACCCATTTGCGCCGCTTCATCATTATGGATGACGTGAGGCTCGAAGAGTTAGACGCAGCGAGAACGGCAATTGGCATCGCGGGGCCGGAGACGGCGGCGATTCTGGAAAAGCTGGGCGGCAGCGTGCCCCCGCCGGGGACGTTCCGGGCGGCGCAGGTGGCCGGCGTGGAGGTGACCCTGGTCCGCGCCTGGAGCCCCGTGGTCACAAAACTGGAGATCTGGGTGGGAGCCAGGGAGGTTCTGCGGCTCTGGAATGCGCTGGCGGAAGCCGGGGCGACGCCATGCGGGAACGAGGCGGTGGAAGATTTTCGGGTTCTGGAGGGAATTCCGCGGTTCGATGTGGACTTCAGCGACAGGAATCTGCCCCAGGAGACGAACCTGGAGCGCGCATTGAACTTCACGAAGGGCTGCTACATCGGGCAGGAGATTGTGGAGCGGATCCGGTCGCGGGCGACGGTGCACCGGTCGCTGCTGCAGTTTGAGCTGCAGGGCGAGGCGCCGGGGCTGGGGCCGGGCGAGAAGCTGGAGCTGCGCGCCGGCGATGCCGCGATTGGGGAGCTGACGAGCGTGGCGCGCATCGAGGCGCCGGGGATAGCGAAGACGCTGGCGCTGGGTGTGGCGCGCATCGAGGCTCTGGAGAACAGTGAGACGGAAGCGATCCGATACGAGGGAGGCCTCGCGATCCCTCTGGCAGCGCCGCCTGTCACCGGGGCGTAATCCGGATTTTTTGAATCACGCGGAGAGAGTTTTTTCTATGGATGAGAAACAGCCCACGTTTACGGTAACCGACAAACGCAAATTCACCCTGGAGGGCGAGCTGCGCGACGATGCCGCGCCGGCGGAAGCGGGCGAAGAGACGAGCGCGGCGACGAATGTCGTGACCATGCCGGCGCCGGAGACCCGCGAGGCACCGGCGGAGCCCGAGCCTGCAGCGGAAGACGCCGAGGTGCCGCAGTTCTCGGCGCAGGAGACGGCCGAACAGAATGCCGCGTATCAGGAGTCGTCGCGGCAGATCGACGACATGCTGCGCCAGGCGAATCCGGGAATGGGTGCGTCGGCCGGGACGATCACGTTCGAGCACATCATCCAGTCGTTTTACGTCTCGGCGATGATCGCGATGGGCGCGGGGACCGAGCCGGGGCAGAAGCCGCGCGTGGACATTCTGGGAGCGCGGCAGAGCATCGACATGCTGGCGCTGCTGCAGGAGAAGACCAAGGGCAACCTGACGCCGAAGGAAGAGGCGACGCTGCAGAACGTGCTCTTCGAGCTGCGCATGATGTTTCTGGAGATCACGAACGCGATAGCGCAGTCGGCCCAGCGCGGGCCCGACGCGAAGCAGAAGTGATGCCCGGCCAGGAACGGGCGGATCGCGGGCGCAAAGCGGGCGAACGACGAGCCGGGAGCGACACGAGCCGAATGACTCCAGCCGCATGAAAGCTGAAATCATCGTTCTCGGCAGCGGAACCTCGATGGGCGTGCCGACGCTGGGGTGCACCTGCGAGGTCTGCACCTCAGCGGATGCGCGGAACCGGCGCACGCGCCCCTCGATTGCGGTGACCTGGAGCAGCGGCGGAGCGGAACACCTGGTGCTGATCGACACGGGCCCGGACTTTCGCGAGCAGGCGCTGCGGGAGGGGATCCGGCATGTGGACGCCGTGTTTTACACGCACGCGCACGCCGATCACATTCTTGGCCTGGACGATCTGCGGCCGCTGAGCTTTGCCCACAAACCGGACAAGCTGCCTCTCTATACGGACGAGCAGACGGCGCAGATTCTGCGGCGGGTCTTCGAATACACGTTTTCGGAGAACGCAACGTATCCCACCCGGGCGCGCGTGGAGCTGCGGCCGCTGGAAGGCAGCGCGACAGCCGAGGTCCACGGGGCGCGGTTTCAGCGGGTGCCGCTGCTGCACGGCGATCTGGAGGTGGCGGGTTTTCGCTTTGGCTCGGCGGCGTATCTGACCGATATGAGCGCGATCCCGGAGGCGAGCCTTCCGCTGCTCGAGGGGCTGGAGGTGATGATCATCGATGCGCTGCGGCCTCAGCCGCACCCCAGTCACGCGACGATTCCCGAGTCGCTGCGGTGGGTGGAGCGCGTGCGGCCACGCCAGGCATGGTTCACGCACATGTCGCACGAAGTGGACCACGAGGCGACAGAGAGAGAATTCCCGGCCAACGTGCGGCTTGCGTACGACGGGTTGCGGATTCCGTTCGAGTTATAGCCATGCGCGTTTATCGATCGATTACGGAGCTGCCCTCGGACCTGGGCCCGACGGTCGCGGCTATTGGCAACTTCGACGGGGTGCACCGCGGGCACCAGGAGATCATCGAACGCGTGCGGGAAAGGGCCCAGTCGGGCAGAGCACAGGCGATTGCCGTCACCTTCGATCCGCATCCGCTGGCGCTGCTGCGGCCCGGGCAGGCGCCGAAACTGATCACGCCGATTCCGGAGCGGCTGCGGCTGCTGGCCGAGACCGGCATCGATGCAGCGCTGGTGCTGCCCTTTACGCGGGAGTTTTCGCTGCAAACGCCGCGCGAGTTTGCGGAAGGGGTGCTGTGCGGGGCGCTGCACGTCGTGGAAGTTCACGAGGGCGATACGTTTCGTTTCGGACACGATGCCGCGGCGGGCATTGCCGAGCTGCGCGAACTGGGGCTGGAGCTGCGCTTCAGCGTGGTTTCGCATGGAGCGATGAAGGTGCGGGGGATCGTCGTTTCCAGCAGCGAGGTGCGGCGGCGCATCGCGGCCGGCCAGCTGGGGGTGGCGCGCGCGCTGCTGGGGCGCGTGTTTTCCATCCTGTCCAAGCCGGTGCAGGGGCGGGGCGTGGGCCGGACGCTGGCCACGCCGACGATCAATCTGGCGCAGTACACGGAGCTGCTGCCTCCGCACGGCGTGTATGTGACGCAAGTGCGCATCGGCGAAGGACCGGACGCGCCGCTGCTCAGGGCGGTGACGAATGCCGGGGCGCGGCCCACGTTCGAGGGAGCCGGCTACGCGGTGGAGTCGCACCTGCTCGATGGGCCGCCGCCGGTGGAGCTGACCGAGGCGACGCCGGTCGAGGTCTGTTTCCTGATGCGGCTGCGGGAAGAGCGGCGCTTCCCTTCTCCGGAAACGCTGAAGGCGCAGATCCTGCAGGATGTGGCCCGGGCGAAGGAGTATTTTCGCAGAGGATTTGATTATCTCGGATAGCACTTACCCCTCAAATATCTCCCGGCTACACTCCGGCCTCCCTAGAATCTGTTGTTATGAGGCTGGACAGCTTCGAGGCGGTGCTCTTAGCCTTCGCGTTTCTTATGCCCGGATTTGTGTGGTCCGGTATTTACGCGATGCTGATCCCCAGAAGGTCTGAATCGGAGCAGAATCGATTCATGGAGTTCTTCACGTTAAGCTGCCTGAACAATGCCTTTTGGTCGTGGCTTATCTATCTCTGGTACGACCACAAATGGTACGTGACGCATTCGCTGCTCACGGCTGCCGCCGTCTTCCTGGTCGTATTTCTTTCTCCCGCTGCCGCAGCACTGGCGAGCGCGCAATTCAGACAGCGAGGATGGATCGCTTTATTCGTCGACTGGCTCGGTTTCCAGTCCGCACGATGGAACACCACAGCATGGGACTTCAAGTTGTCGGAGACAGACCCGGTTTGGGTGAACGTCACGCTGAAGGACGGCAACCACATCTACGGCTGGTTCGGCGAGGGGTCTTTCGCGGGTGACTCTGGTCCGTCCGCCGATATCTACCTGGAAAGAACCGCCGTCCCGGCGGAAGACGAGACCGGCGGCAGCACGGAGAGCGGGGGCGTGTGGATCGCCAGCGATCAGATTGCTATAATCCAGTTTGTGGAGAGCGGTAATGGCTGAGAGAGATGTTTTCATCATCCAGAAGGGGCATCAGCCGGGCCGCCAGCGCGCGACTGACGGTTTTCAATCGAAGCCCGGCACTCAAAGTCCGCCCGCGTCCGCTCCTCCGTCTCCGCCAGCTCGTCTTTTCCAGAGCGTTGTTGTGAACCCCAAACGACGGGGATAATCGACAACACAAGAAGAAAGTTTTTCAAAGGGGCGGCCGGCAGGTCGCCCTTTCCGTTTGAGGTGATCACCGCCTTCGGTGAAGCCGCGTGGGGGGCGCCCTTCCCTCCAGAGGAGATCGCGTCTCAGTGAGGTGGCCTGAGCGCGGCCGCCTGTTGCAGCGGCGGTCGGGAGCGCATGTCGCCGGGGAAGGTTTCATTGGGCGTTGCGGCGATGGCGGTTCTCATGAACTGCGTCCACAGGGGCAGGGCGACGGCGGCGCCGGTTTCCTTGTCGCCGAGGGATTGCCGGTCGTCGTAGCCGACCCAGACGCCGCAGGTGATGGAGGGCGAGAAGCCGATGAACCAGGCATCGGTGAAGTCGTTCGTGGTGCCGGTCTTGCCTCCCAGCGGGTGATTCAGGGCCGCGACGCTCTCCCCGGTTCCCTCACTGACGACGCCGCGGAAGAAGACCATCATGGTACGGGCGACCTTCTGGCTGATGACTTCGCTGACGTCCGGCGGCTCTTCCGGCAGGGGGATGCCGTCGGCGCTGACGACGCGTTTGACCAGGCGCGGGGCGACGCGAATGCCGTCATTGGGAAAGACGGAGTAGGCGTCGACCTGCTGCTCGAGGGTGATTTCGGCCGAGCCGAGGGCGATGGGCAGGTAGGGAGGAATATTCGAGGTGACGCCGAAGCGATGTGCGGTTTCGATCACCCTGCGGATGCCGACGCGGTCGGCCAGCTCGAGCGCGGGAATGTTGCGCGAGTCGGCAAAGGCTTCGAGCAGCGAGATGCGGCCTTTGAACTTGCCGTCGTAATTGTGGGGGACGTAGTTGCCGAAGGAGACGGGGTGGTCGAGGATCGTCTCTTCGGGTGTGGCGCCGTCTTCCACCGCGGCGGTGTAGACGTAGGGCTTAAAGGAGGAGCCGGTCTGGCGTTCGGCCTGGGTGGCGCGATCGAACTGCGAGAGGTTGAAGTCGCGTCCGCCCACCAGCGCAAGCACGTCGCCGGTGGCGTTGTCCATGGCGAGCAGCGAACCCTCGACGCCGGAGTCTTCCTCGAGCGTCGCGTGGAGCATCCCCGCATCTTCGCCGGTGATCTTCACGTAGACGATGTCGCCGGGCCTGAGGAACTGGTCGGCGGTGTGAAAGCGGGTCCACGCCCAGTCTTCAGGCGTGAGAACGAATTCATGATCGCCGATGCGGCCGGTGACCTGATAGGGCAGGACGCCGGTCACGAGGGCGTGGAGGTAGGTTCCGGGCGTTGCGGGGATGGTCCAGTCGGGATGCTTGAAGGTGTCGATGTTGAGGCCGGCAGCGTGGACGTTGAGCAGGTTGCCGCGCCAGCCGCGGCGGCGCTCGTAGGCTGCCAGGCCGTCGAGCACGGCCTGATTGGCGGCGTTCTGCAGATCGAGATCGAGGGTGGTGTAGACCTTGAGGCCGGCAGCGTGGACCTCTTCGGTGCCGAAGCGGCGCTCCAGCTCGCGGCGGACCCCCTCAATGAACCAGGGAGCAACGCTGTTGGGCGGCGGTTCGATGTGCAGGCCGAGAGGCGAGGATCGGGCAGCCTCCGCCTGGGCCGCCGTGATCTTGCCGTCCTCGAGCATGGAATCGATGACGAGGTTGCGGCGGCGGAAGGCGCGCTCGGGATTCAGAATTGGAGAGTATTCCGATGGGCCTTTGGGCAGGCCGGCGAGCAGCGCAGCCTCGGGGAGGGTCAGCTGGCCGGCGTGTTTGGAGAAGTAGTACTGGGCGCCGGCCTCGAAGCCGTAGACGCCGCTGCCCAGGTAAATCTGATTGCCGTAGAGGGTGAAGATCTGTTCCTTGGTGAAGGTGTGCTCGATCTGGAGGGAGAGAAACACCTCCTGCAGCTTGCGCGAGAAGGTGCGCTCGTTGGAAAGGAAAAGATTGCGCGCCAGCTGCATGGTGAGCGTGGATGCGCCCTGCGCGCGGCCTTTGGAAAAGAGGTCGTGCCAGGCGGCGCCGGCAACGCGGAACAGGTTGACGCCCCAGTGGCTCTCGAAGTCGCGGTCCTCGGTGGAGATGACCGCCTGGCGCAGGACCGGCGCAAAGTCGCTGTAGTTGACGACCACGCGGCGCTGCAGCGCAAAGGAGCCGAAGATGCGGCCGTGCACGTCGTACAGGTCGGTGGTGGTGCTGGGGCGGTAATGCTCCAGCTCGTCGACCTGGGGCAGATCGACGGAATAGACGAGGGTCAGGCCGGTGAGGCATCCGGCCGCAGCGGCGACAACGACGAGGAAGGCGAGCGCGAGGCTGCCGGCGATTTTGCGATGACCCGGAGGAGGATGGAAATCCGAATCGCGGCGGCGCAGGCGGCGGCGCGGGGGTTGGGGATCGTCATCCCAGTCCGATGGCGTAATGAGGTTCAACGTGCCATCCGATTCCTTTGGTCTGGCACCAGCTCAGAAAATGGCCCGCGCCGTCCGGTTACGCGTTCTTCTGCTTGAGAATCTGCAGCGCCTTGTTCAGCTGATCGTCGGTATGGGGTTGCGAATTGGTGTCTTCGGGAACCTCATCGAAGCTCTGGCTGACGGCAATGTTCGGCGTCACGGCAACATCTTCGATCTTCTTGCCGGAGGGCGATTCGTATTTCGCGACGGTGAGCAGCAGGGCCGATCCGTCGGGCAGCGTGAAGGTCTTCTGCTGTCCGCCTTCGCCAAAGGTGCGGTCGCCCACGACATCGCCGCGCTTGTCATCGAGGATGGCGCCGGCAACCAGCTCGGCCGCGCCCGCGGTGCCGTGATTCACCAGCACCACCAGGGGCGCCGCGGTGACGAAGCGTGAGGCCTCCGCGGCGAAGGTCTGGGTGGGAACGGTCTGGCCCTGCAGCATGGCCAGGGTTCCGGACTGGATGAAGGCGTTGGCCAGGCGGATTCCCTGCTGCGGATCGCCTTCGGCAACGTCGCGCAGGTCGAGGATCACTTTCCTGTTACCGTCCTTCGGCATGGCGCGCAGGCGAGCGACGATCTCATCGACGCGATCGCGGGTGAGGACGATCGGCTTGAGATACAGGATGCTGGAGTTCTCGTAAACGTCTTCCCCCATCGCCGGCGGGACGACGGTGGCGCGGGTCAGGGTGACGTCGTCCGGTTCCGGCTTCTGGCGCCGGACCAGCTCGAAGGTCACGCTGGTTCCCGGCTTGCCTTCGAGGAGCAGGCGCATCATCTCCACGGAAAGATCGCGCGTGGAGTGGCCGCCGATGGACTCGATCAGGTCGCCGTCTTCAATGTGGGCTTTGTCGGCCGGGCTGCCCGGAATCACGGAGATGACGCTGCCGTAGCCGTAACGCTTGGAGACGTCCATGCCGAACTGGGCCACGCCCTCGTGCTGATGCTCGAGGTAGTTCGAGTATTCGGCCGGGGTCAGATAGCTGGAATCGGGATCGAGCGACTCGAGGAGCCCATGCAGCGCGCCGACGGTTACGTTCTGAATGTTGGGGTCGGTGACGTAGTCGGTCTGGATCTTGTGGAGCACTTCCTCGTAGACGCCCATCTGCTGGTAGGCGCCGTCGCTCTGGCTGGCGCTGACGCCCGCGGGGCCGAGGCCGCCGAAGAGCACGACAAGGATGATGGCGATGGAAACGCCGAGGATGGTGTGATTGAAGCTTTTGGACATGCCTGCTCGAAACGGGGAGATACCACCGGTTAGGTCCATGATACCGCAGGCGGGAGGGGGGAGGGGGTAGCTGTAGCCGGTAGCTGTAGCCGGTAGCTGTAGCCGCGGAAGCCGGTAGCCCGTAGGCGGTTGCGAGCGACCGCTTTTCCGGCAGCCACTCCGAACATGACCAAAGTGCGCCTGGCGGAAAACACGCACTTGTGTTTTCGCTTGCCCACATATCCCATGGAGTGGGATGGAGACTCGTCGTTTTCGCGACCTGCAGGTCTGGCAGCGGTCGATGCTCCTCGCGCGAGCCGTCTATCGGCTCACTGAAGCCTTTCCAAAGAGCGAACTCTTCGGATTGTCGAACCAGATTCGCCGAGCCGCGGTTTCTGTACCCAGCAACATTGCCGAAGGCAGGGGCCGCCTGACGGACAAAGGTTTCGCCGTATTCCTGGTCACGCGCGGGGTTCGCTCTTCGAGCTGCAGACTCAGGTCGAGCTGGCGGGAGAACTCGGGTTCGCGAATCCAGACCGGGCGGCGGAAGTGATCCACGAAGCGGGGAAATATCGTCGATGATTCACGCCCTCCTGGCGTCGATCCGAAGCAGTGAATAGTCTCTATATCTGCCGCCAGGCTCGCCTACCGGCTACAGGCCACGGGCTGCCTCCCGGCTGCTATTCGTACCGCAGGGCCTCGATGGGATCCAGCGTGGCGGCTTTCCAGGCCGGATAGATGCCGAAGACGAGGCCGATGGCGCCGGAGACCGCGAATCCGGTAATGACCCAGAATGTGGAAAGACTGGCCGGGAAGGTGATGCCGTAGCGGATGGCAACCGTCAGCAGGGTCCCGAGAAGAATGCCGAGCAGGCCGCCGAGGGCGCAGAGGGTGATGGCTTCAAACGTGAACTGCACCAGGACATTTCTCTTCGTCGCGCCGATCGCTTTGCGCACGCCGATCTCACGGGTGCGTTCGGTGACCGAGACCAGCATGATATTCATCACCCCCACGCCGCCCACGAGGAGACCGACGCTGGAGACGGCAAACATAAAGATGACCAGGCCGGCGGTGATCTGTTTCCAGAAGTCGAGGATGGAGTCGGGGCTGAAGATGGCGAAGTCGTTGTCTTTTTCCACGCGCACGCGGCGCCGCTCCCGCAGCAGCGTGGTCACTTCCTCGGTCACGATGGATTTGTTGATCGCGTCGTCGTATTTCACGGCGACCCAGGTATCCAGCACTTCGGGATGGATCTTCTTGAACGTGCTCAGGGGGAAATCGGCGCGGTTGTCGTTGGGATTGGTGCCGCTGCCGAAGGCCTGTTTGTACTTATCGAGCACGCCGATGACCGTGAAGACATCGCCGCCGATTTCGATCTGCTTGCCGAGGGGGTCTTCACTGCCGAACAGCTGTTCGGCAGTGTCGTGTCCGATGTCGGTAACGTTGGCGGCGCGGAATTCCTCGTCTTCGGTGAAGGGGCGGCCCTCCTGGAACTGGACGTCGTCGACCAGGGCGAAAGAGGGCTGGTCTCCTTCGAGGACGGTGTTCTGGATCTTCTTGTCCTTGTAGCGCACGGCGACGTAGCCGACGCCGATCTGCCAGTTGGCGTACTGCCGGCCGCAGTTGACGGCGATGACATGGGGCAGGGTTTCCAGGGCGCGGCAGTCATCCTCGGTAAGGTATTTGCGCGCCAGCATCTCGGCCGTGGGGCGGATGCCGATGGGGTTCCAGCGGTAGATCCAGAGGACGTTGGTTCCGAAGGACTTGGCCATGTCGCGGACGCGGTTGTTGACACCGTTGATGAGCGAGGAAATGGTGATGACCGTGGCTACGCCGATGACGACGCCGAGAATGGTGAGGCCGGAACGCAGCTTGTTGCTGCGCAGCGTCTCCATTGCCATGCGGACCGATTCGCGGGAATCGCTGAGTGCCATGGTTTATAACTCCGCGCGCAGGGCGACGATGGGATCGAGCTGCGCGGCTTTGTGGGCCGGATAAACGCCGAAGAAGATGCCGACGCTGGTGGCGACAAACAGCCCCAGCAGCACCGACCAGAGAGCGATGGCGGAGGGGAATCCGACCAGGTGGGTCACGGTTTCCGCCACGGTAACCCCGAAGATGACGCCGATCATGCCTCCCACCAGGGCCATGACGGCGGATTCGATGAGGAACTGCACCATGACGTCGTTGCGCTTGGCACCGAGCGCTTTGCGGATGCCGATCTCGCGGGTGCGCTCGGTGACCGAGACGAGCATGATGTTCATGATGACCACGCCGCCGACCACAAGAGAGATGGCGGCGATGCCGACGACGACGGTGGCGAAGGTTTCGCTGATCTGCTTCCAGAGACTGATAAAGGTTTCGTTCGTGGAGATGGTGAAGCTGTCATCGGCTCCGGGCAGGTCATGGCGGCGGGTGCGCATGAGAACGCGGACCTGGTCGATGGCCGCATCGAGGGCGCCCGGGATTGTACCGGCCTTGGCGGAGATGGTGATGCTCTGGTGCTCGCCGTGGGTGTGCAGATACGTGCTGAGCGGCATGTCGACGTAGTTGTCCTGGCTTTGGCCGAACATGGTGCCCTGGCGCTCGCCCACGCCCACCACGGTATACATTTCGCCGTCGACGCGGAGTTCCTGGCCGACGGGATCCCCAGGAGGCAGAACGTTGTCGACCACGTCGGCGCCGACCACGATGTCGTGGGTCCCCATGATGTCGTCGGTCGGGGTGAGGGAACGGCCCTGGACGACGTTCAGGTCGGTGATATCCGCCATGTTCGACGTCCAGCCATTGACGGTGGTGTTGTTGCTGTACTGTTTGCCGCTGACCACCGTACCCGAGGAGGAAAGCTGCGCGGCCAGAACCAGGCAGCGGGTGCAGGTCCGCTGCAGGTAGAGGTAGTCGTCGTAATCGATGTCCTTGCGCTTGTTGGCCTTGAGAAATTCCTCGCCGGTGAAGATGACGGGAGGCATGCGGGTCAGGGTCAGGGTGTCGGAGCCCTTGCGCGCGACTTTCTTCACCACGAACATGTTTGCGCCGTTGACCAGGGTAATGACGGCGATGACCGAAGCGACGCCGATGACTACCCCGATGATGGTCAGGATGGTGCGCATCTTATTGGCCCAGAGCGACTGGAGCGCCACCTTAATGGCTTCGGTAAATCCCATGCTGGTGCAGTCTTCCTCGGCCCGGGGGCACAGCCGGGCTCACGGCTTAGTTTACGCAGAATCGGGCGGCGGCGTTCCGTTTTTGTGGCGAGTTACACCGCTGCGGAGGCGTACTGCTGCCGATACCAGGCGACCGTGCGGCGCAGGCCCTCTGCGAAGCCGATTTTGGGCTGGTAACCGAAAGCGTCACGGGCGGCGGAGATGTCGGCCAGGGAATTGAGAATGTCTCCGGCGCGCGGCGGACCGTAGAGGGGCGGCTCCTGGAAGTCGAGCAAATGGGCCAGGATGCGGAAGGTCTCATTGATGGTGTGCCGCTCGCCGCAGGCGACGTTGAAGACGCGCCCGGCGACCCTGTCCGCCGGAGCCCCCATGGCCAACAGGTTGGCGGAGACGGCATTTTCAATGTAGGTGAAGTCGCGCCCCTGCTCGCCGTCGCCGTTGATGGTGGGGCGTTCGCCGCGCATCATCTGGAGGGTCATCTTCGCCATGACGCCGCTGTAGGGCGAATCGGGGACCTGGCGCGGGCCGAAGATGTTGAAGTAGCGCAGGCAGACGGTTTCGATTCCGTAGACCTGCCAGTAGCTCTTCATGTAGTACTCGCCGGCAAGCTTCTGCACCGGATAGGGCGCGATGGGCATGGGGAGCATGGTCTCCACGCGCGGAAAGCCCGGCTGATTGCCATAAGCGGAGGATGAGGCGGCATAGACGATTCGCTTCACGCCGGCAGCGCGCGCGCCCTCGAGCAGGTTGAAGGTGCCGTCGAGGTTGGCGGTATGGCTGGTGCGGGGATCCTGCACCGAGCGCGGCACCGAGGGCCGAGCTCCCTGATGGAAGATGAAGTCGACGCCCTGGCAGGCGCGGACGACGGCGTCGGCGTCGCGCAGATCGCATTCGACCAGCTCAAAGCGGCCGTGAAGATGCGAAAGGTTGTCGGGCTTGCCGGTCTCGAAGTTGTCGAGGCCGCGCACGGTCTCGCCGCGCTCGACGAGAGCCTGGGTCAGCCAGGAGCCGATAAAGCCGGCGCAACCCGTAACCAGATAGATGGACATTGACTTTCATGGTATCGGAAGGGGTGGGGAACCCAGCGGTCATGCATACTAAGAATTCGTGGAGACGCTCGCGCCATTCCGCCTTGCTCCGTACTTTCGCACCCGCCCATGGGGATTCCAGGATCTTGCCCCCTGGTACAACTACAAGACCGACGGAGAGCCGATCGGCGAGGTGTGGCTGACCGGCGAGATGTGCCTCGCCGACACCGGCCCGCTCCGCGGAACCAGCCTCGCCGCCATTACTCAGCAACACCGATCCGCGCTGCTGGGGCCGGCTTGCACCGGGCAGGACTTTCCGCTGCTGATCAAGGTGCTGTTTCCGAAGGAGAAACTCAGCGTGCAGGTGCATCCCGACGATGCGCTGGCGCAGCACTACGGGGAGCCGCGCGGAAAAACAGAGTGCTGGTACACGCTCGACGCGCATCCCGGCGCCGCCGTGGCCCTGGGCATTCGGCCGGGCGTGACCCTCGATCAGGTGAAGGCCGCGGTACGCGATACAACGCTGGAGTCGCTGCTGGAAATGGTTCCCGTTCAGAAGGGCGATATGGTCTTCGTCGATGCGGGGACGGTGCATGCGCTGGGGGCGGGTGTGGTGATGCTGGAAACGCAGCAGACCAGCGATCTGACCTATCGCATCTACGACTACGGCAGCCAGCGCGAGCTGCATCTGGAGAAGGCGTTCGCGGCGCTGCATCTGAAGACGCGCGCCGGCATCGTGCCTCCGCGACAGGTTGACGGGCACACGCTGCTCATCGATGAGCGCTACTTCCGCATCGAGCGATGGCCGCTGCAGAGCGGGACGGCGGCAGCGCTGGCGGCTCCGCGTACGGTGGTGCAGCTGTTGTTTGTCACCGAGGGTTCGATTGACATTTCCGGCGAAGGCTTCGATCCCGTCACCGTGCAGCACAAGCAGATCGTGGTGATCCCGGCGGCGAGCCCGCGATGGAGTTTGTCGTGCGAAGGAAGCGCGGAAGTGATTCGTATCGTGCCTGCGGGAGACTGATTTAAGATTCGGTTTTGCTCCGGACCATCATGGCGATTGATTTTCGACCCATCATTCTTGCCGGCGGCAGCGGGACGCGGTTCTGGCCGCGCAGCCGCAAGGCTCGCGCCAAACAGGTGCTGGCGCTGGATGGCGAGCGGACGATGATCCAGCGGACCCTCGACAGGCTGACGGCTCCGGGCGGGCTGACCGCTCCAGGCGGGCAGCCGGCTCCGGGCGCGCCGAAACCGCTGGCCAGGCCGCACGATGTGTGGGTCATCACGAATGCTCATCTCTCCGGCGCCGTCTGCACGCAGCTGGACTGTGTGCCGCAACAGCAGGTGATCTGCGAACCGGCGGCACGCAATACCGCGCCGGCCGCGGGGCTGGCGGCGTTTCTGATCGAGCGCCTCTACCCCGAGGCGGTGATGGGAATCTTCCCGGCGGATCACGTGATCGCCGACGAGGCGGCCTTTGTCGGGATCATCGAGCAGGCGATCCGCCTGGCGGCCGCCGGCGACAACATGGTGGTGCTGGGCATCGAACCGACGCGGCCGGAGACCGGCTACGGCTACATCGAAACCGGGGCGCGCCAGGAAGAGGGCGTGCTGCGCGTCCGGCGCTTCACGGAGAAGCCGAACCGGGAACGCGCCGAGGCTTTTCTGGCGGCGGGGAATTATTTCTGGAACAGCGGCATGTTCGTGTGGAGCGCGAAGACGCTGGCGAATGCGGCGCGCGAATTGCTGCCGGAGACGGCTCCGCTGCTGGAAGAGATCGTTGCCGCCTGGGGCACGCCCCGGTTCGAGAAGGTCTTTGCGGATCTGTATCCGAAGTGCGAGGACATCAGCGTCGATTACGCGATCCTGGAACCGCGCTCGGCGCGCGGCGAGCATCATTCGAATCTGTTTTGCATCCCGGCCCGGTTTGGCTGGAGCGATCTGGGCTCCTGGACGGCGCTGCATGAATACCAGGTGGAGCGGCATCAGGGCGACGAACACGAAAACGTGCTGGAGGCCAACGGGAGCCTGGTGCTCGGGTCGAAGGGAAACTACGTTTTCAGTCCGGACAAGATGGTCGCGCTGGTGGGTGTGGAGGATCTGGTGGTGGTGGAAACCGAGGACGCGCTGCTGATCACCACGCGCAGGCACTCGCAGGATGTGGGCAAGGTGGTGAAGGAGCTGGCGGCGCGCGGGCAGGAAAAGCTGATCTGAGCGGGGCGGCTCCGTCTTCGAGCCAGCGAACTCCTCTAACTCGCCGCACGCACCCTCTACTTCTCCTTCGCCATCGCCCCCAGCAGTCGCGGATCGTATTCGGCGCGCATGGTCCTCACCACGCGCACCTGTCTTGCATCGCTGTGATCCGGATTCAGGAGCACATTCCAGGTTTCGGGCAGGATGGCCGAAGGAACACGGGCCAGCGCCGCACGCCGCGAGCGCAGCCAGTCGTCGCCCAGCCTGCGTGTAGCGGCCAGCGACGTTTTCCAGCTTTTTGCCGGGGTGGGCTTCAGCGTCTCGATGCGCAGATTCTCCGGGTACTCCACCTGGATCAGGTGATAGGAGCGCGGCCAGTCGCTCTCATCCAGTTCCAGATGCGCCAGCGCCTCGATCATCGCGCCGGCGGGCGACTCGGCCAGGTAGACGATGCGATGACCGGCGGTATGCCAGCGTGCGGAGTAGAGCAGCCCGCCGTCGCCGGCAAGGGACTCGTAGTTGCTGATTCTCCACAGAAACGGCATCAGGCAAACATGCCGTAGTCCAGCTGGCCCAGCATTTCCTCCACCATGCGCGCGCCGAACTCGGTGCGCAGCATCTCCAGCGGCGTCCGCCCGGTAAAGCGGCGCAGCGGCTTGCGCAGCCAGTGCAGCGCCTTCTCTTTGTCTCCGAGGACGCGCACTGCCTGGTCGTAGATGCGGATCAGCCGCGCCAGCTTGTCGGATTCGTCGCGGGAGAGGGATTCCCTCCGCGTCCTGCGATGCTTGAGCGTCCGCGCCGGAATCACCACGTCGTAGAGTTCCGCGAATTCCAGCCCCGAGCCGGCGACGAAGCTGGCCATCGTGGCGACCGGGACGCCCGCCTCGACGGTCTGCAGATCGACCTGCAGAGAGGTCATCAGGGGAGCCCGGGAGACGGCGGCGTTGTCCATAAGGACATTATGCCACACAGTAGTCGGCATTTTGTACCACCGGTTGTGACCACTCGCCTTCCCGGCGGGTCACCTTGCGTGCGACGTAAACCGGGGCAGGATGAATTCCTGCACCAGGCCATTGGCGATGCGCCCGCCCGCGCCGATCAGCGTGCTGTCCACCACCAGCCGGACGCCGCGATCCTCTTCCGGGTAATAGGCATTCGCAATCGCGCCCGAGGCAAGATCGCCGCCGATGCCGGAATAGTTGAACTCATTGCGGCCGTTGTCGCCGCGCGTGATCACCGGGTAGGCGATGGCATGCAGCAGTCTCGACTTTGTGGTCCCGGTGCCGTGGTAGAAGTAGCGCGGATCCTGGTGGAGCAGGGACGGCAGCAGGGCATCGCCCAGAAGCACGTTCGTGTAGCCGCCCGCAAAGGTAGAGCCCAGGCGCTGCCCGTAACCCGCCCAGCCTTCCTGGTAATCGGGATAGTGCCCCGCCTGATAGAAAGTGGCGTTGGCCACCAATCCGCCCAGGGTGACGGGATCAATGAGTGTCCGCAAGGCCAGCTGGAATTTCAGTTTCGCCGTCATGGGCGCCGTTTGCGGATCGTAGGCAACATAGAAATTCGGAACAAAGCCGAAAACGCGCTGTGTCTCCTCGGCGTGCACCTGCTCGGTGGCGATCTGCACCGGGGTGAGCGCGGTGACCGTGGTGACCACGGTCGCTACTTTGATCTGGACGCCGGTGAGAATGAAGAACTGGCCGGAGCCGAGGTTGATCTCGCCGGAGGTCCATGTGGCGAATCCCGGCGCGCTGACGGCGACCCGATACGCTCCCTGCCTCAGCCGAACGAAGGAAAACGAGCCATTGTCATTGGCCGTGGTTGTTGCGGAGTCTGCCGCGACGGAGCCCTGCAGCACCACGGCCGCGCCCGGCACGACACCGCCGTTCGTATCCAGCACCGTGCCGGTGATGGTTGCCGTCTGCGGGGCGCTCGCGCCGGCGGGCAGTGGCGCAGGCAACCGATTCTGCTGCCCTGCCGCTGCGGCCGCACACAGACACACTACGAGTACACACGTCCATCGATGCATATTTTCATCCGTATCGCGCCCGCATGGGGAGGGCTGCGAAGTATCGCGCTGGGTCGCGCTTTGCGATCGTTCAATTCACCAGATGCCGCAGCCTGAGGGCTCGTCGCAGAAACTCCGCGTTCCGGGGACCTCCGATGAACACCAGGGACCAAGCCGAGCGCGATGCAGAGCTGTTTTCTTCTCTTTACAGACCCGGCGTACCATGAGTGCGACGCGCAAAGGAGGTTCCCATGGCCGGTTCGGTCGCCGATTATCCCTATGAAACCCGCCTGAACGTGCTGCATCGCCCGCTGGAGCTGATCGACGAGAAGGCGATCGCCGATGCCTGTGCATACAAGTGGTTCAACCAGACTCTTTGCCAGGTGAATGGCAGCGTGGTGCGGATGGCGGTCATCGAGGGCGAATACCACTGGCACCAGCACACCGGCGACGATGAGTTCTTCTATGTGGTGGAGGGCAAACTGCTCATCGACCTCGAAGGGCGCACGGTGGAACTCGGACCGCGGCAGGGATTCGTCGTTCCGCGGGCCACGCTGCACCGCACGCGCGCGCCGCAACGGACCGTGATTCTCATGGTGGAGAACGCGGAAATCGTCCCCACCGGCAATTAACTGCGAATTGACCCGACGCGCGAGACCCCCCGGCCGCCGCGCGAATCTCATCTACAGACCAATTCTTCTTCGGAGAGAACCATGAGCGCTACCGCGACCGCCGTCCAGGCTCCCCTCACCTCCCTTCCCGCATGGAAAGCCCTGCAGGCGCATTACGAGAAGATCCATACCCAGCATCTGCGCGATCTTTTCCGGACCGATCCCGCGCGCGGCACACACCTGACCGTCGAAGCCGAGGGGATTTATTTCGACTATTCGAAGCACCGCATTACCGACGAAACGGTGCGGCTGCTGCTGGAACTCGCCGAGCAGAGCGGGCTGCGCGAGCGCATCGAGGCCATGTTTACGGGGGAAAAGATCAACATCACGGAGAAACGGGCGGTGCTGCACACCGCGCTGCGCGCGCCCAAAGGCGCCGTGATCAAGGTCGACGGCGAGAATGTCGTTCCCGGCGTGCACGAGGTGCTGGACCGGATGGCGGATTTCTCCCGCCGCGTGCGCAGCGGCGCGTGGAAAGGCTTCACCGGCAAGCGCATCCGCAACGTCATCAACATCGGCATCGGCGGGTCGGATCTCGGCCCGGTGATGGCCTATGAGGCGCTGCGCCACTACAGCCAGCGCGATATGACCTTCCGCTTTGTCTCCAACGTCGACGGAACGGACTTTGCCGAAGCCACGCAGGACCTCGATCCTGAGGAAACCCTGTTCATCATCTCTTCGAAGACGTTCACGACCCTGGAAACGATGACCAACGCGCAGACGGCGCGCGACTGGTCGCTGCAGAAGCTGAAGGACGAGAAGGCGGTCGCCAAGCACTTCGTCGCCGTGTCGACCAACGCGAAGGAAGTGACGAAGTTCGGCATCGACACCGCCAACATGTTCGGCTTCTGGGACTGGGTCGGCGGCCGCTACTCGATGGATTCCGCCATCGGCCTCTCGACCATGCTGGCCATCGGGCCGGAGAACTTCGAGGCGATGCTGGCCGGCTTCCATGCCATGGATGAGCACTTCCGCACCACGCCCTTTGCCAGGAACCTGCCGGTGCTGATGGGCCTGCTCTCGGTGTGGTACTCCGACTTCTTCGGCGCAGAAACGGTCGCGGTGCTGCCCTACGAGCAGTACCTCAAGCGCTTCCCGGCGTATCTGCAGCAGCTCACGATGGAGAGCAACGGCAAGCATGTCACGCTCTCCGGCGAGCGCGTGAACTACGCCACGGGGCCGATCTTCTGGGGCGAGCCGGGCACGAACGGACAGCACTCGTTCTACCAGCTCATCCACCAGGGCACGCGTCTCATCCCCTGCGATTTCATTGGTTTTGCGAAAAGTCTGAATCCTTTGGGTCATCATCATGACCTGCTGCTGGCGAACGTCTTCGCCCAGGGCGAGGCTCTCGCCTTCGGCAAGACGGCGGAGGAAGTCAAAGCCGAGGGCACGCCGGACTGGCTGGTGCCGCATCGCGTCTTCGAGGGCGACCGGCCGTCGAGCACCTTCCTGCTGGAGGAGCTGACCCCGGCAACGCTGGGCAAGCTGGTGGCGCTCTACGAGCACAGCGTCTTCACTCAGGGGACCCTCTGGCAGATCGACTCCTTCGATCAGTGGGGCGTGGAGCTGGGCAAAGTTCTGGCCAGGAAGATCATCGGCGAACTGGAGGGCTCCGGTCCGGCGGCGGGCAGCCACGACAGCTCGACCACGACCCTCATCGAGTGGTACCGGAAGCGGCGCTGACAGGGCGATTCCCTGCTGTAACCTGCGGCTTTTCAACAAAACTTTTCATCCAACGTAGTGTTGAAGAGAGCAGAACAGTCACGCATCGGGCGGCGCTGCGTCTATTATTCCGGATATCGGGATTCCCACGAGCGCAGGCGGACCAGCCCCGAAGCAAGGGAGTTGCAACATGCGTACGAACTGGCTTGATCGCAAGGTTACCTTCACGGCGGGCGCAGCCGCGTTGCTGGCCGCCTGCCTTTGGGTGTTCACGGGGAGCATGGCGCTGGCGCAGAGCGCCGACACGAATCTTCAGGCTGCGGTGTCCAATGCCATCACGCACGACGCCATGCTGAAAAATCAGCCCATCACGGCCGCGGTTGCGAATGGCGTGGTAACGCTGAGCGGCACGGTCGAAACCGAGCAGCAACGTCAGCAGGCCGAGACCGACGCCGCCAACACGCCGGGCGTGAGCGGCATCCAGAACAACATCACGGTGACCGGCGCCTCGGACCAGGGGCAGCAGACGCCGCCTCCGCCGCCGGCGGACAATGGGCAGCCGGAAGCCGCGCCGAACGCACAGCCGAACGCGCAGCAGATTCCTCCCCCGCCTCCCCCGGATCAGGCAGGCGAGCCGGCCCAACCGGCTCCGGGATCCTATCCGCCCCAGAGCGGCTATCCGCAGGGCAACTACGGACAGCAGGGCGGCTACGGCAGCTATCCTCCGCCGCAGCAGAACAGCGGACCGGTAACGATTCCGGCAGGAACGCTGCTGCAGATCCGGCTGAGCGAACCTCTGGACGAGGCGAAGCTGCAGGATGGCGCCGTGTTCCAGGCGACAGCGGCCAGCGATGTGTTTGAGGGCAACGTGCTGGCGATTCCGCGCGGCGCGGTCATCGAAGGCACCGTGGTGAAGGTGAAGAAACCGGGCGCTCTCGGCGGCAGCGGCGAACTGCAGCTGCAGGTTACGTCGGTGAGCCTCGGCGGCAGGTCGTATCCGCTGACCAGCGACATCTGGTCGAACAAGGGGCCGAACAAAGCCGGCTACACTGCGGGCAACACGGTGGGCGGCGCAGCGGTGGGCGCGCTGATCGGCGGGCTGCTGGGCCGCGGACCGGGAGCGGCGGTGGGCGCGGTCGTCGGCGGCGGCGCGGGTCTGGCGGCTTCGGGCGCAACCAGCGGACCTCGCCTCTATCTGCCGGCGGAAACCCTGCTGAACTTCCACCTCTCGAGCGCGGTCACGGTGCAACCCGTCTCGTGGCAGGAAGCGCAGCGGCTGGCGCAGAGCGTGCCCCGGCTGCAGCGCAGGCCCGTGTACATGGCGCCGCCGTATCCGTACGGCTATCCGTATCCCTATCCTTATCCTTATCCATATCCGTATCGCGCCTGGTAATCGCCAGTCCTGAAGGCAAGGCCGTCCTGCGGGGCGGCCTTTGCTTTGATCCGCGATAATGGAGGGTGGGCGAATCCTCAGCGGCCCGCGCGGCTCCCATCCTCACCGAAGAATCGAGCATCCAGGTAAAGAGTGAACCCAACCATCGCCGTCGAAACCTCTCCCGCGACTGAGGCGCCTCCGAAACTTTCGCTGCCCCGGCGCCGGTTCACGCGCCGCGCGTTTCTTCGCCTCTCCGCCGCTTCGGCCGTGGGGCTGGGACTCTATGCGGGAGAGATCTCGCGGCACGAGCTGAGCGTGGAAGAGCACACCATCCATCTCGCACGCCTGCCGGACGCCTTTCGCGGGATGCGCATCGTGCAGGTCTCCGACTTCCACTATGCGGACTACACCGAAGCCTTCTTCCTGCGCGAGATGGTGCACAGGATCAACGCGCTCCGGCCCGACATGGTGCTGCTCACCGGCGACTTCGTCAGCTATGGGCCCTTGCCCATGTCGTGGGCGCGCCGGCACGCGGTGGGATGCGCCGCCATCCTGAGCGGGATCGAGTGCCCGCTGCGCTATGCCAGCCTCGGCAATCACGACGAGATCGTCGGCGCGCGCTACGTCGCGGAGCCGTTGCGGGAGCATGGTATCCCGGTGCTGATTAACGAGGCCACTCCGCTGGAGCGCGACGGGCAGCGGCTGTGGCTGGCCGGGGTGGGCAGCGCCTGCTCGGAGGACGCGCATCCGGACGAGGCGATTCCGCGCGCCGCGGCGAGCGAGCCGGTGATCCTGATGGCGCACGAGCCCGACATCCTGCCCGAGGTGGCGCGCTACAACGTCGACCTGATGCTCTCCGGGCATACGCACGGCGGCCAGGTGCGGATCCCGTTTCTCCCGCCGATGCACCTGCCGGAATACGGCCGCCGCTACGTCGAGGGGTCGTTTCGCCTGGGCGGGACGCAGCTGTATGTGAACCGCGGCATCGGCGCCGTCGGTCTGCCGTTTCGCTTCCGCTGCCCGCCGGAGATCACCGTGATCACGCTGGCGTAAGTCGAGCCGGCAGCCCGTGGCCTGGAGCCGGTGGCAGCCCCCGGACCTGAGGCGATCCGGGGGTTCGACCCCTGGGTAAGGGCCTGATTTCATTCGATCGGACGCTGACGGAGAGCCCCCTCTGTTTACAAGAGAGTTAACAGAAGGATCTGGCGCCGAGAGCGGCGGTACCGAGGATCATTGCAACCGGGAAACCCAGCCTTCGGGCTCGATGGTGTCGAACTCGTTCCGGATGACCCGGTCGATGCGCGCCGTTTCCCTGTGGAGATGTTGGTCAACGCCTGCCTTTGCCCTCGCGGCTCCCAGGCGCTCAGTTCACCCTGGAGGCAGCCAGGCGCAGTTCGAGGGTCCGGATTCGGTCATTCAATCCAGCCAGCAGGTCGGATATCTCACTCAGAGTGCCGAGGGCCAAATGGGGTGTGTCTCCGCTCAGAAGCAGGTCGATGTCGGCCAGGAGTCGCCGGACGGAACGCACAGTCTCTTCGGCCCCTGCGAGCCGCCCTGCGTAGATTTCCTCCTCTGCCACGGCGCAGAGGGCATTTGTCATCAGCGCGCGGCTTCGCAGCGCGTTCCCGATCATGGCGTGAGGTGGCATTGTCACCGGCATCCCCTCCCCCCTGAGAAAATACCCGCTGCCTTGCTAAGGACAGCGGGCCAGAAGCGGTCACTAATGGTTTAGAGGATGCCCCCTTTCGGGAAAGACAAGATGTGACGGAGATCACACCCGCAGGTTCCGGATCCTTCGAGCCCTGGGGCGGTACCAGGCCCGCACGCTCGCCAGCCGGCCAGGCCCGCCCTGCGGCAGGAGTTAACCGGCTCATGAATAAAACGGGGGTTCCAGGGTCGCCAGCCCAGCGAAATCAGACCCTTACCGAGGGGTCGCCCCCTCTTCTTTTCCTGATTGCGGGGGTCCGGAACCGCCTCAGCGATCCTGGGTGGATTCGCGGACGGCGATGCCCAGGGCCTTCATCTTGCGGTAGAGGTGGCTGCGCTCGAGGCCGAGCGTCTCGGCGGCGCGGGTCATGTTGCCG
>DATJNE010000100.1:0-27968 GCA_035508305.1 Acidobacteriaceae bacterium | reverse complement strand
GCGCATTTCGAGCACGGTGGATGGACGGTGGAAGGACCTGGCACTCCTGCATGACCAGGTGAAGCCGGGGATGCTTTGCGGTGTTCGCGCGGCCCAGGTCAGGAAACGCGGCGCAGATCAGGCAATCACGAGGAGGAGCCGGTTAGGGGTTCCCGAAGAGCTCTTCCTGGCGTTCGTCTTTCACTTTGGACTTCTCGGCGGGCGCGGGTTTGCGCTTCGCGGCGCCGATAACGGCGGCGACTTCGAGTTCCTCGATCGAGGTGCGGGGGATCCAGAGGCGCTGGGTGTTCGAGCGCAGATCGGGCGGGGTGAGGAAGAGGCCGTCGCTGCCGACCAGAGTAACGTCATTGGCAGCAAGGCCCTCGACGAGGTCGCCATCGGTGAGGCGAACCCGGACGAAGAGGCCATCGCCACGGGGGCGGCCGGCGAAGGTTTTGCGAATGAGGCGCTCGGGATTGTTCAGCTCGCCGGAGTTGAAATCGCGGACGTAGCAGACCCATTTGAGGTCGGCGGCGACAAGGGCGACGACTTTGCCGTCGAGGTCGAGCATCTCAATGCGGCCGGCGTGGACGAAGCCAGCGGCGGGGAGATATCCGGCAACCCAGTCCCGCGAGGTTTTGCGGAAGATCGCCTTTTTGCGGCTGGAAGACATGGGGTGTGCAGGAAACCAGGAGGGGAAACCTGGATTGTTGCACATTCCGGAGCGAAGCATCAAAAATAGTGCACCCTGCACACCCGCAGGTGCACACTTCTATGTTACATTGATAGTTTGCATTGACGTTTCTTCGTCCCGTAACCGATTGTTCTGCTGGCAGTTAGGGGCGACTTTCCGGCGACGAGGCAGAGGTTCCAGGAGCCTCAACGAGCAGAAACCATCTTCGCATGCCCGATTACATCTATCTTCTTGAAAATCGCCTTTCCCCCGCCCAGCAAAACGCCCTTCGCCAGGTTCGAGACACGGCCCGCGATGCGGGGATGCCCGTTTTTCTCACCGGCGGAGCGGTTCGCGATCTGACCAGCGGATTTCCGGTACGGGATCTTGATTTTTCAGTTCAGGGAAATGCTCTCAAACTTAAGAAAGCGCTGGAGAAAGCCGGCGGGGAATTCTGGGGTGACCATGAGCCCTCGCGGACGCTGTTTTTCTGGTTTCCGGGCAGCGTCCGGGTCGAAGTATCGAGTTCGCGCAGCGAAGAGTATGCAAAGGCGGGCAAGCCGGTTTACCACTGGGCACCGATCCTGGAGGACCTGAGGCGGCGGGATTTTACGGCGAACGCGATGGCGATTTCGCTGAACGAGGGCTCGTGGGGGCTGCTGCTGGATCCGTTGAACGGCTTCGCCGATATCGAGGCGCGGCACCTGCGCCTGGCCAGCAACTACGGTTTTCTGGAAGACCCGGCGCGCATGCTGCGGGCAATCCGATTCACGGCTCGCACCGGCTGGGAGATGGACGAGCGGACGAAGAGCCGCTACCAGAATGCCAAGGCGGAAGGGTTGATGGAGCAGATCCCGGCTTTTTCGCGCGGCTATGAGCTGGAGGAGATCGCACACGAGGAGGATCCGCTGAAGGCGCTGCGTGCGCTCGAAGCCGAGGGCTGGATGAAGACGCTGTACCCGGCGTGGACGGCGGCGAGGGCGGACACTAAAGGGCTGGAGGATCTGAACAGGATCCTGATCAAGCTGCTGATGCTGGGGATGAGCCCGGATCCGTCGGCAGCGCACATGGAACTGCTGACGGCGAAGATGCAGCCGAAGGATGTAGCGGGGCTGAAACGGCTGTTCCCGCGACGGGGGTTCGTGGAGCAGTGGAACAAACTCGAATCGAGCGCGAAGGAATTCTCGAAGGAGCTTCTGGGGAAAGCAGCGGCAAAACCCTCCGCAGCATGGAAACTGCTGGTGAGTTATCAGGCGGAGCCGGTGCTGTGGCTGGCGTACAGCTCAAAGAACGCGGCGGTGAAAGAGAAGTTCAACAACTTTTTCAACGTCTGGCCGGAAGCGCGGCAAAAGATACCGACTACGCTGATGGCGGAGATGCGCATCACACCCGATTTGCCGAACTACGGCGAGATTGCGGAGATGCTCTTCTTCGAGTTCATGGACGGCAAGCTGCAGACCGAGGAAGAGATACGGAAGTTCCTGGAGCCGCACTCGCCGCCGGCGCCGCCACCGCCGGTCGTGATCCGGCGCCCCCGCGGCAGGCGCGCCGAGATCCGGATTGAGGAAGAAGAAGAGGTCGAGCTGCCGGCGCGCGGCGACGAGGAAGGCGAAGAGGAAGAGGAGAGGGAGGAGATGCCCTCTCCGCTGGAGGACGATGTTCCGCTGCCCCCGAAGAAGGGCGCGGCTCCGGTTCCGGCCAAAGCTGCCAGGGGTGGGAAAGCGGCGGCGTCTGCGGCACCGGTGAAGGCGGCAAAGGAGGCCCCCAAGGGCGCGGCCCCGCTGAAGGTTGCGCCGAAGGCTCCGGAAACGGCAGCGGCGAAACCTGAGGCGAAGGTCGCGGTAAAGGCCAAGGCTGCGGAGAAGGCAGCCGAGAAGGCAGCGGCGAAGGTGGCTGCGAAACCGGCGGCGAAGGTTCCTGCAAAGCCAACCGCGAAGGCCGCGCCGAAAAAGGCAGCGGCAAAACCCGCAGCGAAGAAACAGGCCGCGGTGCAGAAGAAGGCTGCGCTTCCGGCGCGGAGACCGGCGAAGCCCGCCGCGAAGAAGCCCTCCAACAAGCCGGCGAAGAAGGCCGCGTCGAAGAAGAAGCGGTAAGCCGCGTCCTTCCAGCGCGGCCTGCATGGAACTTCCCTGCTGTGTTCTGCGTCAACCTGGAGTTCAGGTACGTTCCGGGCCATGATGGCAAGCCGCTCTTTTCGAAACATGCGCCGTTGGCTGCCTGCGGGCATGCTGCTGGCAGTTTCGTCTCGCGTGCCGTTCCGTGTGGCGATGCCGCATCCTGCCGCGGCGCAGAAGATGCGGCAGAACGGGGTAGCGATCTGGGAGTTGCCGCGAGCGAAGATGAACGCGATGCTGACGGCGATCCCGAAGACGGACGCCGAACGGTACGAGCGATTGCGGCAGGATTTTGCGGGCTTCGGCTGCACAGGGTCGCGCCTCGAGGAACAGGCGCTGGATAAGAAGGTTCGTCACCGAAACCTGGTGTGCACGCTGCCGGGCGAAGTGCCGCAGGCAATCATCATCAGCGGGTGGTACTCGAAGCGGCGGATCTACAACGGCGACTCCGCGGGATGGCCGGATGCGGCGATGCTGCCGATGCTCTACAACGCGCTCTCCGCCGAGCCGCACCATTTCACGCTGCTGTTTGCGGAACTGGACGGAGACAACGGGGAGTGGCACTTCTTCCACGATCTAAAGAAGAGCGGGCCAAGCCCGGTGGTTTTAGTGGATTTGAGTGCCCTGGGCTTCGGCGTGCCACATTTCACGGTGGTCGCGCCGCAGTTCCTGCCCGCAGGGGTTCGCCCCGTCGCGCAGGTCGTTTTGAACACGGCGTGGACGGTAGCCGAATTTCAAGGACTTGATGCCGATCCGTCGTACGAAGGGCTCAACACGTTGTTCGGCATCCAGCCGGCGCCGGTTTCGGGTGAACCGGGCGACTGCCCGCGGATTTCAGTTTTCTCAACCTTCGGCAGCGACGTAACGCTGGAGCATTTTCGGCAGGATCACGATTTCCTTGCGTTCCTGCTGGGCGGTATCGACAGCAGGCTCGTGGCACAGAGTGCCGCCCCGGGACCAGCGCCGCGGTAACGACGCGGGAGCGAGGACGGAGATGCCGTTCGGGCGCGAGTGATCGGATCAACTCACGCGAAAGTCGATGGTCTCGCCGATTTTGAGATGGTGGCGGGCGATGTCGCCGACGGGGAGTTCGAGGACATACTGCGAGGGGACCGTGCCGCCGTAGCTGGGGCAGGTGGTGGACTTGCCGCGGCAGGGCGGGGTGTCGGGGCTCATCTCGACGATGCGGTGGTTCTGGTCCATCCAGACGATGTCGAGGCCGATTTTGCAGTGGTACATCCAGTAGGCGTGGCGCGCCATCGCGTCATGGACGAAGAGCATGCCGCGGCCCTCGGGGAGGCTGGTGCGGCCCATGAGGCCGTAAGCCTGCTCGGCGGAGGTCAGAGCCAGCTCAACGTGGACGGTGGAACCGTCGGGAAGCATGACGAGGGTGTTGGCTGGGCGCGGCGCAACGTAGGGGACGTTATCGTCCTGTGCGCGGGCAGCGGGGGCGGGCAGCGCCGCTGCGGTAAGGAGGGCAAAGACCAGAACGAGAGAACGCTTCCGAAATCGCATGTGTCTACCCTATCCCCTCGACCTTCTTTCCTGCACGCATGCCGTGTCGCTGTCTGGACAGTGCCCCTTCATCAACACCTTTTTCCACGCGCTTCTGCAGCCGCGTCTACTAATTGAACCGGCTGATGATCATTGCGATTACGAGTCCCACCGCGAGCAGGGCAAGCCCGACCAGATAGGAGCCGTGGGTCAGCATCCCGATGCCGTTGGTGATCAGCTTGTAGGCGACGAAGACGAAGTAGCCGAAGATCGCGGTTCCCACCAGCCATAGAATGCCCTTGCCGGCGCCTTTCAAAACTCTGCCCAGAAACTGGAGGCCGGTTTCCGGCTGGGGCTCGGGCACGCGCTGCACGGGCGGTTTTGGCACAGGCTGCGGTTGCGGTTGCGGTTGCAGCGGGATGGGCAGGGGTTGCGGCTGTGGCTTCGGATCGGGCTGCGCGGGGGCGATGGACGGGATTTGCGCGTCGGTCTTCCCTTCAGGCTTCAGTGGAGATTCAGGCCTCGGTGGAGATTGCCGGCGCTCCCGATCCTGGCGGTCCATCGACTCGCGGCGCAGGCGTTCGGTCTCCTCGCGGAAGCGCTCTGCGTCTTCGCGGAGGCGCTGGATCTCGGCCTCGTGAGCAGCTCGCTCCGCTGCCTCCCGTTGGGCACGCTCCTCTTTTTCCCGTTTGGCATGCTCCGTTTTGCGTTCCACGTCCTGCACGTTGGGCGGGAGGGCCAGGTGAGCCACCAGCATCTCCAGGGCGGTGTGGTAGTCGTTCCGAAAATCGATGTACTGGATGCGCCGCAGGCGCAGGGGAACCTCGCACGCCTGGTACATCACGGGGATGACGAGCTTGCCGTTGTCCAGGGCATAGGAGATTTCGTTGCGCACGTTGTCCGATTTGGCCGATGCCGGCGAGAGGATCAGCAACATGCGCGGAAGCGTGGCCAGCGCATTCTCCACCTCCGTATCCCAGGGACGCCCATAGGGAATGTTGCGCAGATCGAGCCAGACAGGAACGCCGGAGGTTTCGAGGTCGCCGGCAAGTTTGCGCGCGAAGTCCGCGTCAACGCGGCTGTAGCTGATAAAGGCGGTAGGCGGAAGTGCTGGCAACCGTCGTCCTCACAGACCCCATCGGGATGCCTCGTTCCGGGATCGGCGTCCAGGATAACCCAGGAGCGCAGGTCCGCGGGGATTTATTGTGCGTGGGGCCGGCCGGGCCGGGCTGCACGCTGCGACGGGTGGAGGGGAATGGCCCTGGGTCAGACCGCCTGCTCGGCGTCGGCGACGGTGTCTTTCATGGTGAGCAAACCTTCGACCCTGGTCATGCGGAACAGCTCGAGGACGCGGCCGTTGACGCCGGCGACCAGCAGTTTGCGGCCGTGACGCTGGCTGGAGACGAAGTAATTGATGATGGCGCCCATACCGGCCGAGTCCATGTAGGGCACGCCGGTGAGGTCGAGGATGAGGACCTGGGGTGGATCGTTGCGCAGGATGCTCTGGAACTCGAAGAGATTATTGATGACGAGAGGACCAGTCAGACGCAGGATCCGGGTGCCCGGAGCCTGTCCAGCGACGCTTTCGAGCGTCAGGAGTTCGGCGGACATAGCTGAAAATATAAAGGTTGGGGCCAATCGCGACGGTTACAATTCCATGAATTGCAGAGTGGTCCAGGCTGGTCGTGGGCACAATTTACCTGCGGCCAACGTCTATTCTGCAAGCCTTGATTTTCCCCAGGACGGGAGAGTACCCGCATCGGTCCGTGTCCAGAATCGCTGCACTGCTGATCGCTTTGCTGCCGCTCGCCGCGCTGACTGCGGCCCCTCGGGCCCGTGCTCAGGACGCCGCGGCCTCGTCCGGCTATGCGGTTCGCGGCACGGTGACGAACGCGGTGAGCAACCAGCCGGTGGCGCGCGCGCTGGTGGCGCTCGATCAGGATGAGGCAATGCTGACCGACAGCAACGGCCAGTTCTCGTTCGACAACGTCGCGGCGGGAAGCTATTCAATTTCCGTGAACAAGCCAGGCTATCGGGGACACGGCGGGATGATGTTCGGCGTCATCCGAGTGGCGGGGCGTGGCGTGCCCCTGCAGCCGGAACCGCCAGTGCGCATCCAGGTCGGGCCTGACATGCCTGCGCTGACGTTGTCGATTACGCCGCTGGCGACGATCACGGGCCACGTGACGCTCTCCACCGCCGATCCCGCCGACGGCATTCGCGTCCAGGTTTATGCACGGAGACTACAGAACGGACATCCACACTGGACGGTCGCAGGCGAGGCGCGGACCCGGAGCGATGGCTCCTTCCGCATCGCCGATCTGGAACCGGGGACGTACATGGTTTCGACGATGGCGTCCCTGGATCGGCCGGGGCAGGCTTTCAGCAACGACAGCCATGTCGCGATCTGGGGATACCCGTCGCTCTACTACCCGGGTACGACGGACATCAATGCAGCGGGCGTGCTGAACGTGGGAGCGGGCCAGCAGGCTGAAGCCGATCTGACGCTGGTGCGCCAGCAGTTTTTCCCGGTGGTTGCGCTGGTGCACAGCGGGTCAGATGTTCCGGCGAACTTCGAAATCCTCGAAAGCGGCGGCCGGCAGACGGGCCTGGCGGCGAGCTGGAATCGCCGGGAGGATGTCGTACGGGCCGCGGTGCCCAACGGGACCTGGACGATGGAAGCGCACGCGTACGGGCGCACGATGGAGTGGGGCAGCACGACGTTTCAGGTGAATGGCGCGCCAACCACCCTGGCGATCAACGTTCAGTCGGTGCCGCGGATCCCGGTGATCGTTCATCGTGAATTCCTGGCCTCGGCGGATGGCTCGCAGCCGCAGAACGCGGGACTCGGAGTGAATCTGAACCTGGTATCGGCGGACGCGATGAGCGGCAACTTCGGCGGCGGCGGGTTGATGCGCAACGAAAACCCGGACGGCTCAGTGGACTGGGAACTGAACGTCAACGAGCCGGGCCGCTACTGGATCCAGGCACAGGCGTGGCCGCCCGGCTACGTGAGCGCAGTGACGAGCGGCGGCGTCGATCTGGGGAGCAATCCCCTGCTGATCATTCCGGGAAGCAATCCCGCGCCCATAGAGGTGACCTTGCGCAACGACGGAGGAACGATCAATGGCGAGATTGCGGACCAGACGTCGGGATCATCCGCGGGGGGAACGCCGGCGCCAGGGGAGCTGGCGCAGGTGTGGATCTATGCAATTCCACTGTTCGCGACGGCAAGCGGATTGCCGCAGGGATACGCGCAGCAGAACCGTCAGTTCACGATTCCGAACCTGGCGCCGGGCACCTATCGCGTGGTGGCCTGCGATGCACCGCAGGAGATCGATTTCCATTCCCCGGATGGTTTGGCGCCGTGGGCGGGCAAGGGGGAGACCGTGACTGTCGATGCAGGCGGAACAGCGAGCGTCGACCTCGACGTCATTCATGTCATCGGAGAGACGCAGTGATTCGCCTGTCCGCGGCGGCTGCTCTGCTTTCGGCGTCGCTTGCTGCGCAGACGATCGCAACTCCGCCGCCGCCGGCACCGCCGGTTGTACAGTCGCAGACGACGGGGGCAACGCCGGAGCACGGCACAACGCTCTCCGGGCCGGCAGCGTTTTCCATCAGCGGCGTGGTGTTGAGTGCGACGACCGGCACGCCGCTGGATCGCGCGGAAGTGACGTTATCGACGCCGGGGCAGTTCGGCTCGCCGGTCGCGGAAGACGTGACCGCGGAAAACGGCACCTTCCACTTCGATCATCTGCAGGCGGGACGATATCACCTGGAGGGGTCGCGGCGCGGTTACATCACGTCGGGCTACCAGGAGCATGATGGCTTCTATACGGGCGTAGTGACCGGGGCGAACCTCGCGGCGTCGGGGTTGCGGCTCGAACTGCTCCCGACGGCGGTGATCGGGGGGACGGTCAGCGATGACTCCGGCGAGCCGATCGCGGGGGCGCAGGTGCGGCTCTTCCGCGAGGACAATCGCAGCGGCGAGCAGCGGATTATCAACACGCGAACGGACACCACCGACGATACGGGAACTTACGAATTTTCGCGCGTGCGCGCGGGGACGTTCTACCTTGTCGTCTCGGCGCGGCCCTGGTATGCCTTTCACCCGCGGCCGAAGACGGACGATAACGGCAACCCGCTGCCGCCGGACGAGCAGCCGCATTCGCCGCTCGATGTCGCGTATTCCACAACGTATTACGAGAATGGTTCCGACTCCGATTCCGCGACCCCGCTGCAGGTGAACGCGGGGGATCATGTGGAGGCGGACTTCTCGCTGCACGCGGTTCCCGCCATCCATATTCAGATTCGCCTGCAACCTCCGAGCGAGCACCGCGGCGTGCCGATGCCGCAGGTAATGCAGCGGGTGTTCGGCACCGACGAGTACGAAGCGGCCCAGGAAATGGCCTTCGGCACGCCAGGAGGCGGGATGATCGCCGACCTGAGCGGCATCGCACCCGGACGCTATGTGCTGCGTCAGTACGGGTCCGCCGGCGAGGGGAATCGCAGCGCCAGCGTCGATCTGACCGCGAACAGCAGCGCCATCGACTTTGCCTCGGCGGGTGTGCCCGGCGCCGATGTCAACGGCAAGATAGCCATGGCGAATGGCGACAAACTGCCCGAACACACGCGCGTCCTGCTTACGCCCGCCGACGGTGGCCCGTCACGCGAAAACACCGAGGTGGCCGCGGATGGTTCGTTTGCGCTGCATGGCGTTGCGCCCGGGAGTTACGACGTGGAGGTCTTTTCGAGCACACGGATCTCCATTTTGCAGATGATGGCCTCGGGGGCGACGGTTCAGGGCAACAGAATCACGGTAGCGGCGCAACCGGTGCTGCTGGCTGCTACCCTGGCGCACGGCACGACGGCGGTGAACGGTTACGCGAAAGCGGGCGGCCGGGGGATGGGCGGCGTGATGATCCTGCTGGTGCCGCACGATCCGGCGGCACGCGATCTTTACCGGCGCGATCAGAGCAATACGGACGGCAGCTTCACGCTGAACCGCGTCATCCCTGGCGACTACATGCTGGTGGCCATCGAGGACGGGTGGGGGCTGGACTGGGCTCAGCCCGCGGCGATCGCGCCCTATCTTGCGCGGGGGATCCGAGTGCGGGTTGCGGGGCAGAGGTCGCTGGACCTGCCGGCGGCAGTGGAAGTGCAGGGACGGTGAGCCTCTTCACCTACAGGACGCGCACCACGATCAGCGAGGCATCGTCTTCCAGCTGGTCGCCGGTAAATCTCGTCACCTTCGCCAGAATCTCCTGGGCCAGCGCGTCGGCACCGCGCGCGCTGCCGGTTTCCACGGCGGCAATCAGACGCCGATAGCCGAAGCCTTCGTGCCGGTGGTTCTCGGCCTGGAGAACACCGTCGGTGAGCAGCAGCAGGCAGTCGCCGGAGCGCAGCTCAACTTCCTGGCTCTGATAGAGCCAGTGGGAGAAGAGGCCGATGAGGCCGCTGAAGCTGGTAAGGAACTGGACGCTGCCGTCGTCGCGCACCAGCAGCGGGAGGCAGTGTCCGGCGCTCTCGTAGCAGAGGCGTTTTGTTGCTGCGTCGAGGACACCGTAGAACATGGTGACGTAGCGCGTCTGTCCGGGCCGGCTCAGCGCCTGATTCACCCGGGTGCAGAGCTCGGCCGGCGAGGCTACGGCGGACGCGAACTTCCGCACGGCGTCGTGCAACTCCTGCATGAGGGAAACGGCGGCTTTCCCCTTACCGGAAACGTCGGCGATGCAGAGCGCGAAGGTGTCGCCAGCCAGGGGGAAGATGTCAAAGTAGTCGCCACTCACCTGGGCGGACGACTGCCACGCCGAGGCGATTTCGAAGCCGGGCAGCTGGGGCGTTTTCTGCGGCAGCAGCCTCGTCTGGATCGCGCGGGCTGCGGCGTCCTCGGTCTTCTTTGATGCGCGGCCCGCGGGGGTGCGCAGGCGCAGCTTCTTCAGGCCACGCTGGACAACTTTCGGTCCGATGGGCATGTTGGAGAAAAGCGTATCAGCCCCGAGCCGCGGGGTGGCTGAAAAATTGCTCCTCGAGCCCGAAAGAGAAAAGGCGCACCCCGCGTGGGGATGCGCCTCTGATCTTCCTGCCGGCTTTCCAGCTTCTTCTTTCCAGCTATTGGCTGCGGCTGGCTATCCTTTGCTGTCTTCGCCGCCTTCGGCTTTTTCGCTCTCGGCCATTGCCTTCTGCATCTCCTCGCGGCGCTTCGCCCGGGCTTCGGCACGCTTCTGGCGCTTCTCGTCGAGGACCTGCTCAGCGTCGACCAGTTCGATGAAAACCTTCTCGGCGCCGTCGCCGCGCTGGAACCCGCAGCGGACGATGCGCAGATAGCCACCATTGCGATCACCGTAGCGCGGGGCCACAGTGTCGAAGAGGCGCGTAACGGCCTTGCCGGTCTGCAGAAAGGCCAGCGCCTGGCGACGTGCGTGGAGGTCGCCCTTCTTGCCCAGGGTGATGAGCTTTTCGACGTGCGGCCGCGCGGCTTTGGCCTTGGCCACCGTGGTCTGGACCCGGTCCTCGAGAAGAATGGACGTGACAAGATTGCGCAGCAGCGCGCGGCGATGGCTCGTGTTTCGTCCGAGTTTGTAACCTGCATTGCGATGACGCATGGTTCAGTCCTTACTTATGAGTGTTCGTTGTTAGTTCCTGGTGTCGGCTGTTAGTCCCCAGGGAGCGGCTGTTCCGGAAACACTGGAGACTAACAACCAACCACTAACAACTGCTTTTAGAAGTTTTCCGTTTCGGGCTGGATGGGCAGATCCGAATCCAGTCCTTCATCGTCGTCCTCATCGAAACGGCTATAGCTGGCGGCAAGCTGCGCAGCCGGCAGAACCGAGGTCGGTCCGGGAACCGCATTGCCCTGCTCATCAATACGCATGCCCAGCGACAGGCCCATCTGCGCGAGGATCTCCTTGATCTCGTTCAGCGACTTGCGGCCGAAGTTCTTGGTCTTCAGCATTTCGGCTTCGGTCTTCTGCACCAGCTCGCCGATGGTCTGAATGTTCGCGTTCTTCAGGCAGTTGTAGCTGCGCACGCTCAGTTCCAGCTCTTCGACGCTGCGGTTAAGGTTTTCGTTTTTGAGCTGCACGCGGCCTTCTTCAGCCAGGCCTTCGGCTTCGATCTCCTCCTCGAAGTTGATGAAGATGCTCATGTGATCCTTGAGCAGCTTGGCGGCGAGGCCGATGGAATCGGCGGGCAGCACGGAGCCGTTGGTCCAGACTTCGAGCGTCAGCTTGTCGTAGTCGGTGATCTGACCGAGACGCGCGGCATCGACGGTGAAGTTGACCTTGCGCACGGGCGAGTGGACCGAATCCACCGGGATGAAGCCGATGCCGAGGTCGGAGTCGAAGTTCTTGTCGGCGGAGACGTAGCCGCGACCCCGCTTGAGCCGCATTTCCATGCTGAGGCGACCGCCTTCGCTGACGGTGGCGATATAAACGTCCTTGTCGAGAATTTCCACGTCGCCGTCGGCCTCAATCATGCCGGCGGTGACGACACCAGGCTGTTCCGCGTTCAGATAAAGCGCCTTCGGGCCGTCTCCGTTGAGCTTGAACGGAATCTGCTTCAGGTTGAGCACGATGTCGGTCGCGTCTTCAACAACGCCGGTGATCGACTGGAATTCGTGCAGAACTCCCTCGATGCGGACGGCGGTGACGGCCGCGCCTTCAATGGAGGAAAGAAGGGTGCGGCGCAGGGCGTTGCCGATGGTGGTGCCGAAGCCGCGCTCGAAGGGCTGGGCGCTGAACTTGCCGTATTTTTCGGTCAGGCTCTCGTTGTCGACCGCGAGCCGTTTGGGTTTTTGAAATCCTCTCCAAAGCATGTCGATTCGCTCCTCATGTTCGGCTTCGCGATGCATTTTGCGAAGCTCGAACGGTTATGCTCCATTGTTGAAGTTGTGAGTTGCCAGTTTGTTAGTCCCCAGTGAACTGACGACCGGGGACAGTGGACCAAAGCTACTTCGAATACAGTTCCACAATCAGCTGCTCGTTGACGGGCAGATTGATGTCTTCGCGCTTCGGCAGCGAGAGCACCTTGCCGCTGAGAGCGTTCGGCTCGACCGAGAGCCACGTTGGTGCCGGCTGATGGCTGGCGAACTCCTTTGCGCCCTCGATGACACCCAGCTTTGTGCTGTTGGGACGAACCTTGATCTCGTCGCCCACTCCCACCTGATAGGAGGGGATGTTGACCTTACGGCCGTTGACTTCCACATGGCCATGGCGAACGAGCTGACGCGCCTGGCGTCGCGAGGTGGCAAAGCCGAGACGGAAGGTGATGTTGTCGAGCCGCCGCTCCAGCTGCTGCAGAAGCAGTTCACCGGTCACGCCCGGGGTGCGCGAGGCCTTCTCGTAATACTCGCGGAACTGCCCTTCGAGGGCAAAGTAGATGCGGCGCGCCTTCTGCTTCTCACGCAGCTGGAGACCGTAGCCGACGATCTTGGCCTTGCGGTCGCGGCCATGCTGGCCGGGGGCAAAATTGCGCTTCTCGATGGGGCACTTGTCGGAAAAACACTTTGCGCCCTTGAGGAACAGCTTCATGCCTTCTCGCCGGCACAGCCGGCAGACGGCTCCCGTATAACGTGCCAATGCAATTCTCCTTCGTTCAGAGGCCGACCGGTTTACAGGCAATGCCCTTCATTCCCGGTCCTTTTACAGTTTACAGTCACCAGTCCCCAGTTGCCAGTGAGACCCGTGCTGGAGGCTGGTAACCGGTACGTGGCAACTCGCGTTACACGCGCCGTCTCTTCGGCGGCCGGCAGCCGTTGTGCGGAATCGGCGTGACGTCGCGAATGGAGCGCACGTCAATACCTGCCGCTGCCAGAGCGCGCACTGCGGACTCGCGGCCCGAACCCGGCCCACTGACCCGCACATCCACCGAGCGCACGCCATGATCCCGCGCCATGTTGGCCGCGTTCATGGCCGCCTGCTGCGCGGCAAATGGAGTGCCTTTGCGCGACCCGCGAAACCCGAGCGAGCCGGAGCTCTTCCACGAGAGCGTGTTGCCCTGGGTGTCGGTGATGGTCACGATGGTGTTGTTGAACGAGGCCTGAATGTGCACCAAACCGAACGGCACATTCTTGCGCTCGCGCTTCTTGAACTTCTTGTTGCGCGCGGCTTTGCCGGTGGCGCCCTTTGCTGGTTTCTGATCCGCCATTAGGTCTTCGCCGTCGCTTTCTTCTTGTTGGCCACCGTGCCCTTGCGCGGTCCCTTTCGGGTGCGGGCGTTGGTGTGGGTGCGCTGTCCACGGACGGGCAGGCCACGGCGATGCCGATGCCCGCGGTACGAGCCGATATCGACGAGCCGCTTGATGTGCATGGCGATGTCCTTGCGGAGATCGCCTTCGACATCGCCCTGCTCTTCGATGACCTGACGGATGCGATTGACCTCGTCTTCGCCGAGGTCCTGCACCTTCTTGAAGGGGTCGACGTGCGCGGCGCCCAGAATTTTGAGCGACCGCGAGTTGCCGATCCCGTAGATGTAGGTCAGCCCGATCCTCGCCTGCTTGTTGCGCGGCAGATCGACGCCTGCAATAC
Source organism: Acidobacteriaceae bacterium (assembly GCA_035508305.1). Taxonomy (GTDB): domain Bacteria; phylum Acidobacteriota; class Terriglobia; order Terriglobales; family Acidobacteriaceae; genus Palsa-343. The sequence continues at coordinate 14,182 of DATJNE010000100.1, read as the reverse complement.
GTGCCATACGGTTTCCTTCGCTGTGCTCCGGCCAGTTCCCCGGAGCGGTTTATCCGGCCGAACGTCGAACCGGAGTTTGTGAGAGCCTGACCTTGTCGGGGTTCATCGCGGACCTGACTTCGGTTCACTCGCCCCAGGTTCTTCCGGCTGCGGGAAGGAGCTCAGCTCTCGGGTGGGCCGGTACCCAACAGACCACAACCGGCAGCGAGTGGCGTTCGCTACCGCTGCAGGTTTACCGGCTACAGGCTGCGTTACCCTTGCCGCTGCTTGTGCTTCGAGTTCTCGCAGATCACCCGCACCACGCCGCGGCGATGGATAACCTTGCACTTGTCGCAAATCTTTTTTACTGATGCCCGAACCTTCATAAAACTTCAGCTCCCAGGTGCCAGCTTTCAGCAGCCAGCGAATTTTGTTTGCGGCCGCGATGGTCGTTCCCAGAACGGTCGCGGCTGGAAGCTAACAGCTGGCAGCTGGTAGCTACTTGTATCGATACACAATCCGTCCGCGATTCAAATCGTACGGACTCAACTCCACAGCCACGCGGTCCCCGGGAAGGATGCGGATAAAGTTCTTCCGCATGCGCCCCGATACGTGGGCCAGTACCTCGTGCCCGCCGCTGCTCTCGAGCTTCACTTTGAACATGGCATTGGGCAACGTCTCGAGAACCGTTGCCATGACCTCAATCGCGTCTTCCTTCGACAATCGTTATCCTTGAACTCGTCTCTACTTCGTTGTCTTAGCGCCGGCATTCCGCAGCCGCGCCACCGCTTCTTCAACGCCGGTAGCGACCGCGTTGACCGGCTGGTCGCCATTCACTTCCTCAAACCGTCCCAGGGCACGGTAATGCTCCACGACCGGAGCCGTTTGCGACTCGTAGGTTCGCATCCGCTCCCTGAAAACTTCCTCAGTATCGTCTGAGCGCCGCACCAGAGGTGTGCCGTCCAGGTCGCACTTCTCATCGTCCTTTGGCGGCTGCAGGTAGATGTTGTAGATCGTCCCGCACCTGGAGCAGGAGCGCCGTCCGGTAATACGACGCAGTAACACATTGTACCCGACCTGAATACTGACGGCAATGACCGGCAGGGCCGCCACATCAGCCCCAATATGTTCGTCGAGCCATTTTGCCTGGCCCAGGGTTCGCGGGAACCCGTCCAGGATGTAGCCGCTGGCGGTGTCGGGCTGTTTCAGACGCTCGGCCACCATTTCGTTCACCAGCTCGTCCGGCACCAGCTTGCCGGAGTCCATGACCGCTTTCGCCTTCTTTCCCAGCTCGGTGCCGTGGTCGCGGTTGTAGCGGAGGAGATCGCCGGTGGAAATCTGGGGGATCGCCCACTTGGCCACCAGTTCTTTGGCCTGGGTACCTTTGCCGACACCGGGCGCTCCGAGGAGCAGGATGGGCCCCGGCTTACCCTTCAACTGTAACTTTAAGTCTACGTGCGCATCTGCTACTGCCGAGATCATTACCAGGCCCGCCTTCCTCTAACCCTGCCGCTCTTCGGCGAGAATCCCTCATAGTGCCGCATGATCAGCTGCGACTCAACCTGATTCACGGTGTCCATTGCAACGCCGACAACGATCAGCAGCGAAGTGCCGCCGAAGTAGAAATTGAAGCCCATGCCGTTGGTCATCCAGGAGGGCAGGGTTTCGAACCAGCTCCCGATGAGCCACAGGTGGTTGAGGTGGATGCCGCTGATGAGCAGCTGCGGAATGATGGCCACGATGATGAGATAGATGGCGCCCACCAGGGTGATCCGGGTGAGGATTTCGTTCACGAAGTCGGAAGTGCGCCGCCCGGGGCGGATGCCGGGGATGAAGCCGCCGTACTTGCGCATGTTGTCGGCGATGTCGTCGGGCCGGAAGACGATGGAGATATAGAAGTACGCGAAAAAGACGATGGCGATCATGTACAGCAGCTCGTAAGCCGGTTCGCCGGCGCGCAACGCGTCAAAGGTGCGCGAGAGCCATGCGCTGTTCCTGACGAACGAGGCCTGGGCGAAGAGCATAGGCGCCGACAGCACAGAGGCCGCGAAGATGATGGGCATGACACCGCCGGAGTTGACTTTGAGCGGCAGGTGTGTGGACTGGCCACCCATGAGGCGCCGGCCGACAATGCGTTTGGCATACTGCACCGGAATGCGGCGTTCGCTGCGTTCTACCCAGACAATGAAGGCCACGATGGCCACCATGGCGATCACGAGAATAATGAGCAGCGGTACGGTGAAGATGCCGAAGCGCTGGGTTTTCGCGGTGGTGACCAGATCCTGAATCCCGCGCGGCAGGCCGACCACGATGCCGGCAAAGATGAGAAGGCTCATGCCGTTGCCGATGCCGCGCTCGGTGATCTGCTCGCCCAGCCACATGATGAAGGTGGTGCCGGCGGTGAGCGTGATGACGGTCATGGCGATGAACCCGAAGCCGGGATCGAGGACCAGGTTGCCGGAAGAACTGCGCAGAGCGATGGCGATGGCCGCGGACTGGATGACGCCGAGGACTACGGTAAGGTAACGGGTCCACTGCGTGATCTTGCGCCGTCCCAGTTCACCTTCCTTCTGGAGTTTGGCCAGCGGCTCATAGACCACAGTGAGCAGCTGGAAGATGATCGACGCCGTGATGTAGGGCATGATGCCCAGGGCGAAGACCGTGAGCCGGCGCAGGTTGCCGCCGCTGAAGAGATCGACGAGGCCGAGGGAGGAGCCGGCCTGGTTGTTGAAGAAGTTTTCGAGAGCGGCGACGTTCACGCCGGGCGTAGTGATGTGGGCGCCGAGGCGGTAGACGGCCAGGATGCCCATGGTGAAGAGCACACGCCGGCGCAGATCGGGGATCCGGAAGATGTTCAGAAACTTCTCAATCATGGATGGATACTCTCATCATACGCCGCTGCAGTGACCCGCTTCCCGCGCCGGCCCGCTCCTACTTCTTCGCCTTTTTGCCGGCAGGTTTCGCGGCAATCTCTTCGCTGACTCCGCCCAGCACAATCGCCTTGCCGCCGGCTTTCTCGATCTTCTCCTGCGCCGACTTCGAGAACTTGTGCGCATGCACGGTGACGGCGACCTTCAGCTCGCCCTCGCCGAGGATTTTGATCAGACCGTTGCGCTTTTTCAGCAGACCCAGCTCGGCGAACTTTTCGAGGGTGAGTTCTTTTTCGCCCAGCTCGGCGAGCCGGTCGAGATTCACCACCGCGTACTCGGTGCGAAAGATATTGGTGAAGCCGCGCTTGGGCAGACGGCGATGCAGGGGCATCTGGCCGCCTTCAAAGCCGCGCATCAGACTCGAGCCCGAGCGCGATCCCTGTCCTTTGTGGCCGCGACCCGAGGTTTTGCCGGTGCCGGAGCCCATGCCGCGCCCGATGCGCTTCTTGTTCCTGTTTGCCTTCTTCGGCGCCTTCAGATTCGAAAGATTCATGACTGACCTCGCTCAACGCCGGGAGGAATTTCACCGCCCGACTCGCATGTTGGGTGGAGTTGATCGTTCGTCGTTGTGAGTTATGCTATGCGGCTCACGACTCTCGACTCTCAACTACTCCACGATTCTCACCAGGTGCGGCACCGTGTTCACCATTCCCCGAATCGAGGGCGTGTCCTCCCGCACCACGATCTGGTTGAGCCGCGTGAAGCCCAGGCCCTTGATGACTTTCTTGTGCTTCACCGGGGCCTGGATCATCGACCGAAAATACTGAATCTGGATCGTGGCTTTGCCGGCTGCATTGGTTGCTGCTTTTTTCTGGGCCATGATCAGATCTCCTGCGCCTGCTTGCCGCGCATCGCCGCGACTTCGTTCCTGTCGCGCAGCTGCACCAGCGCGTCGAAGGTCGCCTTGATGACGTTGTGCGGATTGGCCGTGCCGAGGCTCTTGGTGAGCACATTCTGCACGCCGGCCGAGGTCATGACGGCACGCACCGCGCCGCCGGCGATGACGCCCGTGCCTTCCGGCGCCGGTTTGAGCAGCACCTGGCCGGAACCAAAGCGCCCGAGGACCTGGTGAGGAATCGTGGTCTGCGTCAGGTTGACCCTGACGAGATTCTTCTTCGCGGATTCGATGCCCTTGCGGATCGCCTGTGGAACTTCGCGGGCCTTGCCCGAGCCGTAGCCGACCACCCCCGCACCGGGATCGCCGACGACGACCAGCGCCGCGAACGACATGTTCTTGCCGCCCTTCACGACTTTGGTCACGCGGTTGATCGCCACTACCTGATCCTTCAGGTTGAACTGCCCCGCATCCAGTTTCTTTCTGAGTGTCGCCATGCTTTTAGAACTCCAGTCCTGCTTCGCGCGCCGCATCCGCGAGCGCTTTGACACGTCCGTGATAGAGATAACCACCGCGATCGAAGACCACCTGCTTAATGCCTTTCTCCTTCGCGCGCTCGGCAATCAGTTTGCCGATCTCCCTGGCTGCCGCTACATTGCCGCCCGTCTTCGCTTTCGCGGCCTGGGTCGATGCGGAAACGATCGTCACGCCCTTCGCGTCGTCGATGACCTGCGCGTAAATATGGTTGAGCGACCGGTAAACACTGAGCCGGGGACGCTCCTCGGACCCGGCCAGCCTGCGGCGAATGCGCGTGTGCACGCGTTGCCGAATCTCGTTTCTCTTCCTCTGCGGAATCATTAGTTTATTTCTTCCTTCCTAACAGCGGAGCCGCCCTGCGTCCCCGTTCGGATTCAAATTGCCAGTGACCCGTAGTGAGTTGTTAGTTTCAGTGAAGCTGTGCGTTGTTAGCGGTGATTTTTTCTGCCGCCGGCTCCGACAACTGAAGGCTAAGAACCCATAACCCAAAACTACTTGGCTCCCGTCTTGCCGGCCTTCTTCTTCAGCCGCTCGTCGGAGTAACGCACACCCTTGTTCTTGTAGGGATCGGGTTTGCGCAGCGCGCGCATATCCGCCGCTACCTGTCCGACCTTCTGCCGATCGATGCCGCTGATGGTCACCCGGGTCTGCTTGGCATCGATCGCCGCGGTGACGCCGGTGGGCAGCGGGAACTCGATGGGGTGCGAGTAACCGAGGGTGAAGACCACCGTGTTCTTGCCCTTCAGCTCCGCGCGGTAGCCGATGCCGACGATGTCGAGATCCTTCGACCAGCCTTTGGTGACGCCATCGACCGCATTGGCGATCAGCGCGCGGGTGAGGCCGTGAATGGCCGCCTGCGAATCGTTCTCGCGCACCGCGTGCACGTGGCCATCTTTGGTTTCCAGCCTGACCCCGGCGGGAATCGGCTGCTCCATTTTGCCCTTCGGCCCTTCGACGGTGACCACGTTGCCGTGCACCGAGTACTTCACGCCCCGGGGCAGCGCAATCGGCTTCTTTCCAATCCTCGACATCTCTCTGTCCTTCGTGGCTTGCGAGTCCCGGTGTCGCGTGTGCTCCACCGTTCCACTGCAGCCGGAGCCGGACTGCAGTCCGGCAACTCTCAGCGCTGCTGGCTAACAGCTTGCAGCCAGCCGCTCACCGCTGGTCCTACCAAACTTCACACAGCAGCTCGCCGCCGACACCTTCGCGGCGCGCCTGACGGCCGGTCATGACGCCGCGCGGCGTGGTGAGAATGCTGATGCCCAGGCCGCCCTGGACGCGGCGAATCTCGTCGCGGCCGACATAGACGCGGCAGCCAGGGCGCGAAACGCGCTCGAGGTCACGGATGGCCGCTTCGTTGTTCGCTCCGTACTTCAGGTAGACCCGCAGCACCGCGCGCCCGTTCTCTTCAGTCGTCTTAAAATTGGAGATGTAGCCCTCTTCCTTCAGGATGCGGGCGATCTCCGCCTTCAGCTTCGACGCGGGAACGTCGAGCTTCTGATGACGCGCGCGGATGGCATTGCGAATACGCGTCAGAAAATCCGCTACCGGATCGGTCAAACTCATCGTTTCTCCTTCATTCCCCGTTCGCTCGGATCAACGTGCAGTGCCTGAGCCGAGAACCAGCGGAAATGTCTTTTGGTTTCGGACCTCCCGGTCGTCTGCCGAACTTGTTTTACGCTCCGCGAAGAGCGCGGTCGCCTGGAAGCCAGCGCTCACCAGGAAGACTTGATCACGCCGGGGATTTCGCCCCGCAGCGCCAGCCCGCGGAAACACAAGCGGCACACGCCGAACTTCCGCAGAAACGCACGCGGCCGTCCGCACAGCTTGCAGCGGTTGTGCTGCCGGCTCTTGAATTTCGGCTTGCGTGCATCTTTCACTCGTTTTGCAGTTGTCGCCATTCTCTTTGTCCTCAGGATCCTTACGCGGCCTGCCGGAACGGCATCCCGAACTGTCGCAGCAGCGCGCGCGCCGAGTTATCGTCCCGGGCCGACGTCACGATCGTGATGTTCATGCCCTTCAGTTTTTCCACCTTCGCGTAGTCGATCTCCGGGAAGATCAGCTGGTCGCGAATGCCGAGCGTGTAGTTGCCGCGCCCGTCGAAACTCTTCGTCGAAACGCCGCGGAAATCGCGCACGCGGGGCAGCGCCACGGAAATCAGGCGGTCGAGAAACTCGTACATGGTATCGCCACGCAGTGTAACCATCGCGCCGATGGGCATGTTCTCGCGCACCTTGAAGGCGGCGATGGACTTTTTGGCCCGTGTGGTGACCGGCTTCTGCCCGGCGATGGCGGCCAGATCCCCGGCCAGGGGATCGAGCATTTTGGAGTTCTGCGTGGCCTCGCCCAGTCCCATGTTGAGGACGATCTTTTCCAGGCGCGGCACGGCCATCGGGTTCGCGAGCCCCAGTTCTTTCTGGAGCGCGCCCTTAATCTCTTTGTGATACTTCTCTCTCAATCTCGCTGCCATGTTCGTCTCTCTCAGCCTGTAGCCCGTAGCAATTTAATTTTGAGCTACCAGCTACCTCCTGCCGGCTCGTTTACTTCTTCTTTGCCTCGATTGTTCCGCCGCACTTCCTGCAGATGCGGACCTTCACGTCGCCTTCCGTCTTGTGACCCACCCTGGTGGGCTGATTGCAGCTCGGGCAGATCAGCATCACATTGGAGCGGTGAATCGAGGCTTCCTGCTCAGCAATGCCGCCCTTGATGCGGCGCTGCGGATTCTCCTTGAGGTGCTTCTTCACCACGCGCACATGCTCCACGAGCAGCCGACCGGTGTCGGGAAAGACACGCAGCACGCGGCCTTTCTTATCGCGATCGCTGCCCGTTATCACCTGCACCGTGTCGTTGCGCTGAATGTCCAATCCCGCCATAATCTCTGTCCTCTGCTCCTCGTCCGGCCTACAGCACTTCCGGGGCGAGGGAAACAATTTTCAAAAACTTCTTTTCGCGCAGCTCGCGCGCCACCGGACCGAAGACGCGCGTGCCCACCGGCTCGCCGGTTTCGTTGATCAGCACCGCGGCATTGGAATCGAACCGGATGTAGGTTCCGTCGCGGCGTCGCGTCTCCTTGCGGGTGCGGACCACGACGGCCTTGACCACCTTGCCCTTCTTCACCTGGCCGTCGGGCGAAGCTTCCTTCACAGCCGCGGTGATCACGTCGCCGAGGCCGGCCTTCAGCCCGCTCGCGCCGCCCAGAGGCAGAATCATCTGCAGCTTGCGCGCACCGGAGTTATCGGCGACTTCGAGCATCGTTCTCATCTGCACTGCCATGGCCATTTCTCCTTCTCGCCGCCGCGTTCCGTGCGGGCGGCCGCGATCTGCAGCTCAAAATCCATTTTTTTTTTACGATTCGGCGCCGATCCCCGCCGCCGCTTCGGCTTCCTGCACCTGGGCCAGCGCCGAGCGCCGGATGATTTCCTCGAGGTTCCATCGCTTGAGCTTACTCAGCGGCCGGGTCTCGCGGATGCGTACCACGTCGCCCACACGCGCGGAGTTCTGCTCGTCGTGCGCATAGAACTTGCGGTTCGTCTTGACGATACGCTTGTACTTGGGGTGCGCCTTACGCATCTCCACCTCGACCACGATGGTCTTCTGCATCTTCGTGGAGACCACTTGGCCGACCTTCTCATTGCGCCGGCTCTTCCCTTCCGCCGACGTCTGTGTCCTGTTTTCCGTTGCACTCATCTCGTTAACCCTTTTTCACGCTGCTCGACCGCGCAGCCTGCTTCTTGTTCACCGAAGGCTTCGCCATCGTTTTCCGCGCCGCCGCCGAGCGTCCGCTCGGCTTGTGGGCCGTCGCGCTTTTCTTCGCGGCCTTCTTCGCCGATGTTGCTGCCTTCTTCTTCGGCGGCTTCGCCGCTGTCTCGTGCGTCTCCGCAGCCTGGTCGTCGGCATGAGCATGGTGATGTTTCGGCGCCACCAGCGTATGAATGCCCAGCTCGCGCTCGCGCTCGATGGTGTTGATGCGCGCGATGTCTTTCTTCAGCTCGCGCAGTTTTTTCGCGCCCTCGGTCTGGCCCAGCTTCATCTGAAACCGCAGGCGAAACAGCTGCTCGGCCGCCTTGCGCCCTTCCAGTGCCAGTTCCTCGTCGCTCAGGTTCCGAATCTTCTCCACTTCCATCGTTGCTCTTCTCTCCGGCCGGACCCAGTACCAGGATCCAACGTGCATCTCAAATTCCGCTAACCGTTCCACTCCTGCCAAACCGCGTTCTCCCGATCCTACTTTGCCGCGACCGCCGCCTTCACGTCGTGCCGCTGCACGAACTTCGTTTTGAGGGGCAGCTTGTGGGCTGCCAGGCGCATGGCTTCGGTGGCGATGTCGGGCGTCACGCCTTCCATCTCGAACAGGATGCGGCCGGGGCGAACCACCGCGACCCAGTGATCCGGCGCACCCTTGCCCTTGCCCATACGGGTTTCAGCGGGCTTCTTGGTCACCGGCTTGTCCGGGAACAACCGCAGCCATATCTTGCCCCCGCGCTTGATGAAGCGGGTCATCGCTACACGGCTGGCTTCGATCTGCCGGTCGGTGATGTAACCGCACTCCATCACCTTGAGCCCGAAGTCGCCGAACGACAGCTCGCTCCCGCGCCACGCCTTGCCGCGCATGCGCCCGCGTTGCTGCTTGCGGTACTTCACCTTCTTTGGCATCAACATAGAAAGTCCTTAAACAAATCCCCGGTTATTCGTTTTTAGTCTCCGGTGTTTCGCAGCTCCGGGGACTAACAACCGGCAACTAACGATTCTAGAAAACGCTGGTGCCTACCGCGGCCTGCGGCTCGCGCCGCTTCTGCTGATAGATGTCACCGCGATAGATCCACGTCTTGACGCCGATCACGCCGTAGGTCGTGCGTGCTTCGGCAAAACCGTAATCAATGTCGGCGCGCAGGGTGTGCAGCGGCAGCCGCCCCTGCAGATACCACTCCGACCGCGCAATTTCGTTCCCGTTGAGCCGGCCCGAGACGCGGACCTTGATTCCCTTGCAGCCGAAGCGCAGCGCCGAATCGACGGCCTTGCGCATGGCGCGGCGGAAACCGACGCGCTTTTCCAGCTGCAGCGCGATGTTCTCCGCCACCAGCTGCGCGTCCAGTTCCGGCTTGTTCACCTCGAGAATATCGATGAACACGTCGCGGTTCGTGCGCTTCTGCAGCTCGCCCTTCAGCTTTTCGATTTCGGCGCCCTTGCGGCCGATCACGATGCCGGGACGCGCGGTGCGGATCATCAGACGCAGCTTGTTGCCGGGGCGTTCGACTTCGACGGAGCTGACGCCGGCCGCTTTCAGCTTGTCCTTCAGCTCGCGCTTCAGGTGAACGTCCTCGACGAGCAGCTTGTCGTAATCGCGGCCGACAAACCACCGCGACCGCCACGGCTTGTTGATTCCGATCCGGAATCCGTAAGGATGGACTTTCTGTCCCATAGAGTCTCTCGATTCCCCTGTTATTTCTTCTTCGCGGGCTTTTTCGCCGCGGCTTTTTTTGCCGGCTTATGCGCGGCCTTTTTCGCCGCCTTCTTCATCGGCGCTTTCTTCCCTGCTGTCTTCTTCGCGGCGGCCTTCACCGGCTCCGCCGCCGATTCCTCACCAACCCTGTGCACGAGACCTTCGGCATGCCCGCGCTCGGCGAGAGCGATGGCAATATGCGAGAGCCGGCGCTGGTAGCGGTACGCGCGGCCCATGGGGGCCGGGCGGATGCGCTTCATGCGCGGGCCGTCGTTGGCCACCGCCGATTTCACGTAGAGGCTGTCGACATCGACGTCAAGCCCCTGCTCCTGGCTCAGGTGGTTAGCGTTCTGCAGAGCGGAACGCAGAACCTTCTCCACCAGGGGAGCAACCGCTTTCTTCGTGAAAGCGACCGTATTCAGCGCCTCTTCGACGCCGCGGCCCTTGATGAGATCGAGCACCAGCCGCGCCTTCTGCGGCGATACCCGCTGGAACCGCGCCTCTGCCCGAAATTCCTTCGTCTGTGCTTCCATCCCTGACTCCGCCTTACTTCGGCTTCGCGACGGTTTCCGTCGCGGCCTTCACCGAGTGGCCTTTGAACTGACGGGTGGCGGCGAACTCGCCCAGCTTGTGCCCCACCATGTTTTCTGTCACATACACAGGCACAAATTTCTTGCCGTTGTGCACCGCAATCGTGTGACCCACCATCTCCGGATGGATCGTCGAGCGCCGCGACCAGGTGCGAACGACCTTCTTGTCGTTGGACCGGTTCATCGCCTCGATCTTCACTATCAGGTGCGTATCCGCGAACGCGCCTTTTTTCGTCGACCTTGCCATCTTGAGATCCTTTTTCGCTGAATCGGTTACTTGCTGCGTCTCGACACGATGAACGCATCGGTCCGCTTGTTGTTTCTGGTCTTGTAGCCGCGGGTGGGCTGTCCCCACGGCGTCACCGGATGCCGTCCGCCCGAGGTCTTGCCTTCGCCGCCACCGTGCGGATGGTCGACCGGGTTCATGGTCACGCCGCGGTTGGTCGGGCGGATACCCATCCAGCGCGTGCGCCCGGCTTTGCCGATCGAGACATTTTCGTGATCGGGGTTGCCCACCTGGCCGATGGTCGCCATGCAGTCGATGAGCACGCGGCGCGTCTCGCCGGAAGGCAGCTTGAGCAGCGCGTAATCGCCTTCCTTGGCGACCAGCTGCGCCGAAGCGCCGGCCGAGCGTACCATCTGCGCGCCCTTGCCGGGGCGCAGTTCGACATTGTGCACCGTAGTGCCGGCGGGAATATTTCTGAGCGGCAGCGCATTGCCCACAAGAATGTCAGCGTCAGGCCCGCTCATGATCTTCTGCCCAACCTTGAGGCCGACGGGCTGCAGGATGTAACGCTTCTCGCCGTCGGCGTAACTGATGAGGGCAATGCGCGACGAGCGGTTGGGATCGTACTCGATGGTCGCCACGGTGCCCGGCACGCCGTACTTCTCGCGCTTGAAATCGATGAGGCGCAGCTTCTGTTTGTGCCCGCCGCCGTGATGACGAATGGTGAGATCGCCCGAGTTGCGCCGGCCGCCGGTCCGCAGCTTGTTCACCAGCAGCGGTTTGTACGGCTTGTCCGAGGTGATCTCGTCCCGCACCAGGGTGGTCTGAAACCGCAGCGTCGGTGTGATCGGTCTGTATGTCTTAATCGGCATCGTTATAGCTCTTAGCTTCCAGCCGCCAGCTTCCAGTTTTCGGCAGCTTGTTCTGTACTCTGCACTCTGTGTCCCTGTGTTGCTACCGGCGACAGGCCACCGGCTTCTGCTACAGGTTGTTCACGTAATCCGGCATCTTCTCGCCCGCCTTCAGCCGCACATAGGCTTTCTTCCAGTCAGGACGATGACCGACGAAGCGGCCGCGGCGGCGCTCCTTGCCCGCCATGTTCGAAGTCCGCACGGCGCGCACTTTCACCTTGAAGAGCGCTTCAACCGCCTGTTTCACTTCGGTCTTCGTGGCGTCGGCCGCCACTTCGAAGACCAGAGTGCCTTCGGTCTCTTTCACGCCCAGCGCCTTCTCGGTAATCATGGGCCGCTTGATAACGGTATACGTCGATGGCATCAGGCCACCGCCTTTCCGGGCTCGGACTTCCGGCCCTTCGGCACCGATTTCTTCAGAGATTCCTGCAGCTTCTCAAGCGCGGGCCGTGAGAAGATCACGCGCTCGGACTTCAGCAGGTCGTAAGGATGGACTTCGCTGTTCAGCATCAGATCGACGCCGGCCAGATTCCGGGCGCCCTTCTGCAGGTTGGGTCCGAGGCTGGCACCGCTTTCCACCAGCAGAGCCGTCCTCCTGGCTTCCAGCTTGTCGAGCGCCGCGCGGTAGAGCTTCGTTTTCGGTTCCTTTGCTTCGAGGCTTTCCACTACGATCAGCTTCCCGTCGGCCAGCTTCACGGCCAGCGCCGAGCGCAACGCGCCCAGCAGCTTCTTCTTCGGGAAGGCGTAGTCATGCGAATGAGGCACCGGGCCATGCACCGTGCCGCCATGCCGCCACAGCGGCGAACGCACCGAACCAATACGCGCCCGGCCGGTGCCCTTTTGCTTCCACAACTTCTTGCCTGACCCGGAGACGAGCTTGCGGTTCTTCGTCGCATGCGTGCCCTGGCGCTGTCCGGCGCGGTAATGCTTCACCGCTTCCCACAGCAGCGCCTCGTTCACCTGCCCGAAGACCTCATCGGCCAGCTCGAGCGAGCCGACCTTTTTGCCTCCGAGATCCACTACGTCAATGTTCGCCATCGTCATCTCTTTCGAAATCAGCTATCAGCCTTTAGCTATTAGCCGTCAGCCGCTTCGCGACTGCTCGATTCGCCACCACGTCAGCTAACAGCCAAAAGCTGATAGCTAGTGGCTGCGTTATTTCTTCTTGCCGGCCGCCTTCTTCGAAGCCTTCAGCGGATCGACCGTGCCCGAACCAGCAAATCCACGCCGCTCGCGCGGCGGAGCCTTCGCTTTGGTGATCAGCACATAGCCGTCGCGCGGTCCCGGCACGGCGCCCTCCACCATGATCAGGTTCTCCTCGAGGTCGATGCCGCGAATGCGCAGATTGCGCACCGTCACCTTGTCCACGCCCAGATGGCCCGGCATGCGCTGCCCGGGAAATACGCGCGAGGGAAACGACGAAGCGCCGATCGAGCCCTGCACCTGGAACATGTGCCCGTGCGATTTGGGACCGCCGCCGAAGTGATGCCGCCGCACGACGCCCGCAAACCCACGGCCCTTGCTCGTGCCGGTCACGTCGACGTACTTCTCGTCGGAAAAAATGTCGACCAGGACGCGATCGCCCGCCTTCACGCCATCGGTCCCGGCTTCGCCTTCCGCACCGGCGGTTTTCGCAACCTCAATCGCAACTTCCTTCTGCAACTTCACCGGCGCCACGTTGGTTTTGGCGAAGTGACCCGCCTGCGGCCTGGTCACTTTGGATGCCTTCACAAACTCTACCAGGCCGATCTGCGCCGCGTCGTATCCATCCTTCGTTGCAGTCTTCAGCTGCGTGACCACGCACGGGCCGGCCTGCAGGACGGTAATCGGGTGCACTTCACCCTTCTCATCGAACACCTGCGTCATCCCGATCTTCTTACCTAAAATTCCGTTGACTGGCATCGTCTCTTCTCTCCCTCATCATGCGTTGCGTCGAACACCGCACTGCCGGTACTTCAGTTCTCAGTAATCCGTCCCCAGTCGTCAGTAACTCGTCCCGAACTGGGGACTGGAGACTGGTCGCTGACGACTATTTCTCGAACGCCTTGATCTCCACATCCACGCCGGCGGGCAGATCGAGCTTCATCAGCGCATCCACCGTCTGCTGCGTGGGCTCGAGGATATCGATCAGCCGCTTGTGCGTGCGAATCTCGAACGCCTCACGCGACTTCTTGTCCACGTGCGGCGAACGCAACACGCAGTACTTGTTCTTCACCGTCGGCAGCGGAATCGGCCCCGCCACCGTCGCGCCGGTTCGTTTTGCCGTATCGACAATCTCACCCGTCGACGTGTCCAGCACCCGATAGTCGTAAGCCTTCAACCGGATTCGTATTCTCTGTCCAACCATTGTCTTGTTCTTTCCTGATCAGCGAGACCAGAGACCAGCTCCGATCCCGCCGACTTGTTTTCGCCGTTCGCAGCCCTAGGCGATGATGTCGGAGATGGTGCCTGCGCCCACGGTGCGGCCGCCTTCGCGGATGGCGAAGCGCAGGCCTTTTTCCATGGCCACCGGCGTGATCAGCTCCACTTCCAGCTCCACGTTGTCGCCCGGCATCACCATCTCCGTGCCCGCCGGCAGCGTCGCCACTCCCGTCACGTCCGTGGTGCGGAAGTAGAACTGGGGACGATAACCCTTGAAGAACGGCGTGTGCCGCCCGCCCTCTTCCTTGCTCAGCACGTACACCGAGGACTTGAACTTCGTGTGCGGCGTGATCGAGCCCGGCTTGGCCAGCACCAT
>DATJNE010000099.1:0-15227 GCA_035508305.1 Acidobacteriaceae bacterium | reverse complement strand
ATCCAGCAGGGATCGCTCTATCCAGCCCTGCACCGGCTGGAGCGGCGCGGATGGGTTAAGGCGCGCTGGGGTACTTCGGACAACAACCGCCGCGCCCGGTATTACGAGCTCACCCGCGCCGGGAAGAAACAGCTGGAAGTGGAAGAGGAGAGTTGGCGCAAGCTCGCTGCCGCCGTAGCCCAGGTCCTCGAGAGAGCCGGATGAGCATGCTCAGCGATCTCCTCTACCGGGTGCGTGCGCTGTTCGGCCGCCGGCGCATGGAGTCCGATCTCGATGACGAGCTGCGCTTCCATGTGGAGCGCGAGGCGGAGAAGTATCGGCGCGCCGGCATGAGTGACGAGCAAGCCCGGCGCCAGGCCCGGATCGCCTTCGGCGGACACGAGCAGATGAAGGAAGATGCCCGCGAAGCCCGGGGCACGACCCTCGTCGAACAGACCTGGCAGGATGTGCGGTTTGCTGTGCGCGTGCTGCGAAAGAATCCCGGTTTTACCTTGGTCGCAGCCCTCACCCTGGCCCTCGGGATTGGCGCCGGCACCGCGGTCTTCAGCCTTGTCGACGCTGTGCTGCTGCAGCCCCTGCCGTATGCGAACACCGCCCACGAGGTGATGGTATGGGACGAAGCGCCGCCAGGTTCGTTTTACAGCAACACCGATATGCCGTTTGCGGCGCCTGAGTTTCAACTGCTCGCCCAAACCGAAACGGTGTTCCGCAGCTTTGGCGTCTTCCGCAAAAAGACCTTCAACCTCACCGGGACAGGCCAGCCGGAACTGCAGGAGGGTATCGAGGTTTCAGGAGGATACTTCGCTGCGATGGGCAACTCGCCGCTCCTGGGGCGAACCATCACCGCGGCCGACGATCAGCCGGGGCATGAGCACGTCGTGGTGCTGAGCGATTGGCTGTGGCGCACCCGCTATCACGGCGATCGCGGCATCGTTGGCAGGTCGGTGGACGTCAATGGTTCCCCGATGACCGTCATTGGCGTCATGCCGGCGAGCTTCGTATTTCCTGACGGCGTGGAGATGCCCGCGGGTCTGGATGTGCCGCGCCGCACGGCCATGTGGGTGCCCATCGCCCTGCCTCCGGGGGCGCGCGGGTCGAATGACATGGGACTGGTCGGCGAGCTGAAGCCGGGCGTGAGCATGGCGCAGCTGCGGGACGACCTCACCCGCTACGAGCACCGCTGGATTGAGCGCTATCCGCGAGCCACGGGCTACTGGACGCGTGCGGTTCCGCTCGCCGAACAGGCAGTGAGCGATACCCAGCGGCCGCTGTTGCTGTGGATGGGCGCCGTTTGCGTCGTGCTGTTGATTGCCTGCTCCAATGTCGCCGGTCTGACCCTCAATCGTGCCGTCGGTCGCCGGCGCGAGTTCACGCTCCGCGGAGCCCTGGGCGCCCATCGCGGACGCCTGGTGCGCCAGATGACGATCGAGAATCTCGTGCTCGCCTTCCTCGGAGGAGGGCTCGGGATTCTGGTCGGCGAACTCAGCCTGGCCGCTGTGAAGCTGTTCGGCCCCGCTGCCCTGCCCCGCCTCGCCGAAGCGCACGTGAACTTTGCCGTCGCGGCCTTCGCCCTTGCCATGACCCTCGCGACCGGGCTCGTGTTCGGGCTGGCCCCGGCCCTCGGCGCAACGCGCATCAGCCTCGTCGAGGCGCTGAAAGAAGGCGGACAGCGAACCGTCGGCAGCCTCACCGCGCCCCGCCTTCGCAACGGATTGCTGGTATTGCAGGTCGCGCTCGCCATGGTGCTCGTGACCGCTGCGGCTCTGCTGCTGCGAACCTTCTACGACATGCTCCACGCGCGGGCCGGGTTCGATACCACCCATGTCGTCACCTTCGAGCTCCCGCTTCCGGCTTCGGCACAATATGCGGATACGAATCGGATGGCCCAGGTGTACGGCCAGGTTCTCGCCCGCGTCCAGGCCATTCCCGGCGTGCAGTCCGCCGGTTTTGCCTCCGAAGTTCCCATGGGTGGCGAGACCGACAGCACCATCATCCGTTTTCCCGGCAGGATGTGGCGGACCGGCGATGCCCCGGGCGCCAACTATCAGTTCGTCTCGCCGGGATTTTTCCGGGTGATGGGGACGCCGATCGAAGAGGGGCGTGACATCGCGGAAAGCGACGTCCTGAGCACGCAGCCCGTCACCGTCGTCAACCGCACGATGGCCGAGAAGTACTGGCCCGGAAAAGATCCTGTCGGCCAGCAGGTGGGCGTGGGCCTGGTGCGGATTCCGCTGCGTACCGTAATCGGGGTTGTCGCAGACACAAAGCAGTCGTCGCTGCGCGAGGCGCCGCAGCCGGAGATGTACGTCCCCTATACCCAGAACGAAATCAAAACCTGGCCCTCGATGCAGACCATGCAGTATGCGCTGCGGCTGCGCGGCGATACGGCTGGGGTTGCGGCCGCTGTCCGGCGGGCCGTGGATCAGGTCGATCCGCAGTTGCCGGTGGCCCACTTTGCCGAAATGCAGACCCTGGTGGACGCCTCCATGACCGCCGATCGCTTTGCCATGCTGCTGTTGAGCGGATTCGGTCTGCTCGCGCTCCTGCTGGCCGCCGTGGGGATGTACGGCGTCATCTCCTACACCGTCCTGCAGCGAACCCCCGAGATCGGCGTGCGCATGGCCCTGGGCGCCGGCCGCGGCCAGATTCTGGGCATGGTGCTGCGCCACGGCGCTGCGCTTACGTTCGCGGGCATCGGAGTGGGCTTCGCGGCTGCCTGGATAACAACCCGGTTGATCGCCGGCTTCCTGTACGGCGTCCGAGCGGCCGATCCTGCAACGTTTGCCCTCGTCTCACTCCTGCTTCTGCTCGTTGCCCTGGCCGCCTGCACTGTGCCCGCGCTGCGCGCCACCCACGTGGATCCCATGGTGGCGCTGCGAGCTGAATAGGAACCCCAAGGTTCGACTGCGCGCCTGCGATTCCGGGCATGCCCGGCGCCAATCCTCGTTTTCCGGCTCCCCGGCTTCCGGCGGTCCGGCGCACACCTGAAAAATCTCCGGCCATTCGGGAACCGGGCGCGGACCGTCTGCGTACCCCTTGACACTCGACAAGAGCGCGCGGATTCTAAGTCTATCCTGTTGTCGAATGTCGAGGGGAGAAAGAATGCCGCCATCGTCCGATCTGCTGCAGGGAACGCTCGACATGCTCATTCTGAAATCGATTGTGCTCCGGCCGCAGCACGGATGGGCCATTGCCCAGCGCATCCAGCAGATCTCTCGCGACGTCCTGCAGATCGGCCAGGGCTCGCTCTATCCTGCCCTCCACCGGCTGGAATACCGGGGATGGATTCGCGCCCAGTGGGGCGCATCGGAAAACAACCGGCGCGCACGCTACTACTCCCTTACGGCAGCCGGACGCAAACAGCTCGAGGCCGAACTGCAGAACTGGGAGAGGTTGACCGGGGCCGTGAATCTGGTATTGAAGGCCAGCTTCTAGTGGCGAGCTGCACGCCGCCCGCGCAGCCAGGAGCTGGCGGGTGAACGGCGAACAGCCGAGGTGAGCAATGATCCCTGAGATTTGGTCGCGGGTGAAGTTCTTCTTCGCAGGAAAGCGGCGCCGTGAAGTGGACGAGGAAATCCAGTTTCATCTGCAGAGGGAGATGGAGGAGAACATGGCGCGGGGAATGAACGAGAAAGAGGCACGGCGGCGGGCGGCGATTGCCTTTGGCGGCCGCGAACGGGCGCGCGAGCAATGCCGCCAGGAGCGGCCCGTCTGGACGCTGGAGTCGATGTGGCGCGATGTGAAGTACGGGTTCCGCGGCCTGACAAGGAATCCGATCTTTACCGCCGTCGCCGTGCTCACCCTCGCCCTCGCCATTGGAGCCAACACGACCGTCTTCAGCCTGCTCGATCAGGCCCTCATGCAGGCACTCCCGGTGCAGGATCCTGGGCGGCTCGTCGTCCTCAGCTTTGCGGGGGACTACTCCGGCCACCGCGAGTCGCACGGCGGCAGCTCGGAAGGGCACATCCACGAATTCTCCTATCCGATGTACAAAGACCTGCGCGACAGGAACACCGCCTTCAGCGGCATCGTCGCCTCGTCGACAACGCGCGCCGGCATCACCTGGAACGACCGCGCCGAAGCGGTGGGCGCGGACATGGTAAGCGGCAACTATTTTCAGGTGCTGGGCGTGCCGGCCGCCGTGGGACGCGTGCTTGTGTCCAGCGATGAAACCGCGCCCGGAGCCAATCCGGTAGCCGTGCTCAACTTCGACTACTGGAAGTCGCGCCTGGCGGAAGCGCCGGTGGTGGGGAAGACCATGCTCGTCAACGGCTCGCCCTTCACCATTGTGGGCGTCGCGGCGCCGGGATTTCACAGCACGATATGGGGCGAACTCCCCGACATCTATGTCCCGGTCACCATGCAGAAGACCATCGAGCCGCAGTGGGATTACCTCAACGATCACCATTCCTACTGGATGAACGTCGTCGGCCGGCTCAAGCCCGGCATAACCCTGGCGCAGGCGGACGCGTCCATGAACGCACTCTTCCGCGATCTGCGAACCGAGGAGTTCACGCAGCTGAAGGACCAGTCGCCGAAGGCGCGTACCGGTTTCATCACAAAGGGCCATCTGAATCTGGAAGCAGGCGCAAACGGTTTTTCGCCCATGCGCCAGGACGTGCAGACGCCTCTCACCATCATCATGGGCATGGTGCTGCTGGTCATCCTGATGGCCGTGGTCAACGTGGCGAGCCTGCTGCTGGTGCGCGCCGCGACGCGGGCGCGTGAATTTTCCGTTCGCTACGCCCTGGGCGCCACCAATGGTCAGGTCCTGCGCCAGTTGCTGGCAGAAGGCATGCTGCTCGGCGTTGCCGGAGCCGTCGCCGGTGTTGCTCTGGTGCCGGAAGCCCTGCACGGACTCATCCGCTGGATGTCGTCGGGTTCCGACGGTTCGCAGGCATTTTCGGCGACGCTCGACTGGCGCGTCCTTCTCTTCACCGTCGTGGTGACCCTGATCGCGAGCCTGTTGTTCAGCCTTGCGCCGGCCGTGCAATTCTGGAATCCAAAACTGGCCGAGGCCCTCCATCAGGGACGCGGCGGCACGAGTGGATCGCTGCGCTTCCGCCGCACCTGCGTCGCGCTGCAGATCGGCTTCAGCTTGTTGCTGATCGTCGCCGCGGGACTGTTTGTGCGAACCATCAGCAATCTGCGCAACGTGAATGCCGGATTCGCCACCGATCATCTGCTCGTCTTCAATTTGAATCCGCTCCTGGCGGGATACCCCCCCACCGGGGTGGCGCCGGTGGAACAGCGCGCTCTCGATGCCATTGCCGCGCTGCCCGGCGTGCGCGGCGTGGGAGCCACGAACGACGAGGATCTGGCGGACGACGGCGTCTCAGGCGACGTGGTGGTGCCGGGCTACACGCCGCCGCCCAACGAAGAATACGATGTCGAGCTGCCCTGGGTGAGCAACGACTATCTGCAGACGCTGGGCATTCCGCTGGTCGTGGGACGATACTTCAACGCGAGCGACACTGCGACCTCGGACAAAGTCGCGATCGTAAATGAGCTCTTCGCGAAACACTTCTTCGGCAGCCCCCGAGCGGCGCTCGGCCATCACGTGAGCCGTCCCAATCGCCCCCTCACCGATGCAACGATCGTCGGCGTAGTGCGCGATGTGAAGCACGAAAGCGTGCGCAGTGCTGCCTACCCGACTGACTACACCCTCTTCGCCCAGGCGGAGAGAACAACCGGCCTGATCTTCTATGTCCGCACCTGGCAGGACCCCGATGCCGCAGCCAACAGCATTCGCGCAGCAATAGCGAACGTCGATACGAAGCTGATTGTGGGGCATCTGACCACCATGCGCGATGAGATCGACCAGAATCTGCTGGCAGAGCGCACCATCGCTTTGCTGGCTACCGCGTTCGGCCTCCTCGCAACCGTGCTCGCCGGCATCGGCCTCTACGGCATCCTCGCCTATTCCACCGCCCAGCGCACCAAAGAGATCGGCATCCGCATGGCCCTCGGCGCTCGGCGCGCAACCGTCGTGCGCCTGATTCTCTGGGAGGTCATGGTCCTCGCCGGCGGCGCTGTGCTGGTCACCATCCCCATCGCCATCCTCGCCACCCGCGCGGTCCGCAGCCAGCTCTTCGGCGTTTCTGTTGCCGATCCCGTCGTCTACGCGCTGGGGATCGCGGTGATCTGCGTCGTGGCCGGCCTGTCGGCGTTTATTCCGGCGCGCCGTGCAGCCACCGTCGATCCTGCACGCGCTCTGCGCACGGACTGAATCGCCATCAGGACCAGGCCAAAACCAGCTCCCGGCTAATAAATGATCTTCAGAGAAAACTGAATCTGCCGCGAAGTCCCCGCCGTTCTGCTGATCTCCCCAAACCCCGATCCTTTGATCGTGTTCGCCGGCAGGCCCATGTTCACAATGTTGAAGACGTTGAAGAACTCCCCCCGGAACTGCACATCCATGCGCTCAACGCCGCTCGCCCGCCGTCCCACCGGCGTGTCCTTAATGACCGCGTAGTCGAAGTCGTAATACGCCGGGCCGCGGAACGTGTTGCGCCCCAGCGTGCCATAGCGTCCGTCGTTCGGTCCGGAGCCCCCCGCCACACCCACCGGAATGAAGAAGAAGGACGCATTGTTCGCCCCCAGCCCGAAGTAGTCCTCCCGCGGACGCGACGAACTCTTCGCCGTCGACAGGTGCGGTTTGCCGATCTGGTCCGGGCGATCCGCTCCCGCCGTCCCCGCGCCCGTTTGCTGGATGCCGGAGTACACCGTGAAGGGCGAGCCACTGGTGATGGTGGAGATGCTCAGTAATTCCCACCCCGATGACACCTTGCGCACCCGCGGCCCCTCCAGCCAGCCCAGCTCCTGAAGGTGCAGATCCTGCGCAGCGCTGATCGAGAACGCGTGCGCGACGTCGAAGTTCGACGGCCCCTTTTCCGTGTGCGTGTTGAACGGGTCCTGCGGCAGCGGCAGAGCCTGGGCGCCCGTGGACCCCGTTCCGCCGATCACCGCACTGGTGTCGTCGAGGGATTTCGACCACGTATAGCCGGCCTGCAGACCCGGGCCGCCGTGCTTCACCGTCCCCGAAAGAGAGGTCTGCAGCGCGTTATAGGAGGAGTGCGATGTGTCCTCGATGACCGACTCAAATCCGTATCCGCCCGCGATAGCGCCCGTCGGGTCGAAAGTCGTGTACGGCGCGAATCCCTCTTCCGCCCCGGGATATCCGTTGGGAAAAGCGGAACGCGGCAGGCGGAACGACGCCGTGCCCACGTAGCCGGCGTCGGCCGTGAGCCCGAAAATCGTGCGCTCGAAGCCCAGCGTCCACGTCTGCAGGTACGCATCGCCGAAGCGCCGGTCGATCGCGCTCAGGCTGAGCAGCGAGAGCTGATGGCCGGGCGCCAGAGCGGCCAGGTCGTTCTGGTACCGATTGATGTCCATCGGCGTGTTCGCCGGCAGATCTTTGAGCGACCAGGTCGAGAAGACGTTTTGCCCCGACGGCGTGTACGTCGGCGGGACCTCATCGGGCGTGATCTGGAACCCGTACGCAACCTCGCCCGCCTTCGACGCGTTCACGCGCGGATAGACGGCAAACGGTGTCGAGCCGGTCAGGAAATTGTCCTGCCAGATGTTCGGCGGGATCACCGTGATCGCGCCGCCGGCATGCACCAGAAAATTGCGCGGCGCGTTCCAGTCCACCTGCAGCCGCGGCCCCCAGCCGTTCCATCCCGAGCGAAATCCTGGCTGCGGGTTGATGACATACACCTGCGACTGTCCCGGCGGCGGCGTCACATTCAGGAAGCTGGACGTGCGATGGGCCCGCTCCGTGATCGGCGAATACACCTCGTAGCGCAGGCCGTAGTCCACCGCCCAGTGCTCGTTGATCTTCCACGTGTCCTGCAGATACACGTTGACGTCGTTGCGGTTGATCGCCGCCGGTCCGATGTGCGCGCCGTTGGAGAAATACGGCGGCGCGACCGCGACGGTGTAGCTGTAGGGATAGCCGACCAGCAGGCTCGCGAGCGTGTTGGGCAGCGGATCGCCGGCATTCACGTTGTGCATGCCGCTCTGCGAAGGAATGAAAACCGGCGAATACACGGTCCCGCCGCCAAAATCGTACTCGCCGTTAGGGCTCATGCCGAAATAGGTTGTATCGCGATTCAGCCGCGCTTCCACCCCCCATTTCCAGGTGTGTCGCCCGCGCGTCCACGTGAAGTTCTGCTGCCCCTGGAAGAGGTTGCCGAAGGCCGACATCACCGATCCTGCGGCCGTGTCGAACCCTTCATAAAGGCCGTCGCTGAATTTCACAGCGGGGTCCGTGCGGTTCGGCGTGGGAAACGACGGCGTCGTCCGCGTGATGCTGAAGATCGACTCCCACGCGAGATGCGGTGACTGCGTGCGCGTGTAGCGGAATTCCACGTTGCGCTGGCGATCGACATACTGCACGCCAAAACTGGGGTCAATCGTGGTCTGGTCCGGGTTGGTCGTGGGCCCGGTGAGGTTGTCGTAGTTGAAGCGGCCCAGAAACTGTCCCTTCGCGCCGAGCTCTTGATCGATACGGATCGAGAACTGATCCGCATTGGTCACCACGTTCGACGGCGCTGCGTACGTCCGCGCTCCGTAAGTTCCGGCAGGGTTGTTGGGTTTCGGATAGCGAGCGAGAACGGCGGCGATCTGCGGGTTGACCGGAACGAGCAGCGTATCCGTGCTGCCGTCGGCGTAGGTGACCACGTCCTGGCCCGAACGCTCGGCCGGCGTCGGCATGGGCAGAACCTGCGTCGTGCCCAGCACCTGGCGGAATCCCTGGTACTGCCCGAAGTAAAACGTCCGGCCTCGGCCATCATATAGATGTGGCAGCAAAACCGGCCCGCCGTTGGTAAAACCAAACTCGTTGCGCTTGAACGGTGGAATGCGCCCGGGCTCGACGATCGACGGATAGTCGAAGTAGTTGCGCGCGTCGAGAGCTGAGTTGCGCAGGAACTCGAAGAAGGAGCCATGGAAGCCCGCCTCTCCCGATCGCGTCACAATGTTCGTAAACCCGGCAGCGCCTCGGCCAATGGAAGCCGGCATCCACCCGGAGCTCGACTGCAGCTCCTGGATCGCGTCCACATTGAAATTGGTGAACGTGCTGCCGCCCATTTCAGGGTCGCTGATGTCGGCCCCGTCCATGGCGAAAACCGCTTCGACCCCCCTCTGACCGTCGATCGCGAACTGCTGCGTAAAGTTGGTCGCCCCGTTCACATCGGTCATCGTTCCCGCCGCCAGCAACAGCAACGTGCTGAAGTCGCGCCCGTTGAGAGGCAGGGAACTCACCGATTCGCTGGACAGCTTTTCTCCGCCTGAGGTCTGCGTGGAGCTCGCCGCAGGCTGGGCAGCCGTCGTTGCCGCCGGAGCCGGCGCCTGCGCCGCAACCGCGGCCGTGTTCTGCTGGCTTACCGTGATGAATACCGATCCCCGCGGCAGATCGATGGGAAGCGCCGCCGTCGCCGGCTTCCCCTTTTGCCGGATGATCACGCCATAGTGCCCCGGAACGACGTTCGCAAAGGTGAAGCTGCCATTGCCTCTCGTCGGGGCACGATAGGTCCCTCCTGGCCCCGTCAGAACCACCGTTGCATCTGCGACCGGCTGGCCCGTATCCGTGCGCACCACGCCGCTCCACGCCACCGGGGCCGGGCCCGGCTGGGCCCTCACCCTTGCCATTGGCCACAACATCGCGGCCCCCGTCAGCAGCACGGCCAGCATGCACCTGCATGCGCCTCTGTTTCGCCTCATGGATCCCGTGTCCCGATTCATCGGCCCAGCCACCTTGTACGCTAACAGGGAAGGGAAACGCCCGCGTCCGCACGGGCATCCCGCCTGTAGCCGCCGCTTAGTATAACGTTTGAGTAGCGGGTGTTTGGCAACGTTTGTCCCCGGCCGGAGCCCATTCGTCACACCCCACCCAACCCCCGGTCCAGGACCCCGGCAGCCTGCCCTACAATCAGACATCTCACCGCCGAGGTCCGCCCGTGGCCGCTCTTGCCCAGGACGTTCGCTTCGCTCTCCGCATGCTCTTCAAGTCTCCTGCCTTCGCCATCGTCGCGATCCTCACCCTCGCGCTCGGCATCGGAGTCAACACTGCCCTGTTTTCCGTGGTCAACGGCGTGCTCCTCAACCCGCTCCCCTACGCGCGTTCCGGTCAGCTCGTCGCCATCAACGAACGCAACGCCGGCATGCCCCAGGCGCCCATCAGCTACCTGAATTTTCTCGACTGGCAGCGCGACAACCGAACCTTCTCTTCCATGGCCATGTACCGCCATGAGGATTACAACTTCACCGGCGGCCACGCTCCCGCCCAGCGTGTGAACGGCTTCATGATCTCCGCGCAGTTCCTCTCCACTCTCGGCGTTCACCCCGCCGTGGGACGCGACTTCAATCCCGCCGACGACCACCTCGGCGCTGCCCCCGTGGCCATCCTCAGCGACGCCTTCTGGCACCGCCAGTTCGGCGGATCGCTGTCCATCCTCGGCAAGCCCATCACCCTCAATGGCGCCGACTACACCGTCGTCGGCGTCCTTCCGCCCAGCTTCCTCTTTTACGGGACCGACCGCGACGTCTATATCCCGCTCGGCCAGTGGAACGATCCTTCCTTCCGCGACCGCCGCGTCGACGAAAGCGCGCACGCCATCGGCCGCCTCAACCCCGGCGTCACCCTCGGCCAGGCCCGCGCCGACATGGACGCCATCGCCCACACCCTCGCTGTTCTCTACCCCGAGGCGGATAAAGACGTCGGCGTTTCCCTCATGTCAATGAAAGAGGACATCGTCGGCAACGTGCAGCCGATTCTCCTCGTGCTTCTGGCCGCTGTCGGATTCCTGCTCCTCATCGCCTGTGCCAACGTGGCCAGCCTCCTCTTGGCGCGCTCCATGGCGCGCTCCGGCGAGTTTGCGGTCCGGGCGGCCTTGGGCGCCAGCCGCACCCGCCTCATCCGCCAGTTGCTCACCGAGAGTGTTCTCCTCGCCGGCCTGGGCGGCTTACTGGGACTCGCCCTGGCGTTCCTTGCCACGAAGGCCATCGTCGCGTCTCTGCCGGCTGAACTGCCCCGCGCTTCCAATGTCACCATCGACAGCCGCGTTCTCCTGTTCAGCCTCGGCGTCTCCCTGCTCGCCGGAATCCTCTTCGGCCTCGCGCCTGCCCTCAAAATTTCTCGTGCCAACCTCCAGGACGTCCTCCGCCAGGCCGGCCGCGGTGCTGCCGGCGCCCGCCATCGTCTCCAGGGACTCTTCGTCGCCGCCCAGGTCGCTCTTGCCCTTGTTCTCCTCATCGGTGCCGGCCTCATGCTCCGCACCTTCGCCGCACTGTGGAAAGTCAACCCCGGCTACAACCCCGAACACGCCATCACCTTCTCCGTCTCTCTGCCCTCCAACGCAAAAACCACCGCCGCTCAAACCCGTGCCCGTCTCCGCCAGTTCGACGCCGCCATGCGCGCCATCCCTGGCGTCGAGGCCGTCTCCGTCACCCTCGGTTCACGCCCCATGATCCACGACTCCGAACTTCCCTTCTGGATCGAGGGCCAGCCCAAACCGGACAATGATAACGACATGGACCCTGCCATGTTCTACCTGGTCGAGTCCGGCTTCCAGCGCGCCATGGGCATGACCCTCCTCCGCGGCCGCTTCATCTCCGACCACGACGACGAAAACGCCCCCATCGTCGTCGACGTCGACGACGTCCTCGCCCGCAAATATTTCCCGAACGCCAATCCCATCGGCCAGCACATTCACATCGCTCAGTTCGACGTCGAAGCCGAAATCGTCGGCGTCGTCGGCCACGTAAAACAGTGGGGCCCCGGCAACGATCCCAAATCTGCCATCGAAGCGCAGTTTTACTACCCCATGATGCAGCTGCCCCCCAAGCTCATGCCGCTGGTCGCCGACATCACTGCGGTGGTCCTGCGCACCCGCGACGACCCCTCCGCCGTCATGCCCTCCGTGCGCCGCGCCGTCTCCGAGCTCGACCCCAACGAAATCGTCTTCGCCGTCGAAACCATGAACGGCGTCCTCCAGCACTCTTTTGCCGCCCGCCGTCTTTCCATGATCCTGCTCGCCCTCTTTGCCGCGCTCGCCCTCCTCCTCGCCTGCATCGGCATCTACGGCGTCATCTCCTATCTGGTCGGCGAACGCACCCGCGAGATCGGTGTCCGCATGGCCCTCGGCGCCCAGCGCGCCGATGTCCTCCGCCTCATCCTCCGCCAGGGAGCCGGCATGGCTCTGCTCGGCGTCGCCCTCGGAATCGGCCTCGCCTCGGGACTCACTCGCCTCATGAGCGCCCAGCTCTATGGCGTCTCCCCGCGCGACCCGCTCACCTTTGCCGGGGTTGCACTGGTCCTGCTCCTGGTCGCTCTGATGGCCTGCTACCTCCCCGCCCGGCGAGCGGCCTCCGTCGATCCAACCGAGGCTTTGCGCGCTCAATAGTCCAGTAGTCGAGGCCCAACCACTAAAGAAAACTGTTTATATTCAACGTCTTAGTGTTGTAATCGAGAATTGACAATAAATCACTCATGTTTTCTGCATCTTGTATGCTATAGTGGCATCAGATGTTGTGAATCGCCGACCCGCCCACGGCCCCCACCTGGGGGCTCTCCGGGGCCGGCGCCAACTCTCAAAAACTCTTCAGAAGCTTTGGAGGAATTCAGTTATGGCTATCACTCGTTGGGACCCTTTCCGCGACGTCCTTACGCTCCAGAACCGCATGAACTCGCTCTTCCAGGAGTTCAACCGGTCCGATGCTGATGGAATGTCGACCGCGGCCTTCGTGCCGCCGGTGGACATCTATGAGGACGAGCACAAAATCGTTCTCAAGCTCGAAGTCCCGGGTATGAAAGAGAACGACCTCGACATTCAGATCGAAAACAACGTGCTCACCGTCAAGGGCGAGCGCAAGTTCGAAAAGGAAGAGAAGGAAGAGAACTTCCACCGCATCGAGCGTCGCTACGGCAGCTTCTATCGCTCCTTCACCGTGCCGAACACCGTCAACCCGGACAGCGTGAAGGCCAGCTACGAAGCCGGCATTCTCCGCCTGGAACTCGAGAAGCGCGCCGAAGCCAAGCCGAAGCAGATCAAGGTCGCCGTCGGTGCTCCCGCCCTCGAAAGCGCCAGGAAGGACGTCAAAACCGCCGCGTAAGTCCGGCCCCGGCTACTGGCTGCCGGCTCTCTTTTGGAGCACTATCGAGCGGGAGGGTCCCTTTCCTCCCGCACATTTTTTATGGAATCCCTCATCACTGAAAACTGATCACGAAGCACTGACAACGGATCACGGACAACTGAGGTACACATGGCAATTCGTTGGGACAAATTTACCGTCAAGTCGCAGGAAGCGGTCCAGAACGCGAGCCAGCTCGCAGCCGAAAACGGCAATCCCGAAATCCTCCCCCTGCACCTGCTCGTTGCCCTCCTCGGCGATAAAGAGGGCGTGATCCCCTCCGTCCTCGACAAGATTGGTGTGCCCCTGGGTCAGCTTGAGACACGCGCCCAGGAGGCCGTGAACCAGCTTCCCAAAGTCAGCGGCTCAGCGGCGCAGCCCGGCGCCAGCAGCGCCCTCAATCAGGTCTTCGAAGCCGCCTTCAAAGAGGCCGAGAACTTCAAGGACGACTACGTCTCCACCGAGCATCTCCTCCTCGCCCTCACCCGCCTTAAAAATGATGGCGCGCAGCTCCTGCTCGCCTCGCTCGGCGCCGGCCACGACGCGGTCCTCAAATCCCTCGCCGCCGTCCGCGGCAACCAGCGCGTCACCGATCAGAACCCGGAAGCCAAATACCAGGCCCTCGAGAAATACGCCAAAGATCTCACTGAACTCGCGCGCCGCGGCAAGCTCGATCCTGTCATCGGGCGCGATGAAGAGATTCGCCGCGTCATCCAGGTCCTCTCCCGCCGCACCAAGAACAATCCTGTGCTCATCGGCGAGCCTGGTGTCGGCAAAACCGCCATCGTCGAAGGCCTCGCCCGCCGCATCGTCCACGGCGACGTGCCCGACATCCTGCGCGACAAGCGCGTCATCGCCCTCGATCTCGGCTCGATGCTCGCCGGCGCTAAGTATCGCGGCGAATTCGAAGACCGCCTGAAAGCCGTGCTCAGGGAAATCGAGGAGTCCAACGGCCAGATCGTCCTCTTCATCGATGAGCTGCACACCCTCGTCGGAGCCGGCGCAGCCGAAGGCGCCATCGACGCCTCCAACATGCTCAAGCCGGCGCTGGCCCGCGGCGAGCTCCGCGCTATCGGCGCCACCACGCTGAACGAGTACAAAAAATACATCGAGAAGGACGCTGCCCTCGAGCGCCGCTTCCAGATCGTCTACGTCGGCGAGCCCAACGTCGAGGACACCATCGCCATCCTGCGCGGCCTCAAGGAGCGCTATGAGGCCCACCACAAGGTCCGCATCCGTGACTCGGCCATCGTCGCTGCCGCCACGCTCTCGCATCGCTACATCTCCGACCGCTTCCTGCCCGACAAGGCCATCGATCTGGTCGACGAGGCCGCGGCCTCTTTGGCCATCCAGATCGGCTCCGTCCCCCAGGAAATCGATGAGCTGGAACGCGAAGCCACCTCGCTCGAAATCGAGCGCGCCGCCCTCAGGCGCGAGAACGACGCCAACTCCAAAGAGCGGCTTGAACACGTGGAGCGCGAAGTCGCTCAGCTCCGCGAAAAAGCCACCGCCCTCCGCGCGCGCTGGACCAAAGAGCGCGAGGCCATCACCCGCCTCAGCGATCTGAAAAAACAAATCGAGACCCTTCGCTTCGAAGCCGACGAGCAAACCCGCCGCGGCAATCTCGAACGCGCCGCGCAGATTCAGTACGGCGAGCTTCCGAAACTGGAAGCCGAAATGAAAAAGCTGAACGCGCTGCAGGACGGCAAGACCGGCGCACCGCGCATGCTCAAGGAAGAAGTCGACGAGGAAGACATCGCCAAAATCGTCAGCAAGTGGACCGGCATTCCCGTCTCCCGCATGCTCGAAGGCGAAGTCAAAAAGCTCGTCCAGATGGAAGAGCGTCTCAGGGACCGTGTCGTCGGACAGGATGCCGCGCTGAGCGTCGTCGCCAACGCCATTCGCCGTTCGCGCGCCGGCCTCAGCGACCCGAAGCGCCCCATTGGCTCCTTCATCTTCCTCGGGCCCACCGGCGTCGGCAAAACCGAAACCGCCCGCGCGCTCGCCGAATTCCTCTTCGACGACGAGCAGGCCATGATCCGCCTCGACATGAGCGAGTACATGGAAAAACATGCCGTGGCTCGCATGATCGG
>DATJNE010000098.1:0-14795 GCA_035508305.1 Acidobacteriaceae bacterium | reverse complement strand
GCGATGTTGGGAATGCCACGTTGACCGATCACCTACATATGTAGTAGATATTACTACACGAGTAGCTTTGCGGCAGAAGCCGGTGAAGACAGGTACCGAAAGCCCGGCGCAGCGCGGGTGGACTCAACGCTTTGCTCGCATTCCAGTGCAAAGCGAGTCTATGTAGTGTTCGATAATGGACGTCGGACCCGAATTCGGACAGTATGGCTGAATCGGGGATGAGCGACGCGCCGTAACATACGTCTTTCTCACGGTGGGGAGCAGGGCTGCAATGGCGGTTCGCATGCTGGCCAGAGCCAGGAGCCGCCAGCAGGTCGCGGACAGCCGACACGCAGAAAACGCGAAAGCACGGATCGAAAACGTACGGCACAGCGGAGAACGACCAGGGACGATGGTTAAGAGTTCTCGATCGATGGAGGTTTTGTCGGTGTGGCGCTCGTGGGCGCGTGCGGCTGTGCGTCTGGCCTGCGCGGCAACCCTGCTGCTGGCAGCGGCGACAGCGTGGGCGGGCGAGTATCACGGACAGGTGTTCTATGCGGGCGTCCCGGTGCCCGGCGCCACGGTGACTCTGTCGCAGGGCGCGAAGCAGATAACGACGGTGACCGATGAACAGGGAGTCTATGAATTTCCCGACGTGGCGGATGGGCCATGGAAGATCGAAATCCGCATGCGGGGGTTCAGGACGCTCGACGGAACAGTAACGGTGGCGCCGAAGATGGCGCAGGGAGCGTGGGACCTGCAGTTGCTGGGACTGCAGCAAATGCTGGCCGAGAGCAAGGTCGTACATCCGGAGACGGAGCCGGAGCTGGCGCAACGGCCGGAGGAGAAGCCGAAGGCACGGACGCAGAACGGTGGAGCAGCGGCGGCGCCGCCGCCGGAGGACGAGAATGCGCAGAAGGCGGAAGACGGGCTGTTGATCAACGGCACATCGAGCAACGCGAACACGTCGAGGTTTTCGCTGTCGCCGGCGTTTGGGAATCACCGGCCGGGAACCCGGGGCCTGTACACGGGAGGACTGGGGGCGGTGGTCGACAATTCGATTTTCGATGCGCGGCCGTATTCGCTGACGGGATTGCAGGTGCCGAAGGGGGAGTACAGCCGGGTGACAGGGCTGGCGACGCTGGGCGGTCCGCTGAATATTCCGCACCTCTTCTACCATGGGCCGGACTTTTTTGTGGGGTACCAGTGGACGCGTAACGGCAGCGCGACGACAGATTCGACACTGGTGCCGACGACGGCGGAGCGCAGCGGCGATCTCTCGGGTCTGCTGAACGCGGATGGGCAGCCGGTGACCGTTTATGATCCGGCGACGGGACAGCCGTTTACGGGGCCGATTCCGGTGAGCCAGCAGGCAGCGGCGCTGCTCCAGTACTATCCGCTGCCGAACGTGTCCGGCAATGCGCGATACAACTACGAGACGCAGGTGCTGAATAACACGCACACCGACGCGATGGAATCGCGGCTGGAAAAGACGCTGGGGCGGCGGGATCAGGTGTATGGCGGGTTTGGGTTTGAAAGCTCACGGGGCGATACGGCGAACGTGTTCAACTTCCGCGACGACACGGATACGCTGGGGCTGGATGGGCGGGCGAACTGGGCGCACCAGTTTCATCACGACATGTACACGACGTTCAGCTATCACCTCACGCGGCTGCGGACGCTGGCGCGGCCCGAATTTGAGAATCGTCTGAATGTGTCGGGCGAGGCGGGGATCACGGGGAACGATCAGGATCCGCAGAACTGGGGACCGCCTTCGCTGGTGTTTTCCAGCGGAACGGCAGGGCTGACGGACGGGAACAGCGAGTTCAACCGGAACCTGACCAATGCGTATGGGGTGAAGGTGTCGACGACGCATCGCCGGCACACGGTGATGTTCGGCTTCGATTTCCGGCGGCAACAGTACAACGAATTTACCGAGCAGAACCCGCGCGGGAGTTTCACATTCACAGGAGCGGCGACCGAAGCGCCGGGGAGCACGCCGGGCGCGGGGAACCCGACGGGATCGGACCTGGCGGATTATCTGCTGGGGATTCCGGACGCGAGCCAGATCGCGTTTGGGAATGCGGAGAAATATTTCCGGACCTCGGCGTACGACGCGTACGTGACGGATGTCTTTCGCGTGATGCCGACGTTCACGGTGAACGCGGGGATCCGCTGGGAGTATGGCGCGCCGATGAGCGAACTATACGGGCGGATGGTGAACCTGGACATCGTGCAGGGATTCACGGCGGCCGAGCCGGTTCTGGCCAGCGATCCGACCGGTCCGGTAACGGGGACGAAGTATCCGGGGACACTGCTGCGGCCGGATTATCGCGGATGGGAACCGCGCATCGGGATGTCGTGGCGTCCGATTCCGGCGTCGACGCTGGTGGTACGGGGCGGATACGGGATCTATGACGATACGTCGGTGTACCTGGCCAGCGCGGAGAGCCTGGCGCAACAGGCGCCTCTGTCGCTGAGCGTGAGCGTGGCGAACAGCTCGGCTTGTCCTCTGACGCTGGCGGATGGATTCAGGAACTGCGCGGGGACGACGGCGGACACCTATGCGGTGGATCCGAATCTGCGCGTGGGGTACGCGCAGGACTGGCAGCTTTCGATGCAGAAGGATTTTCCCTGGGCGCTGGTGATCACAGCGACCTATCTGGGGACGAAGGGGACGCGGGGAACACAGGAATTTCTGCCGAACACGTATGCGCCAGGCGGCACGAATCCCTACGCGGGGTTGCCGGTGGGCTTCGTCTATCGCGCCTCGAACGGGAATTCCACGCGGCAGGCGGGCGAACTGCAGGTGCGGCGGCGGCTGCGGAGCGGCCTGACGGCGACGGCGGACTACACGTGGTCGAAGGCGCTAGATGACGATGCGCAGGTTGGCGAGCAGGGGCATGTGGAGGCGAGCGAGGCGGCAGCGCCAGTGAGTGATTTTGCCAACAACCAGCCCCCGGCGGCAACCCTTGCGCAGAACTGGTTGAATCTGGCGGGAGAGCGCGGGCTGTCGACCTTCGATCAGAGGAATGTGCTGAAGGGCACGCTGCAATATACGACGGGGATGGGATTGGGCGGCGAAACGCTGCTGAGCGGATGGCGCGGGACGCTCTTGAAGGAATGGACGGTGCTGACGAGCATCACCGCAGCGAGCGGGACGCCGGAGACGCCGGTGTTGCTGGAGGGGATTCCGGGAACGGGGTTCTCGAATCTGCTGCGGCCGGATGTCACAGGCAAGCCGCTGTACGCGGCGGCGCAGGGCTACTACCTGAATGCCGCGGCGTTCGCGACGCCGGTAGCGGGACAATGGGGGAATGCGCGGCGGAATTCGATCACAGGACCGGATCAGTTCAGTCTGGACAGCGCGCTGGCGCGGACGTTCCGGCTGAAGAGCCAGTGGAACCTGGATGTGCGCGCGGAGGCGACGAACCTGCTGAACCACGCGGCATGGACGGGGTGGAACACGACGGTGAACAGCACGGTGTTCGGACTGCCGGCCGCGGCGAATCCGATGCGGAGTCTGCAGCTGACGGGAAGGCTGAGGTTCTAGCCATGCGCCGGTGGATGGGAGTTGCGGGGGTACTGGTCCTTGCGGCGGCGTGCGCCTGCGCGCAGCAGACGGGCACCAACGAGATGACCGGGCAGAACGGCACGTTCACGCTGACGGTGAACTCGCAGCTGGTGATCGAGACGGTGACGGTAAAGGACAAGCAGGGGCACTTCGTTCCGGGGCTGACGGCCAAGGACTTCACGGTGACCGAGGATGGGCAGCCCCAGACGATCAAGGTCTTCGAGCATCAGGCAATGTCCGATGAGGTGAAGCCGCTGCCGGTAACGCCGGTGGATGAGGAGCAAATCACCCTCTACAAGACACTGTCGCGGACACAAATTGCGCCGGAACGCCCGGGCAAACCGCAATACAACGACAAACGGCTTCTGGCGTTTTATTTCGACATGACGGCGATGCCGCCGGACGATCAGCTGCGGGCGCTGGCGGCGGCAGAAAAATTTGTGCGCACGCAGGTGACCGCGGCTGATCTGGTGGCGATCCTGCGGTATCAGGGTGGATCGGTGGATGTATTGCAGGATTTCACGGCGGACCGCAACCGGCTGCTGAGCATTCTGGAGACGATGATCGTCGGCGAAGGCCAGGGCGATGTGGATTCGAGCGACGACGCGAGCAGCGCGGACACGGGAGCGGCCTTCGGGCAGGATGACAGCGAGTTCAACATCTTCAACAACGACCGCCAGCTTTCCGCGCTGCAGACCGCGGCGAAGATGCTGGGCGGGTTGAGCGAGAAAAAGTCGCTGATCTATTTTGCCAGCGGGATGCGGCTGCACGGGATCGACAACCTGGCGCAGCTGCACGCGACGATTGACGCGGCGATCCGGTCGGGCGTGACGTTCTGGCCGGTGGATGCGCGCGGGCTGGTGGCGGAAGCGCCGCTGGGCGATGCGACGCAGGGATCGCCGGGGAATGTGGGGATGTACTCGGGGACGGCGGCGCAGGCGGTGACGACGGGGTTCCAGCAGTCGCAGGACACGCTGTATTCGCTGGGAGCGGACACCGGCGGGAAGGCGCTGCTGGACAACAACGATCTGGCGCAGGGAATCGTACAGGCGCAGCGGTCGATCGAGGACTACTACATCATCGGCTACTACACGACCAACACAGCGCAGAACGGACGCTTCCGGCGAGTAAAGATCACGGTGGATTCGCCGCTGGCAGACAAGGTGGACTACCGGCAGGGCTATTACGCGAACAAGACGTTCAACAAATTCACCGAGGCGGACAAGGAGCGGCAGCTGGAGGACGCGCTGATGCTGGGGGATCCGATCACGGATCTGACCATCGCGATGGAGATCGATTACTTCCAGCTGAACCGCGCGGAATATTTTGTGCCGATCATCGTGAAGATACCGGGCCGTGAGCTGGCGCTGGCGAAGAAGTTTGGAGCGGAGCACACGCTGATCGATTTTGTGTGCGAGGTAAAGGACGAGGTGAGCGGCGCAACGATGAGCAACGTGCGCGACTTCGTCAATATCAGGCTGAGCGACCAGACCGCAGCGGAGCTGGCGCGGCGGCCGGTCGAGTACGACTCGGGATTCACGCTCTTCCCCGGCAAGTACACCATCAAGTTCCTGGCCCGCGACGATGAAACGGGACGCATCGGAACGTTCCAGACAACCTTCACGATTCCGGATCTGAACAAGGCGACGCGACGGCTGGCGATCAGCTCGGTGGTGCTGAGCAGCCAGAAGGTGGCGCTGAACGATGCGCTGTATAACGCGACGCGGGGCAAGGAGCAGGCGAAGGACGACGCGGCGAATCCGCTGGTGCAGGATGGGGAGAAGCTGATCCCCAGCGTGACACGGGTCTTCAGCCGCGACAAGCAGATGTATGTGTACCTGCAGGCGTACGAGAACGATCTGGCGGTGGCACAGGCGGCCGCGGTGCAGACGCCGGACGGAGGGGCCGAAGGCAAAGAGGCGCCCGCGCCCCCGCCGAGTGCCGATGCGAGCGCGCCGCTGTTTGCCTGGGTGACGTTCTATCAGGGCGCAAAGATGGTAATGGAGACGGCGCCGGTGGCGATGACGGCGATGCCATCAACGCGGCTGGGGATCGTGCCGTTCCGTTTTCACATTGCGCTGGGGTCGCTGGCCGACGGGCCGTATCAGTGCCAGATCAGCGTGCTGGATCCGGCGGGCCACCGGGCGGCGTTCTGGCAGGGATCGGTGACGGTGGTGCAGTAGGGGCGGACCGCGCGACAGCGAACCGATGAGAGCGGCTCCTGGTGCAGCAGTAAGTTGTTGATTGTATGGCGCGCCCTGAGAGATTCGAACTCCCGACCTACTGATTCGTAGTCAGTCGCTCTATCCAACTGAGCTAAGGGCGCGCTGGAAAAGCGTTACAAACTCCTTCGAGAATAGCAGTTCCGCCGGGGTGGGGCAATCGAGAGAAGTCGCCCGGGAGCAGCGACAAGCATGAGTCCGGATCCGGCGCTGTTTAACACCAGTCGGTGATGCGGCGTGCCTGAGTTTCTTTGGCTTCGATGGTTTCGGCCGGGGCAACGGGCTTGGGAAGCGACTCAGGGGAGACGGTGCGCTGGATGGGTTCGCCGGCGGCTTCAAGCTCTTCCTCGGTGAGGATGAAGCGGCGGATGTAGCGGAGCGGCTCTTCCCAGACGGCCATCTGCTCGAGGTGGTATTGCCAGACGGTGTTGGAGGTGGAGCGGGAAGAACGGCGGGTGAACGATTTGCGTCTGATGGTCACGACTTTGCCGTTGGCGTCAAGCCGCGTGTATTCCTGCGAGGGAAGGAGGAAGGTGATCTGCGTGCCCTTCTTCCAGAAGTGGCGCGCGAAGTCATGGGAGAAGAGCAGAGCGTAATAGCGTCGTCCGGAGGAAAGGACGTTGACCGCATGATCGAAGCCGGGCCACTCCGATTCGAGATTCGACTGGAACCAATGGCGGAATTCAAACCCATGG
The DNA here is from genome assembly GCA_035508305.1 of Acidobacteriaceae bacterium. GTDB lineage: Bacteria > Acidobacteriota > Terriglobia > Terriglobales > Acidobacteriaceae > Palsa-343. The sequence goes on along the minus strand of DATJNE010000098.1, from coordinate 8,325 downwards.
ACGCGGGCGCGAAGGACGACGATGCGGAGGAGTTCAGTGCGGGTCATGGGAGTGTTCGGACAGAGAGACGGAGGTAACACCCGGCGGTTCCGCTGTCGGTGGCCCCAACGGTAATCCAGAGATGGGGGCCGCAGCAACAGAAAAATGCAGATCGATGTTGGCGACGCTGGTGCAGGCGTACCACGGCGGTTAAGAGTTGAAGCTAGTCGAATCTAATTACTATTTTGTTAACAGATCGGCGCAAAGCCACGCGGGGCGACGCCGGCGATACCGCAACAGGGTTCAGACACGAGCCCGGAACTTATTTTTGGAGTTTGGGATTGGGTCTGAGTTGGCGGAGAGGCGGGGTTGAGCGAAAGACGCAGAACTCGGTTCGAGCGCGCCTTGGTTTCGCTCGATGTTCGCGTGCACAACAGCCCCGGCCTGGAGATAAAGACGGAGGCAGACATGGGGATCAGTACCGTTGATGAACCCCTGTACTTTAGTAACCATGGCGGAGGACGTGAGGGCTTTCCACAGTGCCGCGTTCAGCGCAGGAAAGGAATCCAGGCCGGCGTGCGCGCTCGGTACGCGCGAAAGACGTCCTGAAAGTGCGACTCGAGTAGCCGGTCTTCCGCGCGGATGCGAACCTCGGTGCCCGCTATGAAGAAGACGATGGAGGCGAGGAACTGCGGCCACCAGGTCCAGCAGAGTCCGGTAGCGAGCAGCATGCCGAACATCGATGCGTAAATCGGATGGCGGATCCTTCGGTAAGGGCCGGTGGTGATCAGTTCGTGGTCTTCGCGCAGCGCAGCGGCGTAGCGCCACTGTTTGCCGAGCCGGCGGGTGGCAGCCCAGGCCAGTGCGACAGAAGGAGGCGCGAGCAGGATTCCGGCGATGAATTCAGGCGCAGATTTGTGAAATCCGTTCGGCCGGACGTAGGTGAAGAGCAGCGCAAAGCTGATCATGACCAGGACGATGCCCCATCTGGAGGACGAGGACTGCGCAACTTCTTTGCGATCGGCTGCCTGGCGGCTGGGGCGGACGAAGGCAAGAGACCACAAGACCCAGCAGAGAATGATGACAGCGAAAGCGATCCACTGGAGCATGGTGGGGATTATAGGTCGTTGCTGCAAGCAGGCAGCGCGGCGGGCGCGACAGAGACCTTGGGCCGCGGCGTCCGTCTACAATCCGTGAAGGCATGTTGCGTTCTTTTTGCGGGATTGGGGTTTCTGCCGCGTTGTGTGGGTCGTTGCTGATGGCAGGAGCGGTGTCTGCGCGGGCGGAGAAGGTGGATACGAATCCGCTGAACCGCGAGCCGGATGTGGAGGCGGCCTTCCGGCTTTTCTACAACATGGATTACGACGCGGCGCTCCCGCGCTTCGAAACGATCCAGCGCGAACATCCCGGGAACCCGATGGCGACAGCATATCTGCTGGATGCTGTGCTGTTTCGCGAACTGAATCGTCTGGATCTTCTGGACACGACGTTCTACGCGAACGATGGGTTCCTGACGGGAAAGCACACCGTCGTCGAGGATCCGAACGTGCGGGACCGGATCCACGCGCTGAGCAACGAGGCGATCGACGAGGCGGATGCGGAGCTGAAGACGAATCCCGACGACGTCAACGCCTTGTTTGCGCGCGGGTGGGTGAAGAGCATGCAGGCGGTGTATTCGGCGATGGTGGAGCGGGTGTTCGCCGGATCGCTGAAGCAGGCGCTGGGAGCGCGCAACGACTGCGACCGGGTGCTGCAGCTGGATCCGCATTATGTGGACGCGGAGCTGGTGACGGGCGTTTACCAGTACGTAGTGGGATCGCTCAATGTGGCGTTCAAGCTGCTGATTGGGATCATGGGGATTCACGGATCGAAGGGCACAGGGCTGGCTCTGTTGCGGGACGACAGCGAGCACGGAGTGATCACGCGCGTGGAAGCAAAGACGTCGATGATGCTGTTTCTGCGGCGCGAGGCCCAATATCCCGCGGCGGTGGAGATCGCGAAAGGGATGGCGGAGGAATATCCGCACGACTATCTGTTCTGGCTGGAGGAAGCGAACCTGGAGAAGGACGGCGGCGACGGGATGGTCGCGGTGGATACGTACGAGAGGCTGATCGAGCAGGCAAAGCAGCCGGGATATTTTCCCAATGCGCACCTCGAGCTGGCGTATTTCGGGCTGGGAGACAGTCTGCGCGGGCAGAAGCGTTATGCCGAGGCAGTCGCGGCTTACCAAGAGGGCGCAATGCAGGCGACGACGAGCCCGGAGCTGAAGCGGCGTTGTCTGCTGGAAGCGGGCAAGACCTACGACCTGATGCGGGAGCACGGCAAAGCAGTGGAACAATATGAGGCGGTGCTGAGCGCGGGAAGCGACACCGCGCAGGGAGAGCTGGCGCGGAAATATATGAAGTCGGCGTACTCCGGACACTGAGACGGGGAGAACAGACAGCGATTTCCGCGCCGGCGAAAAAGGCGAGTCCTGAACCGTGTTGTACCTGGCTCCTGCCGCCGACGGCCTAAGAAAAAAGGCGACGGCTCGGAAGGAGCACGCCGCCTTTCGTGGGTGGCCGGGGAGGAAGGTTAGTCGTTGTCCATGTCGTCGATGTAACGGGCCAGGATAACCGAGTTGCCGGAAGTGGGGTCCTTCAGAAGCAAACCCACGACGCGGATGTTGGTGGCGGAGCTGACATCGCCGATGGCGTTGAAGCCGTCACGAAAACTGGTACCGGCTCCGGTGTAGACGGTGACGGGCTGGCCGGGAACAAGCAGGCCGGCGAAGCCGTTGATGTTCATCTGGAAAGTGCCATTCGAGATGGAATTGGGGACGAGAGTTCCGTTGAAGCCCCAGTTCCGGAGGACGACACGCTTGACGCTGAGCGCGTCGCCGTTGGCTGCGCCGGAGAGCGGACCGCCGACGGAAACGTGCTGGCCAGGCAGCAGGGTGGAGGAGTTGAAGAGGAATTCGGTGAGCGGGTTATGCATCCAGTAGATGAAGAACTTCTCTGAGCCGCTGAGGTTGACCTGAGCGATCTGGCCGTCGGTCACGCCGCTGCCCGTGGCGGGCAGGGTTCCGCGGACATAGAGCTGGAAGTCGGAGGCGGGATTGTTTGCGGTTTGCTGGACGTACGTGACCTGGCCGGCGGCGTAGAACCCATTCTGCGAGAGGATGGCGACTTCATCGGCATCGATCGTGGAGTCGGCGCGATCGAGGACGCCGGAGATCTGGACGATGCTGGTGCTGGTCAGATCGCTGAGGCCTTCGCCGTTATCCCACTCGGTCTGGCCGTTGACGTTGACGGTGAAGGTGCGGCCGTGCGGTCCCTGAATCGAGAAGGACTGCGTGGAAAGAGTGGGGTTGACGACACCGGCGATGAACTCGTCGATATACGCGCCCGGATCGCCGGGGCCGACAGCGCGGATGTCGAGCGTGGGGGTGACAACCACGTCGCCATTGGTGACCACGATCTGTCCGCCCGAAACCTGAATGGATTTATCGAGGCGGAAATCCAGATGGATGCCGACGGGGCCCTCGGTGGAGACAACCAGGGGGTTGGCCAGCGTTTGCGTGACGCTGTTGGTGGTGAAACTGGCGGGCATGGTCTGGATGGAAGGCGCGCCGGAGCCGGTTTGCAGATAGCCGACGGTTGCGCTGGCGAAGACGACCTGGATCTGGGTGTAAGTGTCGGCCGGGACGTCGTTCATATCGAGGAGGGTCTGCAGGCCGTTGAAGCGGGCGAAGTCGACGGTGGGAGAGCCGCTGAGGAGGGGAACGGAGTTGTTGTTGGCGTCGATGGCGTTGATGGACTGAATGGTGGCGTTAAACGAGACGACGCTGGCGAGCGGCGCGTCGGTGCCGATGACGAAAGCTGGAGCAGCACTGGAGCCGGGGTTAGAGACGGAGTTGCCGGAGGTCATGCCGCAGCCCACGAGGAGGAAAGCAGCGAGCAGAAGGGGAGCGGCACTGAGGCAAAGGGCGGCAATCGTGGAGCGGATGCGTGCGTGGGTCAACATCGGGAGAAGTCGCTTTCCGCAGTTTCGGGAAGCCGGCTCACACGTGCGAGGGCGCCTGCGGAAGATCATGGCCTGGACGCAGAGAGAGCGTACGCGCGCAAGGCGCGGAGCTTGGTGCAGCCAGGCTGTGATCCTCGGAAAGCGGCGGTCGCGTTGCGTGAGAGAAGCGTGTCCGTGAACCGCTGATGGTCTGGATTTTCGATCGGCGAAGTTCGCCGTCGCAAGGGTGAACACAGGGATGCGCGCGAAGTTTCGGAAATGTTCGACACCTTGGTAACTTTCACGAAAAATTTGCGTCGGCGACGGTGACGAAAGGGAGACGGCGCGGATGAAATTGTGCGAACTGTAATGCCCTGTTGACGGTGCATGTGGCGAAACCGTGCGAAGGTGCATCAGAGTGGCAGGAAGCGAATCCGGAAGTAACACGAAAGTTGCAGACGATGATCGGCAACGGAAAATCCGGGATGAGCAGAGCATCGGGCTGGCTGTTCGGGCTGACGCACTGGAACTGGAAAGTGGCGCTGCTGACAGCGGTGCTGCGCGGTTTGGCGTGCATGGCCGCGCTGCGGCACATGGAGCACCATGCACGGGACCATTTCGGTGCGGTCGAGGCGGCGTTCGTTCTGGTGACATGCGGATTCTTCTCGGCACTGCAGCAGCAGGCGCTGGAGATTCGGTCGGAGCTGCTGGCCTGGTTCTGCTGCGTGGTTGTGGTGCCGCTGAGCTCGCTGAGCTGCGATGCAGGGCTGCACTTCTGGCTGGATGGGCGCGACACGCGGCAACTGGGCGTCGTGGCGGCGATCTACACGATATTGTCGGCGACGTTTCACTGGCACATGATCCGGAACGGAGCGCTGATCGTCGGTGACGAGTCGCACTCGTTCCTGACGGATCTGAAGCGGATTCCGCGGCTGACGGCGACGTATTTTGCGTGGCCGGTGCTGAGTTTGTGGCGCGCGGCGAGCGCGCTGGCGCGGCGCGATGAGACGGCGATCGCGGTGGGCGCCGGCGATTAGGCGTCGAGCTTTTTCGTTACCAGCTCGTTGAGGAGGGCCGGGTTGGCCTGCCCCTTCGAGGCCTTCATGACCTGGCCGACGAAGAAGGCGGCGACGGTCTTCTTGCCCTTGCGATACTGCTCCACCTGGGCGGGATTGGCAGCGATGACCTCGTCGATCATCGTTTCGAGGGTTGAGGCGTCGGTGATCTGCTGCGGCTTCTCGCGTCCGTAGACGGCGGGAAAGTCTTCTTTGCGTTCGAAACAGAGATCGAAGAGCTGCTTGAGCTGCTTTGACGAGATTGTGCCGGACTCGAGCAAATCGGCCGCCTGCACGTTGCCGTCGATCGACACAGGCGATTGCGCAAAGGTCAGCCCCAGCGCGTTGAGACGTCCGCCCTGTTCGGTCAGAAAAACGCTGGCCAGGCGGCGCGGGCTCTTCGCCTTTTTCGCTCCCGTCTCAAATGCGTCCGCCAGTTCGCGCGTGGCGGTGAGAGTGTGCGCGTCCTGCTCGGTGATGCCGTAATCGGCGATCATGCGGGCGCGGCGGGCTTCGGGCAGTTCGGGCATGCGGGCCGCGATCCCGGATTTCCAGGCTTCCGTCACGATGAGGGGCGGAAGATCGGGCTCAGGGAAGTAGCGGTAGTCGTGGGCCTGTTCCTTGGAGCGCATCGAATAGGTGCGGCCCTCGCTCGCGTTGTAGAGGCGAGTTTCCTGGACAACGCGTCCGCCGGATTCGATGAGCTCGATCTGGCGCTCGATCTCGAATTCGAGGGCGGCGCGGATGAAGCGGAAGGAGTTCACATTTTTGACTTCGGCCTTGGTGCCGAATTTTTCCTGGCCGCGGAGACGGACGCTGACGTTGGCGTCGCAGCGCAGGGAGCCTTCCTCCATATTGCCGTCGCTGACACCGGTGTAGACGATGATTTCCTTGAGGCGCGTGAGGTATTCGAAGGCTTCGTCGGGGGTGCGCATGTCGGGCTCGCTGACGATTTCGATGAGCGGGGTGCCGCAGCGGTTGAGATCGACATAGGTGCGGGTGGCCGAGTCGGGAAAGCCGTCGTGGAGGCTTTTGCCGGCGTCCTCTTCCATGTGCAGGCGGGTAATGCCGATCTTCTTTTTGGCGCCGCCATCGGGAACTTCGATGAAGCCATGCTCGGCGAGAGGCTTGTCGAACTGGGAGATCTGGTAGCCCTTGGGAAGGTCGGGATAGAAGTAGTTTTTGCGGGCGAAGATGGAGCGTTCGCGGACCTGACAGTTGAGAGCGAGGGCGGCGAGGGTGGCGAACTCGACGGCGCGCCGGTTGAGGACGGGCAGAGCGCCGGGAAGGCCGAGGCAGACGGGACAGACGTTGGTGTTGGGGGGCGCACCGAACTGGTTGGCGCAACCGCAGAAGGCCTTGGTCTCGGTGAGGAGCTGGACGTGGACTTCGAGGCCGATGACGGGTTCGTATTTGGCGCGGATTTCCGGTGGAAGTGTGACAGCGGTGGCCATGGCAACAGGGTACAAGGTGCGGGGGACAGAACACAGAGCGCAGAGCGCAGAGAGCCCCACCCCCCCTCCCCCCTAGGGGGGTTGGCATGCATGTATTTGATTCGACGGGAGGGGCGATTTTGGGGCGTTGCGTATGAATTTGATTCTGAAATCGATGCGGGTATCCATTGTGGAATCAAATTGATGCGGGGTGGCTCAGGATGAGTGGCACGCATGGGCAACAAAACTGTTGACACACATGTGCGTGTAGTGTACTGTTTTATCCATGGATACGCCTCGCACCCTTCAAGCCGCAATCGTTCACTTCTCCGATCCGCAACGGGCTTTCGAGACGGTGGTGGAGTACCGCTGGCCGGGCGGCAACGTGACGTGCCCGCGCTGTGGACAGGCGAAGCACTCGTTTGTGAAGACGCGGCGCATCTGGTTCTGCTACATCTGCAAAAAGCAGTTCACGGCGAAGGTGGGAACAGTGATGGAAGACTCGCCGCTCGGACTCGACAAGTGGATGATCGCCGTGTGGATGCTGGCCAACTGCAAGAACGGTATCTCCAGTTACGAACTCGGAAAAGCGCTGGGTATTCGCCAGAACTCGGCATGGTTTATGCTCCACCGGATTCGCGAGGCTCTGGGCGGCGGTTCGACTACCGGCAAGCTGGGCGGCAGTGAGGGCGGTCCTGTCGAAGTGGATGAGACGTACATCGGCCCGACTCCCCGATTCATGCACAACTCCCGTCGTGCTAAACAGCGCACGGCCTACGGGAGACGGCCCAAAGCGGCAGTCATGGGGATGCTGGATCGGGAAGCAAGACAGGTTCGCGCCAAAGTGATTCCCAACGTCACGCGGGAAACTCTGCAGAACGAAATCCTGAGCCAGATTCAGTCTGGCGCGACGGTCTACACGGACGGCTATCCGTCTTACGACACTCTGAAGGCGCAGGACTTCATCCACGAAACGGTGAACCATGTGGACGAATATGTTCGCGGGCAGGTTCACACGCAGGGCATCGAGAACTTTTGGTCTCTGCTTAAGCGTGGTCTGAAGGGCACCTATGTTGCCGTCGAACCCTTCCACCTTGACCACTACGTTGGAGAGCAGGTTTTCAGGTTCAACAATCGGAGCACGAAAGACAATCCGCTGAATGACGCTGATCGGTTCGTTATCGCCATGAGCCAGCTTGCTGGAAAGCGAATCACCTATGCCCAGTTGACCGGGAAGGACGCTGACGCGCTCCACCCGCAGGAGGCAGGGACGGGGCAAGAGGAACCGTTCTAGCCCTTGCCGCTGCCGGTCTTTTTGCGGCGTGTAGGCTTGCGGGCTGGTCGTTTCGGATTCGCTACGCGGGGAGTCTGAAGCACGGCCCGCGCCAGCCGCTCGAAATTTTCCCCGGCCTTCGATCCTTCGTGATATTCGTGTTTCATCTTCCCTCATTATGCACCTGCTAAGGCAAGGCCATGCCAGATGAGCCAGAACGCAGTCCAGATACAGCCGACTATTCCGATGCAGCGCAGACACCACCACCCCCACCCCTGCCGCCACCTGTCGAACGAAATGAGAATCCAGAAGGCGACAGTGGACAACATGCTTGCCGCCAGGTAACAGAAAATCAGAACGAACCACCGCACTGGACGCGGTATGTAGAAGTTGTGTTTGCTGGTCTGCTGGTATTGATAACAGCAACCTACACTTATTACGCTTCCCGACAGGCCTGTGCCGCTATTACGGCTGCCGACGCTGCGCGGGACGCCGCGAAAGTGGCGACGGAACAAATGGTCCTCGAAATGCGGCCATGGATTAACCTCATCCCCGGTGAAGGGGTACCAGATAGTGGAAGCATCCGACCGGGTACCGCGAT